>JBHYDO010000236.1:0-7434 GCA_051860645.1 Roseococcus sp.
CCGCCCCCATTGGCCCCGTGCGCTGGGGGCGGCGGCGGCGCTGCTCATGGCGGCGGGCCTCGTCCTGCTCATCGGCCAGGGGCTGCGGCAACTGATCGACGAGGGCTTCGCGGGGCAGGACGCGTCCAGCCTGAACGCGGCGGCGCTGTTCATGTTCCTGGTGGTGGCGGCCCTGGGCTTCGCCACCTCGCTGCGCTTCTACCTGGTCTCCTGGCTGGGCGAGCGGGTGGCGGCGGATCTGCGCGCCGCCGTCTTCGGCCATGTGCTGCGCCTCTCGCCCGGCAGCGTGGAGACGGCGCGCACCGGCGACATCCTCAGCCGCATGACGGCCGACATCGCGCTGCTGCAGGCGCTGATCGGGTCGGCCATCTCGATGGGGCTGCGCACGGCGCTGACCTCGTCTGGCGCGCTGGTGCTGCTGATCCTGTCCAGCCCCAAGCTGGCCGGCATCATCGTGGTGGTGGTGCCCATCGTGGTGGTGCCGCTGATCTTGTTCGGCAGGCGCGAGCGGCGGCTGTCCCGCGCCGCGCAGGAGCGGGTCGCGGACCTCTCCGCCCATGCCGAGGAGGCGCTGAACAGCCTGCGCACCGTCCAGGCCTACACCCAGGAGAACACCGAGCGCGCGCGCTTCGGCGAGGAGGTGGAACGCTCCGTCCAGGCCGCGCTGCGGCGCATCGCCTCGCGCTCCATGCTCATCCTGATCGTCATCCTGATGGGGTTCGGCGCCATCACCTTCAGCCTCTGGGTGGGCGGGCAGGACGTGATCGCGGGGCGGATGACGGGCGGCGAACTCACGGCCTTCGTCTTTTATGCGGTGCTGCTGGCCTCCTCCGGCGGCACGCTCAGCGAGCTCTGGGGCGAGGTCCAGCGCGCGGCCGCCGCGGCCGACCGGCTGGTGGAGGTGCTGCACATGCCCCTCCTGGTGGCCGCCCCCGCCACGCCCGCCCCCCTGCCCCCGCCCCGGGGCCGCGTGGGCTTCGAGGGCGTCACCTTCCACTATCCCACCCGCCCCGGCACCGCCGCGCTGGACGACTTCTCCCTGGAGGTGGCGCCGGGCGAGACGGTGGCCCTCGTCGGCCCCTCGGGCGCGGGCAAGACCACCGTGCTGCAACTGCTGCTGCGCTTCTACGACCCCGCGCAGGGGCGCATCACGCTGGAAGGCGTGGACCTGCGCGACCTCGATCCGCTGGCGCTGCGCACCCGCATGGCCCTGGTGGCGCAGGACCCCGTGATCTTCAGCGCCAGCGCCGCCCAAAACATCCGCTACGGCCGGCCCGACGCCACCGACGCCGAGGTGGAGGAGGCCGCCCGGGCCGCCGCCGCGCATGGCTTCGTCGCGGCCCTGCCGGAGGGCTATGCGACGCAACTCGGCCCCCGCGGCGTGCTGCTGTCCGGCGGGCAGCGCCAGCGCATCGCCATCGCCCGCGCCATCCTGCGCGACCCGCCCTTGCTGCTGCTGGACGAGGCGACCAGCGCGCTCGACGCGGAAAGCGAGCAGGCCGTGCAGCAGGCCATCGCGCGCCTGGCCGAGGGGCGGACCACGCTGGTGTTGGCGCACCGCCTCGCCACGGTGCGCCGCGCCGATCGCATCGTGGTGATGGAGGCCGGCCGCGTGGTGGCCCAGGGCACGCATGACGCGCTGGTGGCCGAGGGCGGGCTCTATGCGCGGCTGGCGCGGCTGCAATTCGGCGAGACCGCCGGCGCGGCTTGAATGCCCCGGCCCGGCCCCCATTTACCATCCACACGGATGGTTTAAGGATGGTTTTCGGATGGTTTCAACAGGACAGGTGCTGAAGCCGAGACCGTCCGCGGATTCGGAAAAGATCACCATCAACCTCGGCTATGTCGATCTCGGCCACATCGACCTGCTGGTGCAGGACGGGTTCTACGCCAACCGCACGGATTTCATCCGCACCGCCATCCGCAACCAGGTGGAGCGCCACGCCGACGCGACCCGGCAATCCGTGGCGCGCAAGAGCCTCGACCTCGGCCTGCGGCATTTCACCCGGGCTGATCTGGAGGCCGCGCGTGCGGCGGGCCAGCGGCTCGACATCCGGGTGCTGGGGCTTGCCAGCATCGCGGCCGACGTCACGCCCGAACTCGCCCGCGCGGCCATCGCCTCCGTCTCGGTCCTGGGCGCGTTGCAGGCCAGCGCCGAGGTGAAGGCCGCGCTGGCCGACCGAATGGGCTGATCGCCCGGCCACCCACGCCATCCCTGGACATGGCAGGCGCCCCCCGCGCCGCCCATCCACACCGCGCCCAGGCGCTGAAGGCCACGACATGCACGCCCATTCCCAGGACACCCTGCGCGAGGCCACCCGCCTCACCCGCGAGGGCAGGCTCGCCGAGGCGGCCGCGCTGCTGCAACGCCTCGCCCGCGGCGAGGCGCCCGCCGCTGGAGGTCGCCCGCCCCCCCCCCCCCCGCGGGGGGGCGGCGGGGGGGGGGGGCCGGGGCGGCGCCCCCCCCGCCCGGGGGGCGCGCCCCCCGCCGCTGGAGGTGGCGCGCCACCGGCACAAGGCGCCCCGCGCCAGCCGCGCGTCTTCGACGTGGACCCCGCCACGGGCGAGGCCCAGCCACCCTTCCCCCAGGGTGCGCCCTTCGGCCGGCACGGTGCACCGGAGATGCCCGAGGCGGTGCGCGACCTGCTTGCGCGGTTGAACCGGGGCGGGCTGGCGCCGGGGCGCGCCCCCCCCCCCGCGCCCTGGCCGGAAGGCGCGCGGTTCGTGGCGGGCAGCTTCGGCAACGCCGCCGGCAGCCGCGGCTACAAGCTCTACATCCCCGCCCGCCGGGCCGTGGGCCCGACGCCGCTCGTCGTCATGCTGCACGGCTGCACCCAGTCGCCCGACGACTTCGCCGCCGGCACGCGGATGAACGCGCTGGCCGAGGAGGAGGGCTGCCTGGTGGTCTATCCCGGCCAGACCCAGGCCGCGAATGCCCAGAAATGCTGGAACTGGTTCAACCCGGCCGACCAGCGGCGCGAGGGCGGCGAACCCGCGCTGATCGCCGGCATCACCCGCGAGGTGATGCGGGCGCAGGCGGTGGATCCGGCGCGGGTCTATGTCGCGGGGCTCTCGGCGGGCGGGGCGGCGGCGGCGATCATGGCGCGGGCCTATCCGGACCTCTACGCGGCGGTGGGGGTGCATTCGGGCCTGGCCTGCGGGGCGGCGCGCGACATGCCCTCGGCCTTCGCGGCCATGCGGCAGGGGGGGCCGGCAGCGCAGGGCCCACAGGGCGGCCCGGGCGGGCGCATCGTGCCGACGATCGTCTTCCATGCGGACAAGGACGCGACGGTCCACCCCCGCAACGGCGACCAGGTCATCGCGCAGTCGGGCGGCGGCCGGCTGCGGGTGGTGGTGGAACGCGGCCAGGTGCCGGGCGGCCATGGCTATAGCCGGACCGTCCATGCCGATGCGTCCGGTCGGGCAATGCTGGAGCAATGGGTGGTGCATGGCGGCGGCCATGCGTGGTCGGGCGGCAGCCGCGATGGCACCTATACCGATCCGCTCGGGCCGGATGCGTCGCGCGAGATGCTGCGGTTCTTCGGGGAACACAGGCTGGCCGAGATCGGCGGATAGGGAATTGTGGCTGGGGGACCTGGATTCGAACCAAGACTGCCCGAGTCAGAGTCGGGAGTTCTACCGTTAAACTATCCCCCAACGGGCCCCACATCCGGGAGCCGTCGGTCGTGGCGGGGGCATACCAAAGGGGCGCCGCCTTGCCAACCCGCTTTCCCCTTGCGGTAACTGAAACACTTCGGGATCATGAGAGCTTACACCCGGATCGCGTTCCCCCCATGCGCCCCTCCCTCCACCCCCTGCCTAGCGCCACGCCGCCCCGCGCGCCGCCGGCACAGCTTTTCGCGGCGCTCGACCTTGGCACCAACAATTGCCGGTTGCTCATCGGCGCGCCCATTCGCGGGGGCTTCCGGGTGGTGGAGAGCTTCTCCCGCGTGGTGCGCCTGGGCGAGGGCCTGGCGCGCTCGGGCAGCCTGTCGGACGCCGCGATGGACCGCACGCTCGCCGCACTCGCCGCCTGCGCCGACAAGCTGGAGCGCCGTCCTGTGCGGCGCCTCGCCGCCGTCGCCACCGAGGCCTGCCGCCGCGCCCGCAACGGCCAGGAATTCCTGGCCCGCGCGGCACTGGAGACCGGGCTGCGCCCGCGCATCATCACCCCGCGCGAGGAGGCCGAACTCGCGATGGAAAGCTGCGCCCCCCTGCTGGAGGCCGGGGACCGCCGCGCCATCCTGTTCGACATCGGCGGCGGCTCGACCGAAATCGCCTGGATCCGCACCGGGCCACGGCCGGAACTCATCGGCTACCTCTCCATCCCCTGCGGCGTGGTCACGCTGTCGGAGGGCGAGGATTGCTTCACGACGCGCGGCTTTGGCGCCGTGGTGGACGACATCGCGGCCCGGCTGGAGGCCTTCGACCGCCTGCACTGCATCGGCCAGGAAATCCGCGCCGGCGGCGTGCGGCTGATCGGCACCTCCGGCACCGTCACCACCCTGGCGGGCGTGGTGCTCGCCCTGCCCCGCTACAATCGGCAACTGGTGGACGGCCAGCGGATCAACGCGGACGCCGCCGACGACGCGTTGGAGAGCCTCTTCGCCATGGGCCGCACGGGCCTGATCGCCCACCCCTGCGTGGGGCCGGAGCGCGCGGACTACGTGCTGCCCGGCTGCGCCGTCTATGCCGCCATCCGCAGGCTCTGGCCCATGCCGGAGGTGACCGTGGCCGACCGCGGCCTGCGCGAGGGCATGATCATGCGCCTGATGCGGGGTGACGCCGGGCGCGGGGCGGCGTAAGCCCGGCCCATGCCCCCCCCTCCCGGTAAGCGACTGACCCACACCAGCCTGAAGACAGCGCGCGGCCGCACCACGGCCAGCCAGCGCTGGCTCCAGCGGCAGTTGAACGACCCCTATGTGAAGGCGGCCCAGCAGGCCGGCTGGCGTTCCCGCGCCGCCTTCAAGCTCACCGAGCTGGATGACCGCTTCAAGCTGCTCAAGCCCGGCCAGCGCGTGGTGGACCTCGGCGCGGCCCCGGGCGGCTGGACCCAGGTGGCGATGAGCCGCGTCGGTTCGCACGGGATGGTGGTGGCGCTGGACCTGCTGCCCATGGATGGTGTCGCGGGTGCGACCGTGCTGCAGGGTGACTTCCAGGAGGAGGCCACCGAGCGCGCGGTGATCGAGGCGCTCGACGGCCCGGCCGACCTCGTGCTCTCCGACATGGCGCCGAACACCACGGGCCATGGCGCGACGGACAATTTGCGCATCACCATGCTCGCCGAACTGGCGCTGGACTTCGCGCTGCGCGTGCTGGCGCCGGGCGGCGGCTTCGTGGCCAAGCTGTTCCAGGGCGGGGCGGAGCGCGAGATGCTGACGCGCCTCCGGACCCATTTCGCCGAGGTCCGCCACGCCAAGCCGCCCGCCAGCCGCAAGGAATCGAGCGAGAACTACGTGGTGGCGCTGGGCTTCCGGCCCTGACCCGGGCCGCATGTGAACCCCGCATGGCACCCGCCGCCACGCGGCGCCTTGCCGCCATGCCCCGCCAGGGTTAAGGGAGCGCGCCAAGGTCGCGCGTGACCGCCCGAAAGGCCCCCCCGCCCATGGCAGATACCCAAACCGCCCAGCCCATCCGCATCGCCGAGGCCTATGCCTTCGACGACGTACTTCTGCTGCCGGCCTATTCCACGGTCCTGCCAAGCCAGGCGGACACGCGCACACGGATGACCCGCGAGATCGCGCTGAACATCCCCCTCATCGCCGCCGCCATGGACACCGTGACCGAGGCGCCGATGGCCATCGCGATGGCGCAGCGGGGCGGCATCGGCGTCATCCACAAGAACCTGACCCCCGAGGAACAGGCCGAGCAGGTGCGCCGGGTGAAGCGCTTCGAGAGCGGCATGGTGGTGAACCCCGTCATGGTCCACCCCGACCAGACCCTGGCGGAACTCCTGGCGCTCAAGGCCGCCCACCGCATCAGCGGCTTCCCGGTGGTCGAGCCCGGCACCAACCGCCTGGTCGGGATCATCACCAACCGCGACATGCGCTTCGCCACCGACCCCAAGCAGCGCGTCTATGAACTGATGACGCGCGAACGCCTGGTCACCGCCCCGCCCGGCGTCACGGCCGAGCAGGCGCGCACCTTGCTGCACAGCCGCCGCCTGGAGAAGCTGCTGGTGGTGGACGAACAGAACCGCTGCGTCGGCCTCATCACCGTGAAGGACATGGACAAGGCCGAGGCCCATCCCTTCGCCGTGAAGGACGCGCTGGGCCGGCTGCGCACCGCGGCGGCCACGGGCGTGGGCGAGGACGGCTTCAAGCGCGCCGAACTCCTGGTGGGTGCCGAGGCCGATGTCATCGTGGTGGACACGGCGCACGGCCATTCGGGCGGCGTGCTCAAGGCCATCGAGCGCATCAAGCGCCTGTCCAACACCGTGCAGGTGGTGGCCGGCAACGTGGCAACCCCCGAGGGCGCGCTCGCGCTGATCGAGGCGGGGGCGGACGCGGTGAAGATCGGCATCGGCCCGGGTTCCATCTGCACCACGCGCATCGTGGCGGGCGTCGGCGTGCCGCAGCTGACCGCGGTGCTGGAATGCGCGGCGGCGGCGAAGGAGCATGGCGTGCCCTCCATCGCCGATGGCGGCATCCGCAACTCGGGCGACATCGCCAAGGCCATCGCGGCCGGCGCGGAATGCGTGATGATGGGCAGCCTCTTCGCCGGCACCGACGAGGCGCCGGGCGAGGTCTTCCTCTACCAGGGGCGGAGCTACAAGGCCTATCGCGGCATGGGCAGCCTGGGCGCCATGGCGCGCGGCAGCGCCGACCGCTACTTCCAGGCCGAGGTGCAGGACCAGTTGAAGCTAGTGCCCGAGGGCGTCGAGGGCCAGGTGGGCTACAAGGGGCCGGTCGGGCCGGTCATCCACCAGTTGGTCGGCGGGCTGAAGGCCGCCATGGGCTACACCGGGGCCGCCACCATCGCGGATCTCCAGAAGAACGCCCGCTTCCGCCGCATCACCAATGCCGGCCTGCGCGAGAGCCATGTGCACGACGTGGCCGTGACGCGCGAGGCCCCCAACTACCGGCATGATGGCTGAGCCAGGGAGGCTGACATGGTGAAGGCCGTCATCTTCGACGCCTATGGCACGCTGCTGGACGTGCACTCGGCGGTCTCGCGCTTGGCACCCCGCATCGGGCCGCAGGCCGGCGCCCTTTCCGCCATGTGGCGGCAGCGCCAGCTGGAATACACCTGGATCCTCTCCGCCACGGGCGAATACGCGCCCTTCGACGTCCTGACCGCCCGCGCGCTGGACTTCGCGCTGGCGAGCCACGGCCTTGCGGACGCGGCACTGCGGGCGGAGCTGCTGGCCGCCTATCAGGTGCTGGACGCGCATCATGACGCGCTGGGATGCCTGGCGCCGTTGCGGGCGGCCGG
>JBHYDO010000237.1:0-7306 GCA_051860645.1 Roseococcus sp.
GAATGCGGGTGCGGCCGTTGGTGGCGCCGCCATCGGGCAGCAGGTCCAGCCGCTCCGGCCCGTGGCCGAAGCGCAGGCGGAGCGCCCCGCCGGGCGCGTCCAGCCGCACGGCCAGGCCGGATTCGGGTTCGAGATAGGCGCCCAGCCATTCGGGCGTCGCGCCATGCAGGGGCGTGGGCGGGGGCCGCGCCTCGTCCAGCACGGCGGCGAGCGCATCGAGTGCCGCGGCCTGCGCGTCGGCGAAGTGGTTGAACATGACCACGACCGAGATGCGCCCCTCCGCCACATGCAGCCGGTGGCTGCGCCAGCCACGCAGCGCGCCGCCATGGCCGGTGACGGCGCGGCCGAACTCGCGCCCGCGGCCGAGCCCGAAGCCATAGGGCGCGGCCTGCCCATTCGCGAAGGCGACCGGCGCGGACAGCCGGTTGTAGAGGCCGGCCGGATCATCGCGCGTCGCGTCGATGTGGCGCTCCCAGGCGATCATGTCGTCGAGGCAGGCCCCCAGCCCGGCATCGCCGGTCCAGAGGATGCGGTTCTGGGCCGCGCGGAAACCGGAGGTGGGGTTGCCCTCATAGCCCTCGGTGCCGTCCGGCATGGCGCGGGTGTCGGCGGCAAGGATCGCGCTTTCCATGCCCGCGCGCTCGAAGATGTGCCGGTGCAGAAGCTCGCCAAAGCCGCGCCCGGCATGGCCCTCGACGAGGTCCGAGATCAGCCGGAAATTCTGGTTCACATAGGAGTAGCGCGTGCCGGGGGCGAAATGCAGGCTGCGCGTGCCGCCGATGACGCGCGCCGCCTCGGTGTCGCCGAAGGGCGCCTCGGCGGGCGAGCCATGCAGCATGGCCACCGCCCAGTAGTCGCGCAGGCCGGATTGGTTGTGGCAGAGATCGCGCAGGGTGGGGGCCGTCCCCTCCAGCCGCGGCAGGCGGGCGCGCAGCGCCGCGTCCAGCCTATCGGGCTCGCCCAGCGCCTCCAGCAGCACACCGCAGGTGAACTGCTTGGTCACGGAGCACAGGCGGAACAGCGTGCGCGGCGTGAAGGGGATGCGGCGCTCGGCATTGGCGAAGCCCCAGGCGTGGCGCGCCAGGATCTCGCCCGCGCGCAGCACGGCGATGGCGCCGCCGGGCCCCGGATAGGCGCGCGGCAGGCTGTCGAGCAGGCGGTTCAGGCGGGCGTGCAGCATGGGCATCGGCCCCTGTTACCCCATTTGCGTTACGATGTTCAGGCGCGGCGCGCATCCGGCCAGAAGCGCACGCCCGCGCGGGCCCAGCCGCCCGAAAGCGCCACCGGCGCGCCATCGGCCCGCCAGCACGCCGCGCCCTCCATCATCCCATCGGGCCGGAAGGCGATGGCGCACATGCCGCCCGCGACATGCGGCAGGCGCAGCACCTCGTGGCCCCGCGCGGAAAGTGCGGCGGTGGTGGCCTCGCCGAAGGCCGGCTCCACCTCCAGCGCGCCGCCCATGGTCCAGATGCGCGGCGCCTCCACCGCCTCCTGCAACGACATCCCGTGATCGAGCAGGTTCACCACCGCCTGGAAGGTCGAGGGGAAGATGCGCAACCCCCCCGGCAGCCCCAGCGCGAAGATGGGCTTGCCCTCGCGCCGCATGATCAGCGGCGACATGGAGGTGGTCACCCGCTTGCCCGCCGCCACCGATTGCGCGCGGCCCGGGATGGGGTCGAACAGCGCCATGTAGTTGTTGGGGATCAGCCCCGTCTGGCGCAGCAGGATGCGCGCGCCGAACAGGGAGTTGATGGTGTGGGTGCAGCAGGCGATGCGCCCCTCGTGGTCGGCCACGGTCACATGGGTGGTGTTGGCGCTCTCGCGGTCCGGCGTCACGCCGGCGGACCAGGCCTGGGCGCGGCCAGGGTCGAAGGCGTCGCGGCGGCCGGCGGCGTAGTCCTTGGCGATGAGGCGGGCCACCGGCACGTCGAGGAAGTCGGGGTCGGCGGTGGCGACGCCGCGGTCGGCGAAGGCCATCTTCAGCGCCTCGGCCATCAGATGCAGCGTCTCGGGCGTGCCGAAGCCCATGGCGCCGACGTCGAAGCCTTCGAGAAAGTTCAGCATCTGCAGCACATGCACGCCGCCGGCCGAGGGCGGCGGAGGGCCGAGCACCTCCACCCCGCGATAGGTGCCGCGCACCGGCGCGCGGATGATCATGCGCACGGCGGCGAGATCATCGGTCGAGATCATGCTGCCCTTTCGGGCCAGGTCCATCACGCAGGCGGTGCCGAGATCGCCTTCGTGCAGGGCGGCGGCACCCCCTGCGGCGATGGCGCGCAGCGTCTCGGCCAGGGCGCCGTTCACCACGCGCTGGCCGGGGGCGATGGGGTTGCCGCCGGGCAGGAACAGCCCGGCCATGCCGGCATCGCGCGCAAGATCCCCCGCGACTTCGGCCACGCATTCGCTGAGATAGGCGCTGGCGGCGAAGCCCCGCGCGGCGAGGCGGATGGCGGGTTCGGCCACATCGGCCAGGGTGAAGCGGCCATGGCGCCGGAGCGCCGCCTCCCAGGCCAGCAGGTTGGCCGGCACGCAGACGCTGCGCCCGCCCATGGTCTGCACGCCGGGTGCGGCGTTCTCGAACATCTCGGGCCGCGCGGCGAGCGGCGCGCTGGCCATGCCGTCCAGCACCTCGTGCCTGCCGTCGGGGGCCGCGATGTGCATCAGGCCGCCGCCGAAGACGCCCACCATCATGGGCTCCACCACCGTCAGCGCCAGCAGGGTGGCGACGGCGGCATCCACTGCGGTGCCGCCCTCGGCCAGCATTTGCGCGCCGGCGGCGCTGGCGGCCGGGTGGTTGGCGACGACCATGCCGCGCGCGCCCTGGGCGGGCTGCTTTGTGGGGGTGAAGTCGGTGCCCGCGCGGGCGCGCCAGTCGGTCATGCGGGAAGGGTTGCGCGGGCGGGGGCGGGGGGCAAGCCCGCGCCCCCCACTTCAGGCCGCCAGCGCCTCCGCCCGTGCCCGAAAGGCGCGGTTCACCGGGCTGTGCGGGCGCAGCGCCAGGCGTTCCTGCGTCAGCGCCGCGGCCATGGCGCGGTCGCCGGCGCGCAGCGCCGCCTCGGTCAGCGTCCAGCCGATCACGTCGCGCTGCGCGTGGCTGCCGCCGAAGCGGCCCGCGATGTGCCGCGCGCCGTGCAGCAGGCGCAGCGCCGCCGCGTGCTCGCCGCGGTGGAAGGCCGCGAAGCCCTCGACCAGGGGCAGGCCGGTGCGGGCGGTCCAGCCGGCGGTCTCGCCCGCGGCGGCCTCGCGCATGCGGGCGAGCAGCGCCTCCAGCCGGTCCATCCGCCCCGCGCCCAGATGCGCCATGGCCGCGTGCCAGTCGTTGAACGGGTAGAGCCGGCCATCGGCATGCCGCGCCCAGAGTTCCGAGACGGGCTCCCAGCGTGCCCCCACATCGACGCCCGAGAGGTCGAGCCGCCAGAGCAGCGCGGCCGCGTCCACGAGGTCCATGGCCAGGGCGCTCTGCCCGCCCTGGATGGGCCCGTCATGCAGCGCCAGGGCCGCCGCCGCATCGCCCATCTCGATGTGGCAGAGCGCCTGGTGCCACCAGTTGTGCACCTGGAAGAAGCCGCCCGGCGCCGCCCAGTGCGGGGCGCGGCCGGTGATCCAGGCGAGGCCCTCGGCGGGGCGACCCTGCATCTCCATCACATGGGCGACCGCGTGGTGCGCCCAGGCGTCGCGCGGTTCCTCCTCCAGGGCGGCGCGGCCGGTGGCCTCGGCGCGGGCGTGGTCGCCCATCTCCTCCAGGCCGAAGGCGTGCATCCCGAGCAGGACGGAGCGCCCCGGAACGCCCTGCCAGGCCGGCAGCACGCGGGCGATGCGGTCGCGCAGGTCGCGCGCATCGGCGCGCAGGAAGTCGATCAGATGGCCGGCCTGCACCGCGGGCAGGTCGCGCGGGAAGCGGGCCAGATGACGGTCGAGCGCCAGGCCCGCCTGCGTCCATTCGCCGTCCAGCGCATGGGCCAGGGCGGTGGCGTGGCCGGCCTCGCGCTCGGGCAGGGGCTGGTTGCGCAGGCCGTCGAGGAGGGCGCGGGCGGCGGCGCTGGCCTCGGGCTCGGTGGCGAGCGCCAGCATCCAGGCCTGGACCAGCCGGGCCATGGGGAAGCCTGGCGCCTCGGCCAGCGCCTCCTCCAGCAGGGCATAGGGGTCGCCCTGGTAGAGGGCGAAGCCTTCGCAGGCCGCGTCGAAGAGAGCGGTGGCGCGGGCGTTGGCCCCGCCGAGCGGGTTGGATTGACGGTCGGTGTGCATGGCTGTGCCTTTCGGTTCCGGTGGCCGCCTTGTGCCCAAATGCCGGGGCCACACCCAGCGGGCATATGGTCCAGTCATCGCCCCGCCCTTTTGCCGCGCGCGGACAGGCGGTTACACTCCGCCCCAGGCGCCGGGCCCACGGCGCCCCCCCCGCAAAACCGACCGGAGGTGCGGAAAGATGAGCGATCTGCGCCTGACCAAGGGCCAGGAAACCCGGCAGCGCATCCTGGACGCCGCCCAGGCCTCGGTGCTGCAGAAGGGCTTCGGCGCCACCTCCATCGAGGAACTCATCGCCGAGACCGGCCTGACCAAGAGCGGCTTCTTCTACCACTTCAAGGACAAGAACGCCTTGGCCAAGGCGCTGCTGCGCCGATACATCGCCGATGACGAGCGCATCTACGACGAGATCTTCACCCAGGCGCGCAGCCTGGTGGATGACCCGCTGCAGGTGCTGCTGGTCGGCCTCAAGCTGCTGGCCGATGTGATGGGCGACCTGCCGAACGGCCATCCCGGCTGCCTGGTCGCGGCCAGTTGCTACTACGAGCGGCTGTTCGACCGCGAGGTGCGCGCGTTGAACGCCGAAGCCGCCATGCTGTGGCGCGGCCGCTTCCGTGCCCTGTTCGACGACATCGCCACCCGCTATCGCCCGCGCGAGGACGTGCCGCTGGACGAGATGGCCGACATGGTCTCCACCGTGCTGGAGGGCGGCATCATCATGGCCAAGGCGCTGCACGATCCCGAGGCGCTCGGCCGGCAGATCATGGCCTACCGCGCGCTGCTGAAGGGCTTCTTCGTGCCGCTGCCGGAGGAATAGGGCCGCTGCCGGAGGAATAGCCGGCGCCTCAGGCCAGCCAGTCCGACGCCAGCACCACGCCTGCGTCCACCCATGGCGCCGTGGCGCGGATCACGGGCAGGGACCAGGCTTCGTCCAGCAGCGCCTGTCCATCGGCGAAACCATGACCGGGATGCGCGTCGAAGAAGGCCTGGGCCGCCGTCGCGTGGTCGGGGGCGGCCTCCAGCGCCGCGAGCCACTGGTCGAAGCGCGCGCGGTCTGGTGCGGCGTCCAGCACCAGCAAATGGAAGCGCACGGCCAGCACCGCCTCGGCGTCGGGCACCCAGAGCGGGTTGTCCAGCTTCGCGTCCGCGACGGGGGCCAGGGCGGCGGTGGCGCGCGCCTGCGTCGCCGCGTCCGGCGTGCCGAAGCGCTCCCGGTACTCGTCGCTTGCGAAGATGCGGCGGACCAGCGCCTCGCCAGTGGCGCCGGCGTCGAGGAATTCGGTCCAGGTGGTCAGGCCGGTGGGGTCGGCGGGGCGCTGCAGCAGCGCCTGGTAGAGGCGGTCCACCAGGGCCGCATGTTCCTGGCTGTGCAGGGCGAAGCCACCATCCCGGAAGCCCAGGTGCTCCACCTGGTCCCACTGGTCGGTGCCCCATTCGGTGGCGAGGCGCTGGAAGCGGAAGTCGATCGTGACCTCGGCGCGCAGGAAGCCCGTCGCCACCAGGTCGCGCCCCGGCCCGCCGATATAGGCATTGTTGCCGGGGCCGCCCATGAAGAGGTCATCGCCCGGCCCGCCGATCAGCAGGTCGTCGCCGATGTCGCCGAACAGCGCGGTGTCGCCGCGGCCGGCGAAGACGGTCTGGCTCTGGAAGGAGAAGACGTCGCCGCGCAGCGCGTCCAGCGCGGGGTCATAGCGCCAGCGCACCCCCTGGGCCACCGCCTCAAGGCGCGAGCTGAACAGGATGGCCACCGCCTCGGCATCGGCCCAGCCGAGACCGCTGGCCGGGGCATCCTCGGCGGCCATGACCGTGGCGGCGAGGGTGGCACCGGGAAGGTCGGGTGCGAGGCCGAGTGCCGCGCCGGTGGCCTTCAGCGCATCGCGCAGGGTGGGGGCGGCAGGCAGGGTGACGCTGTCGCCGGGGGCCCCGAAGCCGAAGACGAAATCGGCGTGGCGCCAGGGGGTCTCGACGAAGCTGAGGCCCGAGGCCGCCTGCCAGGCCGACATCGCCTGCCGCACCAGCGCCTGCTGCGCCGCGTCCAGCGCCATGCCCTCGGTGGCGAAGGAATAGCTGAGGACGGTGGGGCGCGGCCAGCCCTCGTTCCAGCCTGGGGTGCCGGGCGGCGGGAGGAGATCGCGGGGGGAGAAGGCGAACATCCCCGATTGATGTTCACCCTTCCTTCACATGTCAATCAATTTTTAGACATGGCCTACAACGTCAGGTCGAACACCCGCCCAGCCGGCAGCCGGGCCGTCTGTCCTGCTGCAACCATCCCGCCCCAAAGCGACACTGCGACGCTGTCCAGCACCAGCGGCCCCAGCCGGGCCTCCAGGAAGGGGGCGCCCGGCAGGCCGCGGAAATTGGTGCAGTGGATGATGACGGCGTCGGCCGCTGCCTCGCCCACGGCGGCCTCCACCAGCGCGTCCACGCGCGCGGGGCTGTGGCTGGCGAAGCTGTAGTTGCCGGGGTCGTCCAGATGGCGTTCGGCCGTGACGTCGAAGCCCTCGGCCGTCAGGTTCGCGATGATGGCCGCCTGCACATCGCCCAGATAGGGCGTGACCAGGGCCACGCGGCGGGCGCCGGCCGCGCGCAATGCGTCGCGCAGGGCGAGCGTGGCCGTGGTGGCGGGGATGCCGGTGCGCTGGGTGATGGCGGCGCACAGCGCCTCGTCCTGCGCGAAGCCGAGCCAGGCGCCGGAGGTGCCCGCCCAGCAGATGGAATGCACATGCGCATCCGCCAGCAATTCGGCCGCGGCCAGGACGGGGCCGGGGTCGAACTGGGTGCGCGAGGCCTCGCCCAGGTTGATGGCCACCACGCGGAAGCGGGCGAAATGCGCCGTGATCTCGGGCGTGTCGTGCAGCAGCCGCGCGATCAGCGGCTCCAGCACGGTGTTGGAGGAGGGGGTGAGGAAGCCCAGGCGGGTGGCGGACATGCGGCGGGGGTCTCCGGGGATGTTGCGGCAGGACTACCGCCGATGCCGGCGCGCCCCAAGCCGCCAGGCACGCCTTGGAATAGGGCCGGGCGGCTCAGCCACCCGGCGCGGCAGCGCCTTGGAATAGGGCCGGGC
>JBHYDO010000238.1:0-7304 GCA_051860645.1 Roseococcus sp.
CCCGCTCGACCGCGGCCGCGTGCGCCGCGAGATGGCGCTGGCCCACCGCACGGGCCGGCTGCGCAGCGAGTTCCGCATCAACCGCCCCACCGATGACGGCGGGGAGGAGACGATCTGGGTCATCGTCCGGGCACGGCAGGTGCCGGCCGAGGGCGGGCCCGGCGCGAGGCTGATCGGCGTCGCCTATGACGTGACCGAGCGCAAGGAGGCCGAGGCGCACAGCGCGATGCTGGCCCATGAGGTGGAGCACCGCGCGAAGAACGCGCTGGCCGTGGTGGCCGGGCTGCTGCGCGTCACCACCGCCGACAGCCACGAGGAATATGTCGAGGTGCTGGAGGCGCGCATTCAGGCGCTGGCCGGCACCATGGCGCTGCTCGGCCGGCAGCGCTGGAAGGGCGCCAGCCTGCGTGACCTGCTGTGCCATGAGCTGAAGCCCTTCGGCATGGGCGACGGGCCAGGCGCCTCGCCGGTGACGCTGGACGGGCCGGAGATCCTGGTCGGGCCCGATGTGGCCCAGCCGCTGTCCATGGCCCTGCACGAGCTTGCAACCAACGCCGCGAAATACGGCGCACTCTCCACGTCCGCCGGGCGGCTGGAGGTGCGCTGGAGCCTGCATGGGCATGAGGTGGAGATGCATTGGCGCGAGACCGGCGGTCCGGCGCTGGATGGCCCGCCCGCCCGGGTGAGCTTCGGCTCGCAGATCATCACCCACAGCTTCCAGGGCACGCTCGGCGGCAGCATCGAGCGGCGCTGGCATGCCGATGGGCTTGCCTGCGAGATCCGCTTCCCGATGGACCCCGCCGCCGGCGGCTGAAACTTCGGCGCGCGCCGGCCGTTCAGCAGGGGTCCTGAAGGAGATCCCGCCATGCCGCCGCAGCACCTGGGCAGCTCGCCCACCCCCCCGCCGCCCGGCGTGCCGCCGGGCCGCCCGCCCGAACTGCCCCCCGGAATGCCGCCCGAGATGCCGCCGCCCGCGCCGCCCGGCCCCGAGATGCCGCCGCCGGCGCCCGGCCCGGACCTGCCACCCATCCCGGAGGAAGTGCCGCCGCGACCGCCCGAGGGGCCGACCGAAGCCCCGCCCACGGGGCCGCTGCTGCGGGGGTGCGCGCCATGAAGGTCGTCTGGTGGATCATCGTCCTCGCCATCGTCTCGATCCTGGCCGGGGTGCTGGGGCTGAGCGGCGTCGCGGCCGCAGCCGGCGGCATCGCGAGCATCCTGTTCTGGGCGCTGATCCTGTTCGGCGTCATCGCGCTGGTGGCAGGGGTGGTGCGCCGTCGGTAGGGACACAGCCTCGGCGCTCCTGGGCTGCAACCGCCCGGTTCCTTCCACGTTTCGCCCCCGGCTGGGAGTGGACGGCGTGACCTTCGAACAGGAGCTTCTGTCCCTGCTTCCGCGGCTTCGGGCCTACGCCCGCAGCATGGCCCGCAACCAGCACGACGCGGATGACCTGGTGCAGGACACGGTGCTCCGGGCGCTGGCGGCGCGGGAGCGGTTCGAGGCGGGGACGAACATGCGGGCGTGGCTGTTCACCATCCTGCGCAACCGCTTCTACAACAAGTTCGCGCTCAACGGCCGCCAGACCCTGCCGCTGGAGGATGCGCCCATCGAGGCGCTGATCACGCAACCGGCCCATGAATGGGCCTTTCGCCAGTCCGAGCTGAAGCTGGCGCTGGCCAAGCTGCACCACCTCCATCGCGAGGCCCTGCTGCTGAGCGTGGGGGCGGAGCTGAGCTATGCCGAGATCGGCCAAGTCATCGGCTGCCCGGTCGGCACGGTGAAGAGCCGCGTCTTCCGCGCCCGCAAGGAACTGGCCGCACTGCTGGACCATTCGAGCACCCTCGAGCCCTCCTCGACGTGAAAGGGCGGGCAGAAACTGTCGCGCCCGGCCGGCGTTGGGAGCGGATGGACCTTGTTCCCTCCCTGGCCGCCGCCGCTGCCTTCGGGTCCCGGACGCTTGCCGTGGCGCAGGCGCTCCGCGCGGCCCCGCCGCCCGACGCCGCGATCGCCGCAAGCCGGCTGGCGCCGCTGTTGCCGGACCCGCCGGCCGACGCCCAGGGGCTGTGGGCCGCGCTGTTGGAGCTGGGCGAGGCCGACCTCAGCGCCGGCCGCCTCTTCGAGGGCCATGTCAATGTGCGTCGCCTGCTGCAGGATCACGGGACGCCGTCGCAGCGCGCGCGCGCCGCCGCGGCGGGCCTGCTTGCGATCTGGGGCGCCGATGACCCCGCGGTGCCGGTCATGCTGCGGGACGGCCGGCTGACCGGACGCAAGCTGTTCTGTTCTGGCGCCAACGCCGTTGGGGCGGCGCTGGTCACGGCGCAGACGCCGGAGGGGCCGGTGCTGGCCTGGGTGGCCCGGCCCGAGGCGTGGCGGTTCGAGGATGGGCCGGGGTGGCCGCTGATCGGCATGCGGGCCAGCGAGAGCCGTGCCTGCCGGCTGGACGGCTGGGTGGTGGCAGCAGACGAGGTGATCGGCGGTCCCGGCACCTACCTGCGGCAGCCTGCCTTCTCGGGCGGCATCTGGCGCATCCTCGCGCTGCAGCTCGGCGCCATGCGCCGGCTGGATGCAGCGCTTCGCGCCCATCTGCTGGCCACCGGCCGCGCCGGGCATCCCGCGCAGCGAGCCCGGCTGTGCGAGAACGCGCTCGACCTCGAGACCGCGCGCCTCTGGACCCGGGCCAGCGCCACGCGGGTGGAGGAGGACCCCGATACCGAGGCCGTGCTGGCGCAGGTGGCGCTGGCGCGCGAGGTGACGCTGCGCGCGGCGGAGAGTGTCCTGGCGCGGGTTCAGCGCGGGATCGGCCTGGCGGCCTGCGGGGTGGACGCCGCGCCGGGCGGCGCGCCGGTGGAGCGGCTGATGCGGGACCTCACCTGCCTGCTGCGCCAGCCGGGGCCCGATGCGGTCCTGGAAGATGCCACCGATGCCATCGTGGCGCGCGGCGCCGGCCTCCTCGCGGGAGATGGCACGTGACGCGCGGCTCCATCCCGGCCCTGCGCTTCGAGCGGCTCTACCGCGATCGCCCGGATCCTTGGGATCTCGCGCAGAGCCCCTATGAGGCGGCCAAATACGCCGAGACGCTGGCGAGCCTGCCCGAGCGCCGGTTCGCGCGCGGGCTTGAGGTGGGATGTTCCATCGGCACCCTCTCCGCCCATCTGGCGCCGCGCTGTGCGGGCTTCCTGGGGCTGGACTTCGCGGAAGCGCCCCTCGCGGCGGCGCGGCGCCGCTGCCACCGCCACGCCGGCGCAAGCTTCGCGTGCATGGCGGTGCCGGACGAATGGCCCGACGGGCGCTTCGACCTGATCGTGCTGTCCGAGGTGCTCTACTACCTGGACTTCCGCGACCTCGACGCATTGGCCGAACGGTGCGAGGCCAGCCTCAGCCCCGGCGGCGTGGTGCTGCTGGTGAACTGGCGCGGCCCCAATGACGGCACGATGTCGGGCGATGCCGCGGCCCTCAGCTTCCTCGCGGTGCTGCCCGAGGCCTGGGCGGCGCATAACATGACGCTGCTGCCGCGCTACCGCATCGACCACGCCGTTCGGCCCTAGCGTCGCCCCTCCGGCGCCGGAACGCCCGATCTGCGGCGCGCGGGGGCATCAGACCAGCGCGCCCTCCGGCGGCGGCGCCGGCAGGGCCACGCCCAGCCGGAGCAGCACGCGTTCGGCCGCGCGGGTCTGCTGTGCCAGCCGATCCGCCGGGACGGGCAGGGGCTGCAGCCCCGGGGCCGCGGCGCGCAGCTGCGCCCATGCCTGTTCCTCGGCCAGCCCCGAGGTGAGCGCGGCCGCGTGCGGCACGTCCAGCCCCAACCGCCCCGCGAGGCGCTCCACCTGCACCCCCTCGCGGAGGGCGCGGCGCAGGCGGTGGCGCCGCAGCACCCGGGAGACCGGCTCGATGGCCGGGTCGCAGCAGGGGTCCGCCGCCTCGCTGCGGCGGCGCAGCACGTCGGCCATGCCGCCGCGCGCGCGCCCCTGCAGTCGCGCCGAGACATGCACCACGCAATCCTGCGCATGGCGGATGCGCGCGCCCACCGCCTCGAGGCGTGCGAACAGCAGGCGGTCCTCGGACAGCGGCACGTCGGGCACGCCGCCACAACGGAGGTAGGCGCCACGCGCCACGGCGAAATTCGCGCCGGAATGGCCGCTGTGCCGCGGCCACGGATCCCAGGGCAGGGGGTCCAGCACGCTGGCGATGCGATCGAGCAACTGGGCCAGCCTTGCCTCCGCCCGCGCCCGCCGGCGGACGGCCGGCGGCAGGGCGCGGGACGAGGCGCGGTCCATCACTGCCGAGCCCGCGATGGCGTCCAACCCGGCAGCATGGTGGCGTGCAAGCCCCGCGATCCAGCCGGGCGCGGGGGCGGCGTCGGCATCGGTGCCGGCCAGCAGGCCGGCCTCGCCCAGCAGCGGCTGAGCGCGGGCCATCGCGAGGCCACGGGCATGCCCGGCATGGCGCAAGGCCCTCGGCAGCACAACATGCTCCACATGCAGCCGAAAGGGCAGGGAGGGGGCGAGGCGCCTGGCCACGCCCACCGTGTCGTCGGAGCAGTTGTTCGCCAGCACCAGCACCGCGAAGGGCGGGGCGTTGCGCTGCGCGGCCAGCGCGGCGAGGCAGCGCGGCAGAAGCTGGGCCTCGTCATGCGCGGGGATGGCCACGACCACGGCGGGCGTCACCACATCGGCTGCCGGATCATGTCGCGCTGCGCTGCCGCGGCGGCGTCGTTGCCCGCCGCCGGGTGGCGCAGGGAATGCGCCCGGGCCAGGGCCGCACCGACGGGGAGACCGTCAGCGCACCCCACCCGCCCGGCCCCGGCGCAAACATGCCGGCCTCGCGCTGCGCGTCGTTCAAGGCATGGCCCACGGACGGTTGCGGCGGACGCTCAGGCGGCAGCCTTGTTCACCTCGCGCGTGGCGATGCGGTTCAGCAGCGTGTCCGCCTTCTTCTCTTCCTCCAGCGTCCGGCGCAGCAACTGGGCGGCCTCGTCATGGCCCATCAGCTCCGCCCAGGCCGCCAGGGTGCCATAGCGCGCGATCTCGTAATGCTCGATCGCCTGTCCGCACGCGATGAGGCCGGCATCGCGCACCTGGCTCGCCTCGGGCGCCTCTTCGAGCAGTTCCTCCGCCTCCTGGATGAGGCCCATCATGGCCTCGCAGGTCTGGCCCTGCGCCCGCTTGCCGATGATCTCGAACACGCGCCCGAGGCGCGCCACCTGTTCCTGCGTCTCCTCGCGGTGCTCGGTGAAGGCCTGCTTCAGGGGCTCGCTCTGCGCGGCGCGCGCCATCTTGGGCAGCGCCTTCAGCAACTGGCGCTCGGCGTAATAGACGTCCTTGAGGGTGGCAAGGAACAGCTTGTCCATCGAGTACATGCGAATTCTCCCTGACGGGCGCCGCTGTTGGCGCCGACGAACCCGGAACCGACGAGAGCCCGCCGGGTTCAAGCCATAATTTTTAACCTTTCCTGCAACGGCGAAGGTGCATGCACGTTCCGCCCCGCGTGCCATGGCCGATCGCGATGCGCTTTGGAAACTTGCCCATGGGGGGGCGCGGCCGGCGGGCTGCCAAGGGCCACGATGTCGGGCGGGGCGCGGGAATGAACGAGATGCAGGCAGGGGGTGCCGTCGATGGCTCGGATGAGGCGGTTGCGCGGGAGAGACCGCGCCATGGCGCCGGGAAGCTGTGGAAAGGGCGTGGTGCTGATCGGTGCGGGCGATGTCGGTCTCGCGGGCGTTGCCGCGCAGGAGGCTGGCCGCGGCGGTGCCGACGTCCTGCTGCTGCATCGCCCCGGCGACGAGGCGGTGGCGCTGGGCATTGCGCGTCGGGTCGAGGCGGAGGGTCGCCGCTGCGAGCTCCTTGCCGGCGACCTTGATGATCCCGAAAGCTGCGAGGAAGCCGCCATCCATGCGGCCTTCCTGGGCGGGGGCGGCATCGGCGCACTGATCTGGGTGGGCGCGGCGCCGGATGCCGGCGGCCAGAATCTGGTGGCCAGGGCGTGGCCGGCCGGGCCGAGTGCAACACTCCCTGCCGCACTCCGGCAGGACCTTCTGGGCTTCTGGGCGATCACGCGCGCGGTGCTGCCGCACCTGGCGCCGCAGGCGCGCGTGCTGCACCTGCTGCCGGTGCTGCCCGCCGGGGCGCGTGCGGAGGCGGCCGCGGCCCGACGCGCGGTGCAGGGCTTCGCACGCGGGGTGCTGGCCACCCTCCGGCGCGATCACGGCGTGCGCGGCCATTGCGCGATGGCGGGGCCGGTGCCAGGGACAAGACATGTCCAGGGCCTTTTGGCGCTCGGCCAGCGCCCGGCTCAGCCGGCGTGGTGGCGCGTGGGGCTGCCACCGTGTGACGGAGCGCGGACTGCTCCGTAACCAACCCGCCCCTCCCGCGTTCACCCCCTGCGCTGCGAAACGCAGCAAGAGCAGGAGGAACCCATGACCCATCGGACTCTCTCGCGGCTCCCGCTTCTGGCGGTGACACTGACCGGCGGCTTGGCGCTGGGCGCCACGGCATTGGCGCAGCAGACCCCCAACAGGACCGCGCCGCCCGCCTCGGCCACACCCGGCAACCCGCCGGCGGGCACCATCGCCCCGCCGACCGCCGACCGCGCGGGCCAGCCTTCGGCAAGCGAAGGCGGCGGTGGGCAAGCCCAGCCGTCCGCCTCCATCCGGTCGGAGGATCGGGACCCGGCGGCGCGCGGCGGGGTGGCGCCCGGCGGCATGGTTCCTGGGACCGAGGCCGGCGCCTATCCCGGCATGCGGTCCGGGATGGCACCCGGCACGCGGGCGGGCACCGGGCCGGGCATGAACCGGGGCGGCGGGCAGGTGACGGGGCCGCAGGGCGATGTGTCCGGCGCTCAGGGTCAGGCGCCATCCGGCCAGCCATCGGGCGGGCAGGGGCAATCGCCCCAGGCCCCGGCAGCGCAGGCGCCTTCAGGCCAAGCCCCGTCCGGCCAGGCGCCACTGACCCAGCAGGGCCAGCCGGTGCCTCGCCTCGCCGAGCAGCCGCCGGTGTCCTACGGGACGCCGCGCAACCCGCAGAACCCCGAGGCGGCGGCTGGCCCGGCACCCGGCGCCGCAGCGCCCGCCTCCCAGCCGGTGCAGCCCGGCGCCGCGCAAACCCCGGCGACACCGCCGCAGCAGCCCGACCGGACGCCGGTTCCGCAGACGTCCGGAGCGGCCGGCACGGGGCAGGGGAGCGCTCAACCGGGCAGCGCAGGCCAGGGCGGCATGCAGGGCGGTGCGACCCAGTCGCCCCAGCCGCAAGCGCCCACCACACAATCCCCCGCCGCGCGGACACCCGATGTGCAGCCCTCGGCTGCACAGCAGC
>JBHYDO010000239.1:0-7274 GCA_051860645.1 Roseococcus sp.
GCAGCAGCAGCAGCAGGGCGCGCAGCTTGATCCGGGCACTGGGGCGGACGCGGCGCGGCGGCCGGCCCGCGGGTGCGGAGGGGCCCAGCAGCGCCTTGGACCGGGCCAACAGGGCCGCGATGTCCTCGCGCGAATTCGCGAGGCCGCTGCGTTCCAGCGCGGCCACCAGGCGTTCCAGCTCCGTCCTGTCCGCGGCCACGCTCCCGGGCATCGGCGCCTCCTCGGCCGGTGCTATGCCAGGGCAGGGGTAAGGCTTTGGTTAAGCCGGGGCTTGCAGGGGTGCGGCCGGTTGCGGCAACGGCCCCGGGTCCACCCCGCCGGCGAAGCGCACCAGCGCATCCACCCGCGCCTGGATGGGCGGGTGGGTGGCCCAGATGCGGGGGCCACGGCTGAGCGCCGCGTCGTCCAGCATCATGGCGCGCACCAGGCTTGGCACGCGGGGCAGGGCGGTGCGGCCCTCGATGCGGCGCAGCGCGCGGATCATCGCGTCCGGCTCGCCGGTCAGGCGCACGGCCTCGGCATCGGCCTGGAATTCGCGGTTGCGGCTGAGGGCGAAGCGCAGGGCCACCGTCAGCGCGGCCGCGGCCAGGATGATCAGCAGGCCCACCACCACGGCGAGCCCCCCGCCGCGCCGGTCGCCGCCGCTGGAACGCCGCGGCACGAAGACGGCGCGCCGGCCGCCGCGCAGCACGATCTCGGCCACGAAGGTCAGGATGCCGGCGAAGATGGCCGCGATCACGCCCAGCCGCGCATCGCCGCCGCGGATATGCGCCAGTTCATGCGCCAGCACGGCGCGCAGTTCGTCCGGCTCCAACGCCTCCAGCAGCCCGCGCGTGACGGTGACAGCGCCCGTCTCGCGCGAGAGGCCCGAGGCATAGGCGTTGAGTTCCGGCACCTCCATGACGGCGAGGCGCGGCATTTTTTCGCCGCGGCTGATGCACAGCGCCTCCAGCATGTTCCACAGAAGCGGCTCCTCGGCGCGCGTTACGGCGCGCGCGCCGGTCACCGCGTCCAGGATGCGCTGGTTCAGCCCCCAGGCGATGAGGAACCACAGCCCGGCGAAGATGCTGCCGAAGAACAGGTAGGCCGGCATGGCCCGGGCGGCCCTGGCCATCGCATCGCCCAGGTCCTGGCCATCGCCCGCCGAGAAGATCAGCGCGATGCCGAAGAGGCCCATGGCCAGCAGGAACGGGAAGCCCGCCAGCAGCAGCCCGCAGCGGATGTTGTTGTTCCAGACCCGGGTGGACAGGCCGATGTCGCGCACCGGCACGGGTTCAGAACTTCACCTGCGGTGGGGTCTGCACCGCCGCGCGTTCCTCGGCGCCCAGCTCGAAGAAGGGGCGCTGCTGGAAGCCCAGCGAGCCGGCCACGAAGACCATCGGCACCTGCTGCGTGGCGGTGTTGTATTCCTGCACCGCGTTGTTGAAGAAGCGGCGCGAGGCCGCGATCTTGTTCTCGAGGTCCGCGAGTTCCCCCTGCAGGCTGAGGAAGTTCTGGTTGGCCTTGAGGTCCGGATAGGCCTCGGCGAGGGCAAACACCTGGCGCAGCGCCCCGGCCAGCGCGCCCTCCGCCGCGCCGGCCTCGGCCGGGCCATGGGCGTTGACGGCGGTGTTGCGGGCGCGGATGACGGCATCCAGCGTCTCGCGCTCGTGGCTCGCATAGCCCTGCACGGTGGCGACGAGGTTCGGGATGACGTCGTGCCGCTGCTTGAGCTGCACCTCCACATCCGCCCAGGCCTGGTTCGTGACCTGGCGCAGCGCCACGAGCCGGTTGTAGAGGATGACGAGGAAGCCGAGCACGGCCACCACGACGGCGAGGATGATCAGCAGCTCCATGGCGTTCCGTGCTCCGATGGCGGGCGGGGTGGTCCCATCCGTGCCGGGAGCGTAACCCTTGAAGGGCGGCGTGCGCGAGGCCCCCCACTGGGCTTGAGGCGGCCTCCGCCGCCGTGGGGGGCCGCACGTGCCGTCTTGCGTCGGCGGGGGGGATGTCCTATGGCCCGCCATCCACGGCCGGGCCGCCATCGCGGCTTGCCGCATCCCCGAAAGCCGCGCCATGAAGCCCGACACGCACCCCGCCTATCATGAGCTGAACGTCATCATGACGGATGGCACCACCTTCAAGACCCGGACCTGCGCGGGCAAGCCGGGCGACACGCTGCGCCTGGACATCGACCCCAAGAGCCACCCGGCCTGGACCGGCGGCCAGCGCATCATGGACACGGGCGGCCAGGTGGCGAAGTTCAACAAGAAGTTCGCGGGCATCGGCGCCATCAAGAAGGCGCCCTGAAGATGCCACGGGCCCCTTGAACCGGGGCCTGCGCGAAAATACCTCCTGCGATGCCGGGGTGCCTGATGGGCCTCGGCGCGGTACGGAAAGGGCGCCGCCCATGCGGGGCGCCACGGACGGCCGCTTTCCACGGACCTTGCTTTCGCAGGAGGTTCAGCGATGAACGCTGTTGATTTTTCCCCACTTCTCCGCACCGCGATCGGCTTCGACCGCTTCGCCCGCATGCTGGACGGCGCGCGCCTCCAGCCCGAGGCCCAGGCCTACCCTCCATACAACATCGAGATGACCGGCCAGGACAGCTACGTGCTGACCATGGCGGTGGCGGGCTTCGGCCCGGACGACATCGAGGTGGTGCTGCGCGAGGACACGCTGCATGTCAGCGGCAAGGCCGCCGAGCCCCAGGGTGAGCGCCACTACATCCACCGCGGCATCGCGGGCCGTGCCTTCGAGCGGCGCTTCGTCCTGGCCGACCACCTGGTCGTGCAGGGCGCGCGGCTGGAGAACGGCCTGCTGCACGTGGCGCTGAAGCGCGAGGTGCCGGAGGCGCTGAAGCCGCGCCGCATCACCGTCGAGGCGCCCGCCGCGCGCCCGGTGCTGGAACAGGCGGCCTGACCGCCTGACATCGGGGCCGGGGGTTTGCCCCCGGCCCTTCCTCATGGCTGGGAACGAAAAAACGCATCCGCCGCGCGGCGCTGCCGGGCCCGGGCCGCGATCGCTTCCTCGGCGCGTATGATTTCTGCTTTTAGATCAGCAATGTAGGCGCGCAGATCGGCCTCGGGCCACTCGGCCAGCGGCGCTGGCGTGAACCGCGCCTGTGGTTTCGGGCGCGCATCTTCTTCGAACATGGCGGCTGCCTCTCGTTTCAGGGCTTGGCCCAATGCAGGGCTGCCACTATAGGGCTACTCACAGTCGGCCGCGTGCCCAGTGTGCGTGCCCCGCGGCGCTCGCACTGCAATTCTGATGGCGCCCTCCCCGGGCGCCTATCTGACGGATGACCCATGGCCCAACCCCTCATGCCCAAGGCCACCGCCGTGTGGCTGATCGAGAAGACCTCGCTTTCCTTCGAGCAGATCGCGGATTTCGTCCAGATGCATCCGCTGGAGGTGCAGGCGATCGCAGATGGCGAGGTGGCGCAGGGCATCATTGGCTATGATCCGGTGTCCAACGGCCAGGTCTCGCGCGAGGACATCGCCCGCTGCGAGGCCGACCCTGCCGGGCGGCTGACGCTCTCGGCCAATGCCGTCCCCACTTCGAAGGTGCGCGGCAAGGGCGGCCGCTACACCCCGGTGGCCAAGCGCAACGATCGCCCCGACGGCATCGCCTGGCTGCTGCGCAACCACCCCGAACTGACCATCGCGCAGGTGGCCAAGCTGCTCGGCACCACCAAGGAAACCATTGAGAAGGTGCGCGACAAGGCGCATTGGAACAGCGCCAACATCAAGGCGCGCGATCCGGTCATCCTGGGCCTGTGCACGCAAAGCGCGCTGAACGCCGCCGTGACGGCCGCGCAGGAACGCCTGCGGGCCGAGGGCAAGGCCGTCCCCGCGCCGCTGCCGGTGGCAAGCGACGCGGAGTAGGGCCGCCGCCCCGTTCAGACGTTGCGGCGAAGGCGTTCCATCTCTTCCTTCAGCTGCAGCTTTTCCCGTTTCAGCCGGATCAGCGCGCTGTCATCGGGGCGGGGGCGGGTGCCCTCCTGCGCGATACGCGCCTCGAGGTTGGCGTGACGGGTCTCCAGGGCCTGCAGCCGCGGGGCATGGATCATCGCGTGTCCTTTTCCATCCGTGTGGCTCCTTCCTGGTGGCGCGGCCGGAACTGATCCGGTCGCGACGGAAGCCGTATGGCGGAACCGGCCATGCGGCCCAGGTTGCAGCCAGTGCAGGGGCAGGCCCCGCGGGTGCAGGACCTGCTGCTGTTGCACCGCCGCCCTGGCATGCTATCCCAAACTCTGACGGCGGGACGATGTTTTTTGCGTTAACCGACAAGGGCGCCGATGTAGCGAAGGCTGGCGCAGCCAAAACCAGGGGTGGCCTCAGGACGTGATGCTCGAAGACCGCGAAGCCCTGCTGCGCCGCCTCCACGAACTCCGCAGCGAACACCGGGATCTCGACACCGTGATCGCGCGGCTGGAGGGCAGCATCGCTGACCAGTTGCAGACCGTGCGGCTGAAGAAGCGCAAGCTGAAGCTGAAGGACGAGATCGCCTGGCTGGAAAGCCGGCTGGTGCCGGACATCATTGCATGAGCGCGGACGCGCCGCCCGCTGGGGGCATGAGCGCGGACGCGCCGCCCGCTGGGGGCATGAGCGCGGGCGTGCCGCCCGCTGGGGGCATGAGCGCGGGCGCGCCGCCCGCTGGGGGCGTTGGCGCGGACCCGACGCCGGTGGTGGGCGTGATCATGGGCAGCCGCTCCGATTGGGAGACGATGCGCCACGCCGCCGAGACGCTGGCGGCGCTGGGCGTGCCGCATGAAACCCGCGTGGTCTCGGCCCACCGCACGCCGGAGCGCCTGTTCGACTATGCGCGCGCGGCCGCGGGCCGAGGCCTCAAGGTCATCATCGCCGGCGCGGGCGGGGCGGCGCACCTGCCCGGCATGGCCGCCAGCATGACGGCTTTGCCCGTGCTGGGCGTGCCGGTGGAATCGCATGCGTTGAAGGGCATGGATTCGCTGCTTTCCATCGTGCAGATGCCCGGCGGAGTGCCTGTGGGCACGCTGGCCATCGGGCGGGCCGGCGCCATCAATGCGGGGCTGCTGGCGGCTGCGATCCTTGCCCTGTCGGACACCGACCTGGCCGCGCGGCTGGCCGCCTGGCGCGCGGCGCAGACCGAGGGCGTGCCGCATGACCCGGCCTGAGCCGCTGCCGCCGGGGGCCACCATTGGCATCCTGGGCGGTGGGCAACTGGGGCGGATGAGCGCGATGGCCGCCGCCCGTCTGGGCTACCGCGCCCATATCTTCGCGCCCGAGCCCGACAGCCCCGGTATGCAGGTGGCCGCCGCACGCACCATGGCGCCCTATGAGGATGTGGCGGCGCTGCACCGCTTCGCTGCGTCGGTGGACGTGGTCACCTTCGAGTTCGAGAATGTTCCCGCCGCCACGCTCGCCGCCCTGGAGGGGCGTGTGCCCTGCCGTCCCGGCGTCGGCGTGCTGGCGGTTGGCCAGGACCGGGTGCGGGAGAAGCGCTTCCTGGCCGAGGCCGGCGTGCCGGTTGCGCCCTGGGAAGAGGTCACCAGCGAGGCCGACCTGCCCGCGGCGCTGGGCCGCATCGGCCTGCCCGCCGTGCTCAAGACCACCCGCATGGGCTATGACGGGCGCGGCCAGGCGGTTCTGCGCCGCCCGGAGGATGGCGCGGCGGCCTTCGAACGCCTGGAACCCAAGCCTCTCATCCTGGAAGCCTTCGTGCCCTTCGCCGGCGAGGTCTCGGCCATCGCGGCCCGCGGGGCGGATGGCGTGGTGGCGGTTTATGACGCGGTGGAGAACCATCACCGCCACCACATCCTCGACCTCTCCTTCGCGCCGGCCCGCATGCCCGAGGCCACCGCACAGGCGGCACGCGCGCATGTGCGCCGCGTGGCCGAGGCGCTGGACCTGGTTGGCCTGGTCGCGCTCGAGATGTTCCTGCTGCCCGATGGCCGGCTGCTCGGCAACGAGATCGCGCCGCGGCCGCACAATTCGGGCCACTGGACCATGGATGCCTGCCTGTGCGGGCAGTTCGAGCAGCATGTCCGCGCGGTGGTCGGCCTCCCGCTGGGCGACCCGGCACGGCACGCCGATTCGGTGATGCGCAACCTGGTCGGCCCCGAGGGGCGCGCGTGCTGGCCTGACATGGTGGGGGCGGCGGGTGTGGTCGCGCATTGGTACGGCAAGGGAGAGGCCCGGTCCGGACGCAAGCTCGGGCACGCCAATCTACTGCTTCCATTGAATTATCTGGCAAGATGCGGGGCGGGCTGGCGGCCCTCCGGCTGGTGAGCTGAACCACCTGTTGCCGGTTGGCCATGCCGGCTGTGGCGTTTTTGCCACATGAGGGCGAAATGCCTGCGGGGGAGGTGCAATCAGGCTGGCCGTGGTGATATTGTGTGCATACGCAGCGGGATGGTGGTGCTCGTCATGGGTCTCTCACGCCGCGACCAGATAACAAACGTGTTTCAAGGAGAAGCAAAGATGAGCTTCAAGAAGGCCCTTTTGGCGGCGACCGTCCTGTCGCTCCCCGTTGCCGCGCAGGCGCAGCCCGTCACCGGCCTCTACATCGGTGGTGGCATCGGCGGCAACTTCCTCGATGGCCGCAGCTCGGCCGTCGCGCCCCGCCCCCCGGGCGCGACGTCCGACAACTTCGGCCTCGCTGTGCTCGGCAGCGTGGGCTGGGGCTTCGGCAACGGCATCCGCGCCGAGATCGAAGGCAACTTCCGCTGGAACGAGCCGCGCCGCTACAGCATCAACGCGGTCCGCGCGTCGAGCGTCAATGGCAACCGCTACCAGTACGGCGTCATGGGCAATGCGTTCTATGACATCCCCGTCGGCATGGACCTCGGTGGCTTCAGCATCACCCCGTATGTGGGCGCTGGCGCCGGTTACGTGTGGACGGACAACAGCGACATCCGTGCGAACTTCGCGAACGGTTCGATCCGCTCCAACAGCACCGATGGCCGCTTTGCCTATCAGGCGATCGTTGGCGCGGCCTTCGGCCTCGACAGCATGCTTCCCGGCCTGTCGCTGACGACCGAATACCGCTTCATGGGCACCCTGTCGCCGTCGCTGAACTACTCCATCGTGAACAACGCGGGCGCGACCACCGGCCGCGTGCAGTTCAGCAACGACAACTACAACCACTCGGTCCTGGTTGGCCTGCGCTACGCCTTCAACACGCCGGCGCCCGCGCCGGTGATGGCGCCCGCGCCCGCCGCGGCCCCGGCCCCCACCCGCACCTTCCTGGTGTTCTTCGACTGGGATCGCGCCGACCTGACCGACCGCGCCCGCCAGATCATCGCGGAAGCG
>JBHYDO010000240.1:0-7256 GCA_051860645.1 Roseococcus sp.
GCCATGCGCGCGATGGAAATGGCGCGCGGCGAACTCTTCGACGTGGTGATCCTCGACACCGCCGGCCGCCTGTCCATCGACGATGCACTGATGGACGAGGTGGCGGCCGTGAAGGCCGCCGTGAAGCCGCACGAGACGCTGCTGGTCGTGGACGCCATGACCGGCCAGGACGCGGTGAACACGGCCCGTGCCTTCAATGAGCGCGTGGGCGTCACCGGCATCGTCATGACGCGGGTGGACGGCGATGCGCGCGGTGGTGCGGCGCTGTCCATGCGCGCCGTCACGGGCGCCCCCATCAAGCTGCTGGGTGCGGGCGAAAAGCTCGACGCGCTCGAGGATTTCCACCCCGACCGCATCGCCGGCCGCATCCTGGGCATGGGCGACATCGTCTCGCTCGTCGAGCGCGCGGCCGAGACCATCGACCAGGCCGAGGCCGAGAAGCTCGCCGCCCGGATGCAGAAAGGGCAGTTCTCGCTGGAGGACTACGCTTCGCAGCTCAAGCAGATCGGCAAGATGGGCAGCCTGTCGGGCATGCTGGGCATGCTGCCGGGGGTGGGCAAGCTGAAGGCGCAGCTCGAAGGCGCCAATCTCGACCAGACCATTCTGAAGAAGCAGGCGGCCATCATTTCGTCCATGACGGTGAAGGAACGCCGCGCGCCGGAGATCATCAAGGCGTCGCGCAAGCGGCGCATCGCGGCCGGATCGGGCGCCTCCGTGCAGGAGGTAAACCGGCTGCTCAAGCAATTCGAGGACATGCGCGACATGATGAAGCGCATGAACAAGATGGGCCAGAAAGGCTTGATGCGCGGCGGGCTCGCCGCGCTCATGCCCCAAGGCAAGCGTCCCTTTTAGACCGACAGGAGAACAGTTTTCATGGGCCTGAAGATCCGCCTCGCCCGCGCCGGCGCCAAGAAGCGCCCCTATTACCACATCGTGGTGGCCGACAGCCGCAGCCCGCGCGACGGCCGCTTCATCGAGAAGCTGGGCAGCTACAACCCCATGCTGCCGGCCGACCATGCCGACCGCGTGCGCCTGCAAAATGAGCGCATCGCCGAATGGGTCGGCATGGGCGCCCTGCCGACCGACCGCGTGGCGAAGTTCCTGGGCCGCGCCGGCATCATCCCGATGCCCGTGTTCCCCGAGCAGCCCATCCAGTCCGCGCCGAAGAAGAAGGCCCAGGAACGCGCCGCCGCCGCGGCGCGCGGCTGAGCGAAAGGCGCGTAGGGCCAAACCATGGGCGCGGGAATGATCCTGCTGGGCGAGATCGGGCGGCCGCACGGCGTGCGGGGCCAGGTGCGCGTCCGCAGCTTCGCCGCCGCCCCCGAGGGCCTCACCGCCTATGGCCCGCTGCTGGACGCGAACGGCCAGCGCATCGTGCTGAGCATGGTGGGCCCGGACATCGCGCGCATCGAGGGCGTCACCGACCGTGACGCCGCCGCCCGCCTGACCGGCACCAAGCTCTACGTCGCCCGCGACGCCCTGCCGCCCCCGGAGGAGGAGGAGTTCTACCTCGCCGACCTGGAGGGCATGGCGGCCGTGACCGAGGCGGGCGAGAGCCTGGGCCAGGTCGCGGCGGTGGAGGACCATGGCGGCGGCGCCTTCCTGGTGCTGTCCGGCCCGCCCGAGCGCCTCATCCCCTTCACCCGCGCCGCGGTGCCGGTGGTGGATGTGGCGGCGCGGCGCCTGGTGGTGGTGCCGCCGGCGGAAATCCTGGTCCGCGACACGGGCGAGGATGCGGCATGAGCTTCCACGCGACCGCGCTGACGCTGTTCCCCGAGATGTTCCCGGGGCCGATCGGCCTCTCGCTCGCCGGGCGTGCCCTGCGCGAGGGGCTGTGGCGGCTCGATGCCCAGGACATCCGCGCCCAGGCGCGCGACCGCCACCGCACGGTGGACGACACGCCCTTCGGCGGCGGTGCCGGCATGGTGATGCGGCCTGACGTCGTGGACGCGGCCATCGCCGCCGCCATGCCGGAGGGGGATGCGCGCCCGCTGATCTACCTCACCCCGCGCGGGCGCCTGCTCGACCAGGCGCTGGTGCGGGAGATCGCCTCGGGGCCGGGCGTCGTGCTGCTCTGCGGCCGCTACGAGGGCGTGGACCAGCGCGTGATCGAGGCGCGGTCCATGCGCGAAGTCTCGCTCGGCGACTATGTGCTGAGCGGGGGCGAGATGGCCGCACTCACGCTGCTCGATGCCTGCGTGCGGCTGCTGCCCGGCGTCATGGGCGCGGCCGAGAGCGCGTTGGAGGAAAGCCATTCCGCGGGCCTCCTCGAATACCCGCACTACACGCGCCCCGCCGACTGGCAGGGCCGCCCTGTGCCGCCTGTGCTGCTCTCCGGCCACCACGCCGAGGTGGCCCGCTGGCGGCGCGAACAAGCCGAGGCCGCGACGCGCGAGCGGCGGCCTGACCTCTGGAACCGGATTGCCGCCGGCGCTGCCGCGGCCTAGATGAATTGAGAAAGGACTGAGACCATGAACCTGTTGCAGCAGTTCGACGCCGAGCAGAAGGCCAAGCTCGTCGCCGCCCGTCCCGTGCCTGCCTTCGACGCGGGCGACACGCTGCGCGTCATGGTGCGCGTGGTGGAAGGGGAGCGCGTGCGCACCCAGGCCTATGAGGGCGTGGTCATCGCGCGCTCCAACCGCGGCCTGCACAGCAACTTCACCGTGCGCAAGCTCTCCTACGGCGAGGGCGTGGAGCGCGTCTTCCCGCTGCATTCGCCGGCCATCGCCGAGATCATCGTGGTCCGGCGCGGCAAGGTTCGGCGCGCGAAGCTGTATTACCTGCGCGGCCGCACCGGCAAGTCGGCGCGCATCGCCGAGAAGCTGGGCCTGCGGACCAACGCGAAGGACGCGGCACCGGCGCCGGCCGGCGAGGCCAGCGGCGAAGCCTGAGACCACCAGGGGCCGCGCCGCAAGGTGCGGCCCTTTTCACTTGAAGCGTTGCATTCCGGGGGAAGCACCATGGCCGAGAACAGGCCCCGCACACTCTTCGACAAGATCTGGGCGCACCACGTCGTCGAGACGCTGCCCGATGGCACCGCGCTTCTCTACATCGACCGCCACCTCGTCCATGAGGTGACCAGCCCGCAGGCCTTCGAGGGCCTGCGCGTGGCCGGCCGCGCGGTGCGCCGCCCGGACGCCACGATCGCGGTGGTGGACCACAACATCGCCACCGACAGCAGCCGCCGCACCGGCATCACCGACCCCGAGAGCCGGCTGCAGGTGGACACGCTGGAGAAGAACGTCGTCGAGTTCGGCGTGCCCTACATCCCGCTGCTCGACGCGCGGCAGGGCATCGTGCACGTGATCGGCCCCGAGCAGGGGCTTTCGCTGCCCGGCACCACCATCGTCTGCGGTGACAGCCACACCTCGACGCATGGGGCGCTCGGCGCGCTGGCCTTCGGCATCGGCACCTCCGAGGTGGAGCATGTGCTGGCCACGCAGACGCTGCTGCAGAAGCCGGCCAAGAACATGCGCGTGACGGTAAATGGCGTGCTGCCCGTGGGCTGCACCGCCAAGGACATCGTGCTGGCCATCATCGGCAAGATCGGCACCGCGGGCGGCACCGGCCACGTCATCGAATTCGCCGGCGAGGCCATCCGTGCGCTCGACATGGCCGGCCGCATGACGGTCTGCAACATGTCCATCGAGGCCGGGGCGCGTGCGGGCATGGTGGCGCCCGACCAGACCACCTTCGACTACGTGAAGGGCCGCCCCTACGCCCCCAAGGGCGAGGCCTTCGACCGCGCCGTGGCCTGGTGGTCCACCCTGCCGTCCGACCCCGGCGCGGTGTTCGACAAGGAGGTGGTGCTGGACGCCGCCGAGATCGTGCCCATGGTCTCCTGGGGCACCAGCCCCGAGGATGTGGCGCCCATCACCGCCACCGTGCCGAACCCGGCCGATGCACCCAACGAGACGCGCCGCGCGCAGTTGGAGCGCATGGTGCAATACATGGGCCTGACGCCCGGCCAGAGGCTGACGGACCTCAAGGTGGACGTGGTGTTCATCGGCAGCTGCACCAACAGCCGCATCGAGGACATCCGGGTTGCCGCGGCCATCGCGCGGGGCCGGAAGGTGGCCGAGGGCGTGCGCGCCATGGTCGTGCCCGGCTCCGGCCTCATCAAGGAGCAGGCGGAGGCCGAAGGGCTGGACCGCATCCTGACCGAGGCGGGCTTCGAATGGCGCGAGGCCGGGTGCTCGATGTGCCTCGGCATGAACCCGGACAAGCTGACGCCGGGGCAGCGCTGCGCCTCCACCTCCAACCGCAACTTCGAAGGCCGCCAGGGGCCGGGGGGGCGCACGCATCTGCTCTCGCCCGCCATGGCGACGGCGGCGGCCCTGGCCGGCCACCTCGCCGATGTGCGCGAATACCAGCCGCAGGGGAGCCACTGACATGAAGCCCTTCACGACGCTGACCGGCGTGGCGGCACCCCTGCCCAAGGCAAATGTGGACACCGACCAGATCATCCCCGCGCGCTTCCTCAAGACCATTGCGCGGACGGGCCTGGGCAAAAGCCTCTTCGCCAATTTCCGCTACGATGAGCAGGGCAACGAGAACCCCGACTTCGTGCTGAACCAGGCGCCCTACCGCAATGCCGAGGTGCTCATCGCCTTCGAGAATTTCGGCTGCGGGTCCTCGCGCGAACACGCGCCCTGGGCGCTGCTCGACTTTGGCATCCGCTGCGTCATCGCGCCGGACTTCGCAGACATCTTCCACAACAACAGCTTCAAGAACGGCATCCTGCCCGTCCGCCTGCCGCGCGAGATCTGCGAGAAGCTGATGGATGACGCCAAGCTCGGCGGCAACGCCCGGCTGACGGTGGACCTGGAGCGTCAGGTGGTCGTCCGCCCCAATGGCGAGGAAATCCCCTTCGAGGTGGACCCGTTCCGCCGCCACTGCCTGCTGAACGGGTTGGACGACATCGGCCAGACCATGCAGCACAAGCCCGCCATCGACGATTTCGAGGCGAAGCAGCGCGCCGCGCAGCCCTGGCTCTACGCCTGATCCTTTCAAGCACCCGGCACACAGCACCCACCGCCCGTCGTTAGGGCGGCTGATGCCGGGCGGTGGAGAAAAAGATGTCCGCGAACAAGAAGCTTCTCGTCCTGCCCGGTGACGGCATCGGCCCCGAGGTGATGCGCGAGGTGCGCCGGATCATCGACTGGATGGAGCACCGCCGCGCGGCGCGCTTCGACATCGAGGAAGGCCTGGTCGGCGGGGCTGCCATCGACGCGCAGGGCATGCCCTGCCCCGACGCCACGCTGGAGGCAGCACGCCAGGCCGATGCCGTGCTGTTCGGCAGCGTGGGCGGCCCCAAGTGGGATGGCCTGCCCTTCGAGCAGCGGCCCGAACTCGGCATCCTGCGGCTGCGCAAGGAGTTGGGGCTGTTCGCCAACCTGCGCCCCGCCGTGGTGCTGGACCCCTTGGTGGATGCCTCCAGCCTGAAGCCTGACGTGGTGCGCGGCCTCGACATCATGATCGTGCGCGAGAGCACGGGCGGCATCTACTTCGGCGAACCGCGCGGCATCCACAAGGACGCCAGCGGCAAGCGCGTGGGCATCGACACCGAGGTCTATTCCGAGGACGAGATCGCCCGCGTGGCGCGTGTCGCCTTCGACCTGGCGCGCAAGCGCCGCAACAAGGTGACCAGCACCGAGAAGGCGAACGTCATGCAGTCCGGCCGCCTCTGGCGCGCCGTGGTGAGCGAGGTCCACAAGGCGGAGTTCGCCGATGTGGAGCTGGAGCACATGTACGCCGACAATGCGGCCATGCAGCTCTGCTCGCGGCCCAAGCAGTTCGACGTGATCCTGGGCTCCAACCTGTTCGGCGACGTGCTGAGTGATCTGGCTGCGGCGCTGACGGGTTCGCTCGGGATGCTGCCCTCGGCCACGCTGGGTGCGGTGCAGCCCTCGGGCAAGCGGCATGCGCTGTACGAGCCCATCCATGGCTCGGCGCCGGACATCGCGGGGAAGGGCGTGGCCAACCCGTCCGCGCAGATCCTCTCCTTCGCCATGCTGCTGCGCTGGTCCTTCGGCATGGAGGAGGACGCGCAGCTGATCGAGACGGCGGTGGAAAAGGTGCTCGCCGGCGGCCTGCGCACGGCCGACATCATGCAGCCCGGCATGGCCCGCGTGAGCACCAGCGTGATGGGCGAAAGCGTGGTGCGGGAGTTGGAAAAGCTCTCCGCGTGAAGTGATGCGATGCCCGGGCCTGATGCGCGCAAAGCGCGTGCCCCGGGGGTTGCACTCGGTGGCGAGGGGCGGTAACTCCCCCGTCACGGTAAGCGCCCGTAGCTCAATGGATAGAGCACCAGACTACGGATCTGGGGGTTGGGAGTTCGAATCTTCCCGGGCGCGCCATTCCTGCACCCCGCCGCGCAGGACGTTCTCACGCACAACCCATTTTCCTGTTCCCCCGCAGCAACTTCTCGCGTTAGGGTTGCGGAACGGGTCAATCAGGGGGAGCGGCCAGCGCATGTCCAACGTCGCGGGCAAGGCCTACGGGATGAACGTCGTCACCCCGATGCGGCCCTGGAAGACCTGGATCAACACCCTCATCTTCATGGTGGCACGCACCCAGCCGCAACAGTTGGGCGGGCTGCTGGGCCTGTCCATCATCCACTTCGCGCGCTGGGTGATGATCAGGCGCAATCAGTGGCCTGATCTCGGCCAGGGCAAGCCCAAGCTCGCCAATGACTACATGCTGTTCGTCAGCAATTTCAACGGTACCTGGGACCAGTATATCGACGCCTTCAGCGACGGCATCCCGAACGGGCTCGACCTGTTCTGGTATTCCAGCACGCAGTACCCGGGCTCGGTGCCGATCACGGCGTTCAAGAACTACATCCGCGCCAACCAGATCGATACGGACAGCTACTACAACGCCACGCCGGGCAGCGCGCAGCGCGACATCAAGGCGGCGCTGCGGGCTTGGCGCGTGCTCGATCGCCTGGCCGACCAGCACGCCAGCCTCGACCCCGCCTCCTTCGCGCAAGCCTGGCGGGAGGCGCTGGTCAGCGTGCAGAACGACCTGCCCTCGCCCGGCATCGCCCCCGTCGCCAGCAACGACACCAGCAACGCCGACCGCAACCGCGAACCGCTGGTGCGCCGCACCGCGACGGAGGCCGCCCATGCCCAGCTTTGACGGCGGACGCTACTTCATGACGGCGCTCATCCCCGTCCGCACGGATGCGGTGGAAGATCCCTGGAACGCGGATTGCACCACCAGCCATGCCCATGCGCTGCGCGAGGCGCTGG
>JBHYDO010000241.1:0-7171 GCA_051860645.1 Roseococcus sp.
TGCGGTCGATGACGCCGATATTGTCCATCCCCAGGAAGCCGCCCTGGAAGAGGTTGTTGTTGTCGGCGTCCTTACGGTTCACCCACCAGGTGAAGTTCATCAGCGCGCGCTGGAAGATGCGCTCCAGGAAGGGCACGTCCGGCGTGCCGGTCTGCGCCAGGTCACGCCGGTAGATCTCCCAGGCGGCCCAGGGGCCGACGGGGGGGTTCACATCCTCGAAGGCCCATTCATAGGCGGGCACCTGCCCGGTGGGCGCCATGTACCATTCGCGGGTGAGCAGCCGCAGCTGGTCCTTCGCGAACTCCGGGTCGGTCTGGGCCAGGACCACGGTGTGGAAGGCCATGTCCCAGCTCGCGAACCAAGGGTATTCCCACTTGTCGGGCATGGACAGCACGTCTTCGGCGTAGAAATGCCGCCACTGCGCGTTGCGGCCCTTCGCGCGCTCGGGCGGGGGCGGGTAGCGGTCGCCCTTCAGCCACTCCTCGACGACGTAGTGGTAGAACTGCTTGCTCCAGAGCATGCCGGCCTGGGCCTGGCGCATGATGGCGCGGCGCTCGGGCGTCAGGCCGGCGGGCAGCACGCTGTCGTAGAAGGCATCGGCCTCGGCCTCGCGGGCGGAGAAGACGGCATCGAAATCCGCGCCCAGGGTGGTGGCGGTGGTGTCGTCCGTCAGGCGCAGGCGCAGCACCAGCGTCTCGCCGGGGGCCAGGGCGCGGCGGTAGAGGGCCGCGGCCTTGGTGCCCTCGCCCGCCGGATTGGCGGCGCCCGCCTCGCCTTGCACCACGGCATCGTGGAAGGCGTCCTTGGGGTGGGCTGGGCCGTCCGCGCCGAAGAGGCGGCGGACATTGGTCTCGTTGTCGCAGAACAGCAGGCGCTCGGCGCCTTCGGCGATCAGCCGCATGGCGCCGAGCGTGGGGTGCGTGGCCTCGATGGCATCCGCGCCCAGCGCGCGCAGCAGCGGCTTCCCGCTGCCCTCCGCCCAGCTCCAGGTGTTGCGGAACCACAGCGTGGGCAGCAGCGTGATCTCGTGCGGATCAGGGCCGCGGTTGGTGACGGTGATGCGCGCCAGGATGTCGGTGGGGCTGCGCTTTGCGTAGCTGATTTCGACATCGTGGTAGCGGTCCTCGTCGAAGATGCCGGTGTCCAGCAGCTCGTATTCCGCCGCCCTGGGGTCCATCGCCTTCCGGCGGGCGTTCTCGGCCACCAGCTCGCCATAGGGAAATTCGAGGTGCGGATACTTGTAGAGCATCCGCATATGGCTGTGGGTCGGGGTGTTGTCCTGGTAGAAGTAGTATTCCTTCACGTCCTCGCCGTGGTTGCCCTCGCTGTTGGTCAGGCCGAAGAGGCGCTCCTTCAGGATGGGATCGGCGCCGTTCCACAGGGCCAGCGCGAAGCACAGCCGCTGCTTGTGGTCCGAGATGCCGCCCAGACCGTCCTCGCCCCAGCGATAGGCGCGCGAACGGGCATGGTCATGCGGGAAATACTCCCAGGCATTGCCATGGGCGCTGAAATCCTCACGGACGGTGCCCCATTGCCGCTCGCTGAGATAGGGCCCCCACAGCGCCCAGGGCTCGGCGCCGATGTCGCGGCGGATGATGCGCTGGGCTTCGCTCATGGCGTGGCCTCCCCTCTGGACTGGACCAATTCCCAGGCCCGCAGGCACTCCGCGACACTCCAGGCCTGCGCGATGCAGCCGCGCGGGGCATGGGGCGCGTCGCCCTCGTAGATCTCGTTCAGCGTGCCGAGGCCCTGGCGATGGATCTCGCGGCCCATCGCCTCCAGCCGCAGCCGCGCCGCGTCCAGGCTGCCGCCGGCCGCGAGATGCGCCTCCAGGAAGGGCCCGGCGAGCCAGCCCCAGACCGGCCCCTGGTGGTAGGACCCGTCGCGCGCCGCGGAGTCGCCGCCATAGGCGCCGCGGTAGTCCGGGTGCGAGGGCGCGAGGCTGCGCAGCCCGCAAGGGCCGAGCAATTCGCGTCCACAGGCCGCGACAACGGCCATGCGCTGGTCCAGCGGCAGCAATTCCGGACGCAGGCTGGCGGCAAGGATCTGGTTGGGGCGCAGCGTGGCGTCATCGCCCTCCGGCCCGTCCAGCACGTCGAAACAATGCTGCGCGGCGGGGTTCCAGAAGCGCGCGAAGCCCTCGCGCGCGGCATGCGCCATGCTGGCGTAGTCGCCCGCGTCGCGCCCAAGCCGCGCCGAGCATTCGGCCATGGTGCGCAGCGCGTTGTACCACAGCGCATTGACCTCCACGGGCTTGCCGATGCGCGGCGTGATTTCCCGCCCCGCCACCCTTGCGTCCATCCAGGTGAGCTGCACGCCCGGCTCGCCCGCGCGCAGCAGCCCGTCGCGCGGGTCGAGCGCGATGCCAAAGCGCGTGCCGCGGCGGTGCCAGGCGATGATGTCCGCCATGACCGGCAGCAGGGTGACGAGCGTCGCGTCATCCCTGGTGCGGGCGTGGTATTTGCGGATCGCGTCGAAGAACCACAGCGTCGCGTCCACCGTGTTGTATTCGGGCGTCTCGCCGCCATCAGGGAAGCGGTTGGGCAGCATCCCCTGGTCCACGAAGCCGGCGAAGGTGAGCAGCACCGAGCGCGCGATGTCCGCCCGGCCCGTGGTCAGCGCGAGGCCAGGCAGACTGATCATGGTGTCACGGCCCCAATCGGCGAACCAATGGTAGCCGGCGATGACGGAATGGCCCGCCTCGCCGCGGCGGATCACGAACTGGTCGGCCGCCAGGACAAGCTGCCGCACCCAGTCGGGGGCACCGGGGCGGGTCTGGGCGAAGGCGTCCAGCAGGCCCCCCTCGCGCGCCTGGGCGCGGGCCAAGGCCGCAGCGTCGGGCGCGGCCGGGGCGCCGGCGCTCAGCACCACCTGCACGCGCGCACCTGGTGCCAGGGTCAGGGTGAAGCTGGCGGCGTGGTGGTGGTCCTGCCGGTCCTGCAGGCCGCGCTCACGCTCGCGCGGCAGGTCGAAGCCGCGGAACCAGCCGGTGCCCGGCATGGCCTGGGCGCCTTCCGCCTCGATGTGCAGGGGCGTGGCGCCGGGCCAGGCCAGCACGACCACGCGGCCGCCCTCGATCATGACCTCGGGCTGCCAGGAATCGGCGCTGGTGCGCCCGTGATGGTCGCGGTGGTCCACCAGCGCCTTGAGCGTGAGGCACACGGGGGCTGCCCCCTCCGCCAAGCGGTATTCCACGCGGGTGATGTTGCGTCCGTGCTCCATCCAGACGCGCCTTTCCAGCACGTCGCCGCCGCAGGCGAAGCGCCAGGTGGGGATGGCGCCCTCCAGGCGGAAGCTGTCCAGCCAGCGATGCCCCTGGGGCGCGGTGATGCCGCCCCCCCAGTTCAGCGTGGCGAGCTCAAACCGGCCCGACGCGCCCTCCATCTCCTCCAGCAGGGCTGCGGCCAGGAGGGTGCGGGCGGGGTGCGGCTCCAGCGCCGCGACGAGGAGGCCGTGATACCCTCGGGTGGGCGCCCCCGCCACGGTTCCCGAGGCATAGCCGCCGATGCCGTTCGTCACCAGCCATTCGCGCGCCATGGCGGCGCCGAGGTCGCCGCAGATGTCACGTCCCAGGATCATCGCCATTCTCCCCCCTTCCGTCCCGCGCCGCCCGGCGCCCCGTTCAGGGCACAAGAACCAGCATCAGGTAGACGCCGAACAGCGCGAGGTGCACCGCGCCCTTCAGCATATCGGTCTTGGCGGTGCCGAAGGTGAGGCCGGTCACGATGAGCGTCAGCACCAGCATCATCACATGCGAATCCTCAAGGCCAAGCACGATGTCGTGGCCGATGAGGTAGCCCACCGCCAGCACCGCCGGCACCGTCATGCCGATGGTCGAGAGCGAGGAGCCCAGCAGGATGTTCACCGAGCGCTGCAGGTGGTTCATCCAGGCGGCGCGCAGCGCGGCCATGCCCTCGGGGGCCAGGATCAGCACCGCGATGATGACGCCCGTCATGGCCGAGGGCACGCCCAGTTCGCGGTCCACCTTGTCGAGCACCAGCGCCATGTCGTGCGCCAGCAGCGCCACGGGAATGATGGTCAGCAGCAGGAAGAGGGCGTGGCGCAGCACGGTGGCGCGGCTCGCCTGCGCGACGTGCGCGCCGGGCGGCAGGGGGCCATGGCCGCCGCCCACCTCGGCCGCGGCTTCCGCGAAGAAGGAGCGGTGGCGGCTGGTCTGCAGGGCCAGGAACACGCCGTAGAGGAACAGCGTGATGATACCGAGCGTGACCCCCTGGGCGAAGGACAATGTCGCGCGCTCGGACGAGGTGGTGAAGTTCGGCAGCACCAGCGCGCACACCGCGAGCGGCGTGAGCACCACGAGGAAGGAGCGTGCGCCTTCCAGGTTGTAGACCTGCTGCCGGTGGCGGAACCCGCCCACCAGCAATGCCACGCCCAAAAGCCCGTTCACGATGATCATCACCACGGCGAACATGGTGTCGCGCGCCAGGGTGGGGTCGGCATCGCCCACCATCATCACCGAGATGATGAGCGCCACCTCCACCGTGATGGCGGAAAGCGTCAGCACCAGCGTGCCCAGCGGCTCGCCAAGCTCATGCGCCACGGCCTCCGCATGGCGCATCACGCCGATGGCGCCCCAGAGGATGGCCGCGAAAAGAGCCGCCAGCAGCAGCATCGAGACCGGCAGCGTCGAATGGGCCATGACGTCGTGGCCGAGGGCCGTCGCCGCGGCAAAGACAAGCCAGGCGGCAACCATCGGGCCGAATTGCTGCATGCCGGTGAAGTGCGGCGCGGCGGGCGACAGCCCGTGATGCGGCACGGCGTCGAGCTGCGTCGTGCTCATGTGCCGGCGCCCCTCCTGGGCTTCGGGAACGGGTTCAAAACCCGATGATCTCGCGCAGATAGGCGCGCGCCTTGCGGGCATGGTCGAGCGGGTTGTGCCGGGCGGGGTCCTGCTCGGCCTCCACCACCAGCCAGCCGGCGAAATCGGCGTCGGCCAGGGCCTGCAGGATGGGGCGGAAGTCGATCGCGCCATCGCCGGGCACGGTGAAGGCGCCCTCCATGATGGATTCCTGGAAGCTGAGGCTGCCCGCCGTGCCGCGCGCGATCACGTCGGGGCGGATGTCCTTCAGGTGGACATGCCGGATGCGCTTCGCATGCACCCGCGCCATGTCCAGCGGGTCATCGCCCGACCACGCGAGGTGGCCGGTGTCGAGCAGAAGGTGGACGCAGGAGGGGTCGGTCGCGGCCATCAGCCGGTCCACCTCGGTGCGGGTCTGCACGCCGGTGCCCATGTGGTGATGGTAGCAGAGCTGCATGCCCCGCGCCTTGGCCATGCCGCCCAGCCTGTTCAGCCCGGTCACCAGCGCGCCCCATTGCGCGTCGGTGAAGATGGGCTTGTTGGCGAGCGGCGTGACGGGCTGCTGGTGCACGGCGCCGCCCAATTCGGCCACCACGACATCGGTGCCGCCCATGTCCTGCATGAAGTCCATCTGCGCGATGAAGTTCTCCACCGTGCGGCTCTCCATGGCGTGCGCGGTGAACAGGGTGCTGACCCAGGGCTCGCTCACGCGCAGGCCGCGGCGGGCGAGCTCGGCCTTCAACACCGCGCGGTCGGTCGGGTAGTTGTGGCCGACGCTGCAGCCCTCGAAGCCGGCCAGCGCCATCTCGCTCAAGATTTGGCCGTAGCCGGTGTCATTGCCCAGCAGCGGGAAGTCGTCATTGGTCCAGCAGGTCGGCGTGATGCCGAGCATCACCTTGTCACGTTGGAACATCGCTTTGCTCGCTCCCCGGAGGGCACGGGCCCTCGATTGCAACCTGGGCTTTGGCACGACTCAAATTCAGCGCAAGGATCGCACGAATGGATTTAATCAAAGTTGACGCAGCGGAATGCAAACCGGGCAAGAACATTGTCCCTTGCGTCCAATTCCTTTCGCTTCGCGAAATCCTTGACCTCTGCCTTGCCGATACCGGCAGGATGCCACGCCGGGGTGTGCCGGCGCAAGCCATTGACGAGCCACGCCATCCTCCCGATGACGACAAGCTTTCGCTTGACACTTGGGATGCGTAAACCAACCATCGCAATGTTCCGGGCCGTGGCCGGTTCGTGATGAAAACGTGAACGCTCCGCGCAAGCGGCGTGCGACCGGGCCGCGCCGGCAAGACCTGTTGAGGACATGGCCGTTGAGCATCATGAAACGCAGCATCGACGCGGCACTGGCGCAGCGCCTGGTGGACGCCGCCATCGAGACGGCCCGTGCGGGTGGCAAGCCCATGTGCATCGCCATCATGAACGAGGCCGGGCATCTCAAGGCCTACCACGCCATGGACGGCGCGCCCTTCGTCTCGGAGGAGATCGCCATCAACAAGGCCTGGACCGTCGCCTCCTTCGGGATTCCCACACATGCCTGGTGGGAGTTCATCAAGGATGACGGCCCGCTGCTGCACGGCGTGGTGCAGACGCCGCGCGTGGTGGTCTATGGGGGCGGCTACCCGGTGATGGAGGAAGGCCAGATGATCGGCGCCATCGGCGTCTCGGGCGGCCACTACACGGACGACATGGGGGTGGCGAGCGGCGCGCTGCGGGCCCTCGGGCTGCCCGTCGACTGATCCACCCCTTCCCCCCTCGCGAAAGAATCCCCCCATGGGCTCCAACATCACCTTGCCGAAATTCGAACAGGTCGTCGTCGAGGACGGGCTGAAGGATGGCTACTGGATCGACGCTGTGGACATCAATGGCGATGGCAAGCCGGACCTCATCGTCTCCGGTCTCGCCATCGGCGAGGTCGCCTGGTACGAGAACCCGGGCTGGAAGAAGCGCATCATCGGCCAGTTCCAGAAGCCCGTGGCCATGGACCACGCCGACCTGACGGGCAATGGCCGGCCGGACTTCATCATCTGCCATGACTACGGCGAGTGCATGTTCCATTGCCGCGACGGCGACGGGAAGATCTCCTGGCTGCAGAACCCCGCCGACCCGAGTGCCGACGGCGCCTGGCCCACCCACCCCATCGCGCCCTTGATGGCCACGCACCGCCTGCGCCTCGGCCACTTCACCCGCACCGACCGGCTGGAGTTGATGGCGTTGCCCGTGGTCGGGCCCCAGGGCGGGCTGACCGGCGTGCACGCGCCCGTTCGCGTCATGCTCTACCCCGTGCCCGACCAGCCGGCCCCGCCCGAGGGCTGGGGGGGCAAGCTGGTGGACGACGTCTCC
>JBHYDO010000242.1:0-7167 GCA_051860645.1 Roseococcus sp.
GGGGCCGCCGCGCGGGGTGAGCGCGGCATCCCCGGCCAGCTCGTCCAGGTGGTCGAGGATGGCGTTGCTGTCCACCAGCACCTCGCCGCCGTCGAGGATCAGGCTCGGCACGCGGCCGAGCGGGTTGTAGCCGGTGATGGCCGCGCCATCGGTCGTGGTGGCCAGCGGCAGCTGCGCGAAGGGCATGCCGTAGAGGTTCAGCGTCGCGGCCACGCGGCGCACGAAGGGGGAGAGGAGACGGCCGACAAGTTGCATGGGGGGTCCTTCAGAATCCGGCGCCGGGCTGGGCCAGATAGGTCAGTTCCGCTGGCGTGCTTTCGCGGCCCAGCGTGGCGTTCCGGTGCGGGAACCGGCCGAAGCGGCCGATCACGGCGCGGTGCCGCCACGCATAGTCAATGGAGCCCCCAGGTGCGGCAAGATGGGGGTGATCACGCAGGCCTTCGAACAGGGCCACGGACAGGTTCTGCGCTTCCATGTCCTCGGCGTGCTCGAAGGGGAGATACAGAAAGATGCGCTGGGTGGGGGTCAACGCCAGGTCGAGGCGCTGTTGCAGCACCACCCGCCGCGCCAGCGCCTGCGCATGGGCGTCGCTGGCGAAGGCCTCGGGACTGCCGCGGAAGAGGTTGCGCGGGAATTGGTCCAGCACCAGGAAGAGCGCCAGCGCGCCCTCGGGCGTCTCGGCCCAGGCGTCCAGCGCGCCCTCCCGCGCCGGCACCACCAGCGCGCCGAAGCGGTCGCGAATTTCGGTGTCGAAGGCCTCGTCGCGGACGAACCACGCCTTGCGGTAGCCGTCCGGCCCCTCGGCGAACCAGAACTGGAGAATATCCCTCACAGCGCACCGCCTTTCATAGTGCCCTGTCCAGCACGCGGATGGAGTGCACGGCCTCGCGGCCCGCGAGGTCGTGGATCTGGTGGCGGCAGGAGGTGCCGTCGGCCACGATGACGTCACCGGCGGGGGCGGCGCGCACCGCGGGCAGCAAGGAGAGTTCGGCCATGGCCTTCGATGCCTCCAGGTTGTTCGCCTCATAGCCGAAGGCGCCGGCCATGCCGCAGCAACTCGACGCGATGGGCTTCACCTCCATCCCCGGCACGTGCCGCAGCGCCTTCACCGCGGCGGGGAAGGCGCCGAAGGCCTTCTGGTGGCAATGGCCGTGGATGTGCGCGGCGCTGGCCACGGGCTTCAGCGCGGGCAGCGTGCCTTCCTTCTCCAGGAACTCGGTGGCGAGGAAGGCGCGCTTCGCCAGCGCCTCGGAGTCCGGGCCGGGCAGGAGCGCGGTGAATTCGTCGCGCAGCGTCATCAGGCAGGAGGGTTCGAGCCCCAGCACCGGCGCGTCGGAGCCGGCCAGGGCCGCGAGCGTGCGCCGCGCCTCGGCCCGCGCCTCCTCCACCATGCCCGCCGCGAGGTAGGTGCGGCCGCAGCAGAGCGGGCGGCCCCCCTCCCCTTGCGCCGGCTTCACCTCGTAGCCCGAGGCGGCCAGCACGCGCACGGCGGCGCGCAGGTTCTCGGGCTCGAAGTGGCGGTTGAAGGTGTCGGCGAAGAGCAGCACGGTCTTGTCGCCGGAACCGGCCCGCGCCTCGCCGTCGCGGAAGGCGTCGCGGCGAAAGCGCGGCAGGGAGCGTTCTGCGGCCAGGCCCAGCAGCTTCTCGGACAGCTTGGCGAGGCCCGGGATGCTGTCGCGCATGTTGGCGAGGAATGGCACGGCGGAAGCGAGGCCCGCCCAGCGCGGCATGGTGGCGATGAGGCGGTCCTTCAGCGGCACGCCCTCGCGCGCGTTGCGGGCGGCCAGCACCTCGATCTTCATGCGCGCCATGTCCACGCCCGTGGGACATTCGCGCTTGCAGCCCTTGCAGGAGACGCACATGGAGATGGCCTCGACCGCCGCATCGCCCCCGATGCCGCCGGGGATCTGGCCGGTCAGCGCCAGGCGCAGGGTGTTGGCGCGGCCGCGCGTCAGGTGCTGCTCGTCGCGCGTCACGCGATAGCTGGGGCACATCACGTTCGCGTCGAACTTCCGGCAGGTCCCGTTGTTGTTGCACATCTCGACCGCGCCCAGCAGGCCTCGAGTCACGTCCCTTTGGGGGGCCGACCAGGCGGACCAGTCGAGCGCGGGCGTCACCGGCAGGGCCGCATAGTCGGGGCCGTAGCGGAACAGGCCGCGGTCATCCATGCGCGGCGGGCGTACCACGCGGCCAGGGTTGAGCAGCGCGTTCGGGTCGAACGCGTCCTTCACCGCCTCGAAGGCGCGGACGATGCGGGCGCCGAACATGCTCTCGTGGAATTCGGAGCGGACGATGCCGTCGCCATGCTCGCCGCTGTGGCTGCCCTTGTATTCACGCACCAGGGCGAAGCATTCCTCCGCGATCTCGCGCATGCGGCGGACGTCGCCGCCCTCCTTCATGTTCAGCACCGGGCGCACATGCAGGCAGCCCACGCTGGCATGGGCATACCAGGTGCCCTTCACGCCGTGGCGGTCGAACACCGCCGTCAGCCGCTCGGTGTAGTCGGGCAGATCCTCGAGCGAGACGGCGGCGTCCTCGATGAAGGAGACCGGCTTCGCGTCGCCCTTCATGCTCATCATGATGTTGAGGCCGGCTTCCCGCACCTCGGCGATGGCGGCCTGGAAGGTGGCATCGGTCGCGCGCACCACCATGCCGGGCAGGCCGAGGTCGGCCATCATCTCCTCCAGGCGATCGAGGCCCTGCAGCAGCGGCCCGTCCTCCTCGCCGTGGAACTCGACAATCAGCAGGCTGTCCGGCTCGCCGATCAGCATCTGGTCGATGGTGGCGCGGTACATCGGGATGGAGCGCCCGAGGTCGATCATGGTGCGGTCCACCAACTCCACCGCCTCGGGGTCCAGCGTGACCAGGTGCTTGGAGGCCTCCATGGCGCGGCGGAAGGTGGGGAACTGGCAGATGCCCACCATCTTGCGCGGCTTGATGCGCCACAGCTTCAAATCCAGCGCGGCGGAGAAGGCCAGCGTGCCCTCGCTGCCCACAAGCAGGCGGGCCAGGTTGCCGCGGGAGACGCCGCCTCGCGCGTCCGTTGACGCGGACACGGCCGCCCGCGCATCGGGCGTCAGCGCATCCAGGTTGTAGCCGCCCACGCGGCGAAGCTGCGCGGGGAAGCGCTCCGCGATCTCGGCCGCCTCGCGCTCGCCCAGCGCGTGCAGGCGGGCGACGAGCTCGGTATTGGGCAGGCCCTCGCCGAAAACGTGGCGGGAACCATCCGCGAGGATGGCGTCGATGGCGCGCACATTGTCGGCCATGAGCCCGTAGCGGATGGACTTGGAACCGCAGGAATTGTTCCCCGCCATGCCGCCGATGGTGCAGCGCTGCCAGGTGCTTGGGTCCACGGGGAAGAACTTCTTCTCCGGCTTCAGCGCCTCGTTCAATGCGCCCAAGGTGATGCCCGGCTCGACACGCGCGGTGTCGCCTTCCACGCTGATGACGCGGCGGAGGTGCTTCGTGCAGTCCAGCACAAGGGCGCGGTTCACGGTCTGCCCGCATTGGCTGGTGCCGCCGCCGCGCGGCAACACCGGCACGCCCTCCTCGCGGCAGATGGCCATGGCGGCTTCCACATCCGCCGCCGTGCGGGGCACCAGCACGCCGATGGGTTCCATCTGGTAGATGGAGGCGTCGGTGGCGTAGCGTCCACGGTCGGCCGGGGTGAAGCGCACCTCGCCCTCGGTTTCCCGGGCGAGGCGCTGGGCAAGGCGGCTGTCGGCGGTCTTGGGCGTCAATGCGTTCATGCCCCCTATCTAGCCCCGCCGCGCCGCTGCGTCAGATTGATAATCCTCATTCCCCGCACAAGCCGCGCTCGTGCCCGCCCGCGGGCAATGGTATTTCCAGTTGAGGGCGCGCCGAAAACGTTGGACCCTCCCGGTATCCTCCATCTGGATCATCGACCATGCCCTCGAGAAGCCTCAACCTTGGCCCCCTCCGCGCCAGTATCTCGGCCGGCCGCGACGGCGCGCGCGTCTCCCTGGGCCTCGGCGGGCCGCCATGGCAGCGCATGTATGCGGGCCTGGCCGATCGCCGCCGGGCGCGCCGCGACACGGCCTGGCAGGCGGGGGAGGCGCATCCCGCCGCTCCCCTGGACGAAGCGGCCGCCGCACTCGCGCAGCGCGTGGCCGAGACCGGCTGGTACCAGACGATCGACCTCGGCCATGGCGTGCTGACGCCGGGCGAGTTCAACCACATCCCGCACCTGGAGAAGTACCGGCTGCCGGCGGATCTGTCCGGACGGCGCGTGCTCGACATCGGCACCTTCGACGGGTTCTGGGCTTTCGAGTTCGAGCGGCGCGGCGCCGCCGAGGTGGTGGCGCTGGACCTCGCCACCTACAACGACCTCGATCTGCCGCCCGGCCCGCGGCAAGCCATGGACGCCGCGACCCTCGCCACCCCACTCGGCCGGGGGTTCGGCATCGCCCGCGAGGCGCTGGGCTCGGCCGTGCAGCGGCGCATCGGCAGCGTCTATCACCTCGATCCCGACACGGCCGGGCGCTTCGACGTGAGCCATATCGGCAATGTGCTGGTGCACCTGCGCGACCCGGCCCTGGCGCTGCAGCGCATGTGCGCGGTGACGCAGGGCATGGCCATCATCAGCGAGACGGTGGACGACGACCTGGACGGCATGGGGGACGCGCCGCTGATGCGCTACATGGGCGGCCAGGTGAACTGCAACTGGTGGCGGTTTTCCACGGCGGCGCTGGTCCGCCTCGCCCTCGATGCCGGCTTCGCCCGGGTGGAGCCGGTGGCGCGCTTCAGCCTGCCGCTGCGGGGCAGCGCGCGCGACCAGCGCCAGGTGGTCCTGCTCGCGCACAGAGACTGACGCCTGCCCGCGCCTGACGGCTGATACCTACCGCACGCAGTTCCGACCTGCGGCCCGAAGGGGCGAGGCGCCGAACGGCGCCCGGCGCTCATGCCGCGAAGCCGGGGGCCGCGAAGGCGGCCCGCGTCACGCCGAAGGCGTGCCCATCGCACGACGCGCCTGAGGGGCACGAAGGGGAAACCTTCGTGCGGCTGGCATGAAGCCACACGCATCGCCGGCGCTCATGGCGGCGACCAGCCGAACTCATTGGCGGCGGCGGGCGATCTGGGGCAAAGCAGGCTGAGCAAGGAGTTCACCCATGGCCTATTTCCAGACCCGCACCACGCCCGGCCGGCATTTCCTGCAAATCCCGGGGCCGTCCAACGTGCCGGACCGCGTGCTGCGCGCCATGGACAACCCGACGATGGACCATCGCGGGCCCGACTTCGGGGTGATGGGGAAGGTCATCCTCGACAAGGTGAAGAAGGTTTTCCAGACGCAAAGCCACGTCATCATCTTCCCCGCCTCCGGCACGGGCGCCTGGGAGGCGGCGCTGGTCAACACGCTGAGCGCCGGCGACCGCGTGCTGATGTGCGAGACGGGCTGGTTCGCGAGCCTCTGGCGCGAGATGGCCGAGCGGCTGGACATCCGCCCCGAATTCCTCTCCGGCGACTGGCGCCGCGGCGCCGAGCCCGCACGGATCGAGGAGTACCTCCGCGCCGACAAGGGCCATGAGATCAAGGCCGTCTGCGTCGTCCACAACGAGACGAGCACGGGCTGCACCAGCCGCATCGCGGAAGTGCGCGCGGCCATCGACGCCGCCGGCCACCCCGCGCTCCTGCTGGTGGACACCATCAGCGGCCTCGGTTCCATGGAGTACCAGCACGATGCGTGGGGCGTGGACGTCACCGTCTCCGGCTCGCAGAAGGGGCTGATGCTGCCGCCCGGCCTCTCCTTCAACGCGGTCAGCGCCAAGGCGCTGAAGGCCGCAGACACGGCGAAGCTGTCGCGCAGCTTCTGGGACTGGAAGCCCATGATCGCCTCCAACGCGACGGGCTATTTCCCCTATACGCCGGCGACGAACATGCTCTACGCGCTCGACACCGCGCTGGACATGCTGTTGGCCGAGGGGCTGGAGAACGTCTTCGCCCGCCACGACCGCATGGCCGAGGCCACCCGCCGCGCCGTGCGCGCCTGGGGGCTGGAGGTGCAATGCGCCGAGCCGCGGCATTATTCCTCGGTGCTGACGGCGGTTCGCCTGCCGGAAGGCCACAGCGCCAATGCGCTGCGCGCCGCCATCGTGGAGCGGTTCAACATGTCGCTCGGCAATGGTCTCGGCCAGTTGAATGACCGCGTGTTCCGCATCGGCCACCTGGGCGACATCAGCGAACTCACGCTGATGGGCACGCTCTCGGGCATCGAGATGGGGCTGCGGATCGCGGGCGTGCCGCACAAGCCGGAGGGTGTCCGGGCGGCGATGGACTACCTGAGCGGCAACGCCTGAGGCGTTGCCTTCCCCACGAAATCGCTTCGCGCTTTCGCGGGGGCCCCAAAGACCTCCGCACAAAGCCGCTTCGCGTCTTTGCGGGGGCCCCGGATTGGCACTTGCCCTGCCAAATGCCGCCGTTGGCGCGGCAAAGCCGCGCCGCCGACCGCAGCGGGCAGGTTGGCGAGCTGCGCCCACTTTCCAGGGTGCACGCCCTCGGGCAGGATCGCCCTGCCTTGGCAGGATCCGCCCGCAACGCGGGCGGCGCGCCCAGACCAACAACTGCATCCAACACGACCGCCGCGGCGCGCAAGCCAAGCCGCCGGAGGCGGCGCCCGGCGCCTGAGGGAGACAAGAATGCCCAGATTTGCCGCCAATATCTCCATGATGTTCAACGAAGTGCCCTTCCTCGACCGCTTTGCCGCCGCCCGCGCGGCCGGGTTCGAGGCGGTGGAATTCCTCTTCCCCTATGACTTCCCCGCGGCCGACATCGCCACGCGCCTCAACGACAGCGGCCTCGCCCAGGTGCTCTTCAACGGCCCCCCCGGCGACTGGAACAATGGCGAGCGCGGCACCGCCTGCCTGCCCGACCGCCGCGCCGAATTCCGCGAGGGGATCAAGCGCGCCCTGGAATACTCCGCCGCCCTCTCCTGCCCGCGCCTGCACGTCATGGCGGGCCTCACGCCCGCCGGCATCCCGCGCGACACGCTGCTGGCCACTTACGCCGCCAACCTCGACTGGGCGGCGGAGGAGTGCATGAAGGCCGGCGTGAAGCCCATCATCGAGCCCATCAACCACCGCGACATCCCGGGCTTCTTCCTGAACCGCACCAGCGAGGCGGTGGCCCTCATCAACGCCATCGGCCCGGAGC
>JBHYDO010000243.1:0-7068 GCA_051860645.1 Roseococcus sp.
CGTGCTGCACGCCTTCATCTGGCCCTACTTCACGCTCAGCACCCAGGGCGGGACAGGTTGGGCCAGCTATTGCCGGCTGATCGCTCAGTCCGGGCCAGGCGACCGATGGCGCGACGTGCTCTCACGGCATTTCGACGAGACGGCGCAGATGTTCATTGATGCCATACACGCATGCATGCCGCGCGCGCCCCGCGCCGTTGCGGTGCGGGGCTTCGTCTTTTCGGTCGGCATGATGGTCTCGGCCTTCAGCGGCAATCGCCGTCTGACTCGCCTCTCTGCAGGCGAACTAGATGCGGAAGACGTACGCGCCACCTGTGCGGCAATGATCCCGTTTTTGGCCGCCGGCATTCGCACCCTTCCTCACGAGGGGAAGAAAAAGCCCGCGGCGACAAGACGCAAAGCGGTGCGGGATTGAGGCGACCATCAGGCGACGAGAGGATTGTCTCAGGCTGGCACGATGTCGCTGTGGATAAGCATAGCGAAGCAAAATGATGCGAGGGCCAGAGCAGGTTGGATCCCGGTTCCCACCGCTGCTCCAGTCGGTCCTCCAACCTCGCATTTCCTCCCCTTCGATGGCGCGCTGAACCGCAGGTTTCCTGGGGTTTTGCCGCGACGGCTTGAGGGTTGGAGAACGCAACGACCCCGGAATTCGCTCTCCGAAGGGCGGGTTCTCTCCGGACCTTGGGGGTGGGGCGATTTAGCCATCAAGCTCCAACCTCCTGAATTCGAACGATATTTCTCGGCAGTTGCGGTCACAAGTTGAGATTTTGATCGCCTACCAGTGGCGTCTGGGAGCACAAAGTACCACTCCACAGTGCCGGAACAGCGATCTGTGCCCGGAAGCGGCGAAACCGGCACACTCCCGCGCCCAAGTCGCTCACATGGTGGTCCTCACCACGGCCCCACCCCTTGGCCGTGTCGGATCGACAGCCAAGGTGCAAGGGGGAAGAGGCGTTCTCTGGCGTGATGGTCGTGTTCCACGCCAAGACCGTCCACCAGATCAAGATCCTGGTGCAAGGAGGGCGCGAGCGGCCCGGTCCTCGTCTGGAGCACCGCCAGCGGAGCGTTCCTCTGGCCGCCAACTATGGACGGCACTACGCGGCTGTCTGGGTTGGGCCCGCTGCGCTATTTTGAGACCATGTTCAGCTATCTCGCTCCGAGCGGGCGATGTATATCTTCACAGCATCGCAAGCTGAAAGCTCCTTGTCAGCTGGACCGGGAGCGCCGCGAGCAGGATCAAAACCACGAGCTAGGCGGAGCAGGACAAAGGGTGGCAAAAAAAGCTTTTGCGGGGTTGCCATTTCCCCCTCTGCGAGAAGTCGATACCGACGCTCCGATCGACTTCTCACATATCCAGGCTGCTTTGGATGCCGCGCCGGCGAGACCTGGTGGACAGCAGGCAACCAGTGTTGTCGTAAGGTCAATAATAGGCAATCCAAAAAGAGGAGGCTATTTTTTTCATATCGCTCGGGCGCCCAGCTCACCTCAGCAATTCGAGGTCTATGACTTCGAAAAGCGGCTGATTGAGGTTTTTGATGCCGCAAGCTTGGTCCGCTTCATCAATCATTGCGCGGGTCTTCTCTTTGACGAGGATATGCTGAAGCTCTGCCAGACGAAAATTAACTTTAGGGTCGATGGCCAAGAAGCAGATGCTTAAGATGCTTGGGCTTTCTGCCGCTACCGTTCGGTACCACTCGCCCACCCTGTAAGCGGTAGCCAGTCCAGCTGTATTTGTCGTTAAGACGAAAAAGCTTGTCGGCACCGACCCGTTGCATGAGGGCTGGAATGTCTCGTTCTCCAACGAGTCCGTTCAAGACGAAAGCGACGCCGCTCGACGACCAGCCGATGATATTCTTATCGCCGCTCAGGATAGGCGCGCAGTCAGTGCTCAGTGCTTCCTGGCAAAGTGCACGGCAGACTTCCTCAAAGCCGATCTCCACAACGCTACGCCGAAAGTCGAGATACTCTTGGGGAGTGGCTGGTAGGAACATGGGGCTTTGTGGCGCAGGCGCGAAATCCTCTGCCCACATCCGCATTAGCTTTCCGTAGTTTCCCTCTTCCTCATTGTAACTATCTGCTGAGCAGTTGACGGCGTACCTGAGGTCAAACCCCTGGCGACCATTCACCAAGTTTCCGGGTGGCTTATTGAGCCAATACCAATCTCGAATATGCGCCAGCGAGGTCGCATGAAAGCAGAATATCTTTAAGAATCGTGGCGCCCGATCCCAGGCAATAACGCTGGAATCCCGCTTCCATTCCCAGAGAAATACAACGATATAATCAGTATTTGGGTGGACGTCCTTCCTCAGAGTGTCGAAATTAGCTGATTTTTCTTCAGCGATAGCTTCTAGACACTTAATTTCAATCCTAAGCCCACGTCTGCCGTCAGCGTTCCTAAGTTCGAGATCGGGAAAGCGGTTCGCCACCACGTAGCTAACGAACACGTCTGCGTAGCCCCAACCTTCGATGATGCGAGTTGCCACACGAGCCATTTCGTACTCAGCGATCAGGCTTACGCGGTTCCGAACGTCAGTAAGGTTCCTCTCGTTCTCCGGTATGCGATCACCGCCGTAGAGACCAATGCGGCGGCGAACATCGGGGGAGTTCATATCCGACAGCACCTCCGGTAGGAAAGTGCTTCGCAGCCAGTTGAGAATTTCGGACGGCGGCTTCTCCGCCATTAGATACGCGAGCTGATCACCACTCAATTCTGTTTCCTCCGTGCGAAGCTGTCCGCTACTGTCGCGACAGCAGTGGTCAATGCAGCCCTCGCTTGGCGCTGAAGAGCAAGGCCCTCTTCTTCGAGCCTCTCGGCAGACTCGCTGGCTGAGCAAAATGCTTCAAGAATTGCACGCTGTTCGTCCGGTGGGGGCACAGGGATTCTGACCGCTAGCAACTCACCGCTGCCTATCCGTGGCCGCCCTATGCCAGCGACCAGATGCATGATCTGGCCGAAGACAAAGTCAGAACGGAGAAGGATACTGAGGAGCACTGGATCAATCGCAGGCTTATCGTCGGCGGTTCGTCTGACCGCAAGGACGGCGCATTCTGGCGACGTGAACCCAGGCTCATCGAAATGCATCAGCGCAACTTTGCGAAGATTCGGCCGCATTTTTGCAAACAGGATATCGCCGCGTTCGTACCTCTTCACGGCACTCTTCAGCGAATCGGCAGGTGTCTGGGCCTGTTCGGCCCTACCCGTTTCAGATTCTATGTGAGCCAAGCCCGTGTAGAGAATCGAACTTCCGGCCAAGTCCTGGGCTGGAACGACTGAGTCCTTGCGCTCAGCGCATACCTCCTGGAGCGCAACGTGGGGATATGCACACGCCTCGATGCGGCGTTTGGCCTCAAGGCGCGACGGGTGATGATATGGGAAATCTAGCCGAAAACCGTTTTCGTTGCCTACCAGGTTGGCCTGAACATCAGCCGTGTAAAAAAGTGAGCTAGCAACATCGGTCTGCTCTGATTGGAATGCGCGCAATGCAGCAAGGATCTCAGGCAAATCGCTGTTTAGTCGCGCCTGCCCATCCCGACCATAAAGTATGTCGTCATCGCCATTGAGCTTGCGCCCAACATTTTCCGCCCGGGCGAAGAAGGTCAATGTCAATCTATTTCTCCTTGAGCTTCAGCCGCGCTTGGTTAGCAAAAGGATTGACGCATTCACCGTGGCGTAGGGCATGAACGTGCTTTCCGGAAGCCCTACGACGGCCTGAACGTTAAATCGATCAAGTATAAATCGCCTCACGTCTTCTGCATGAGGTAAATTCAGGACGCCTTCGTCAATAATGATGGCGAGTATACCTTGTGGCTTTAGAAGTTCGTAGCATCGCTCCACAAAAAGGATTCCACGTCGCCTTCCGACTCTGCCCACGCCAAGTGAAAGGCAGTCAAGGGCCTCCCTGTCTGTGAAGTCGCTCCCAAAAGGTGGATTGGTCAAAATAGCGTCGAACTTGCCAAAGAAGCCGTTCGCAGCCTTGCCCAATGTACCTCCATCCGGGAGCAGCGTGGCGCTGATGTTGTGCGCTTCGTGCATGAGGAGGTTGATGCCGGATACCCACGCCAGTCTCGCGTCGATTTCGAATGCCGTCAGGGATTCGTAAGGGAGGCCGCGACGCGCGACCGATGCAAGAAAACCTCCTGTTCCAGATGCAGGATCGCAAACGGCCCCCCGCACGAATGGCTCAGCGGCAGATACGATGAACTCGACAATCTGTGGGGGTGTAAAAAATTGCTGATGATCAGATTTATCAAAAGTATTTCTGATCACTTCCTCATATGCAATTCCTTTTACATCGATACTGGCGGACGAGAAGTCGACCATGCGAAGCGCATTTACGCACTCCGCAACCGCTGTATCGCTGCACTTGAGGTGACGAAATTCAGCCGGGATCAGCGCAGAATGCTCCCCTGCCAAATCAGCGTAAAAAGAGCGAATGACCGAGGGCTGAACCGTGCCGCCTATGTTAAACGGCGAAGTCGGGCGCTGCTGGCGTTCGCTCATGATTTTTGTGAACAAAAGCTTTGTGATTTCATCAAATCGCAGGACGATATTGCTTTGACTGTCACTGTCCCGTAGCACGTTGTGCATTCGCGCGACCAGGCGGCGAACGCTGCGTGCATCCAGAGGCGTGGGACCGGAACGCGTAGGCTCGGGCGCTTCAAAAAGGCTCGTCTGCGCGCGGAGAGCCTCGATCTCCCTCCTGTCGTATAGCCGATATCCATTCACCGGGTGTCGGCGTGGCGAAAGTTTTCCTGCCTTGTCCCAGTTGCGGAGCGTCGCCGTGCTAACTCCAAGGAGAGAAGCTGCGTCCTTCACACTGACGAATGCCTCAGCCATAAATCCCCGCATGATCTCTGCAAAACCTTAGTAAAGTCTATCGTCGGGGCGGGCAAGGGGGCTGATGGCGGTCCACTGCTGCTTCCAAATTGCTGGAATGGAGCCAAGAAGCGTGGGTAGTTGCAGGCCCTTCGGCTGCCCTCCGTTCAGGATGGCCGACACGATGTCCGGCGCCAGGAGGGTCAGGCGCAGGAGGCTTCCCAGGTATCCCCGCTCGAGGCGCTCAGCGGCTGCCATCTCGGTGATGGATGCGTAGCGTCCCTGATCGAGCATCCGCTGGTACCGGAACGCCCGCGCCAGAGCCTTCACCAGGGCCGGATCGGCGCGCGTCGTAACCGGCGCCACGCCATCGGTCATCGGCGTCACAACGGTCTTCCGCCCTGGCCGGTGGCGGATCGCCAAAGGCACCCGAACGGTGATGCTGGTGGCGGCGGTCATGCCGCTGCCCTCAAGGCGGATGGCGCGATGGCGATGAGGTCGCGGACGAGGCCGCCGAGCCCATCCAGTCGCAGCCGAATGTCGGCGCCGGCGGGCCCTACCACCACCCGCTCCACTAGCGACCGCACAATCCGCGCCTGCTCCGCGGGAAAGAGGTGCTCCCACAGTGGGTCGAGCCGCTCCAGCGCAAGCCAGGCCTCGTGTTCCGTCATATCAGGCGCCGAGGCCCGTGCCGCGCGCCAGGTGCCGACCACGATCTCCGGCTGCCGCAGCAGCGCCCGCACCTGATCCACGACCGCCGCCTCAATCTCCGCCGCGGACACCCGGCGCACAATGCTGTCGTCGCCGGCGGCATCGCCCTTCAGCACGCGCTGCGCCACATAGTAGCGGTAGAGCCGCCCATTCTTCCGGGAATGGGTCGGCGACAGCGCCCGGCCATCGACTCCAAAGATCAGCCCCTTCAGCAGCGCCGGCGTCTGCGCCCGACTCTGGTTGGCGCGGACCCGAGGGCTGATCTGCAGCACGGCGTGCGCCCGGTCCCACAGCTCCCGCGGCACGATCCCCTGATGCTCGCCGGCATAGACCTGCCCTTTGTGGGCGGCCTCGCCGACATAGGTCCGGTTGTTCAGCAGCTTGTAGACGTCGCCCTTGTCCAATGGCCGACCCGCTTTGCTGGTGGCGCCCTCCGCCCGGAGGCGGGCCACCGTCTCGATGCCGGACCCGGTCTCGGCGAAGATCTCGAACACACGGCGCACCCGCGGGGCTTCGCATTCGTTCACCACCAGCTTCCTCGCCACGACGTCGTAGCCGAGCGGCACCTTGCCCCCCATCCACATGCCGCGGGCGCGCGAGGCTGCGAATTTGTCGCGGATTCGCTCACCAATGACCTCACGCTCGAACTGGGCAAAGCTGAGCAGGATGTTCAGCGTCAGCCGACCCATGCTGGTGGTCGTGTTGAAGCTCTGGGTGACGGACACGAACGTCACGCCGTGCGCATCCATCACCTCCACTAGCTTGGCGAAATCCATCAGCGAGCGGGAGAGCCGGTCAATCTTGTAGACCACGATGACGTCAACCAGGTCGGCCTGGATGTCGCGCAGCAGGCGTTGCAGCGCCGGCCGCTCCAGCGTGCCGCCGGAGAACCCGCCATCGTCGTAGCGGTCGCGCACCAGCACCCACCCTTCGGCACGTTGGCTGGTGATGCACGCTTCGCAGGCGTCGCGCTGCGCGTCGAGAGTATTGAATTCCTTCTCCAGCCCCTCGTCGGTGGACTTCCGCGTGTAGACCGCGCAGCGCAGCTTCTTCGTGGTGGCCGGCATGGCGGGCTCGATGCGGGCGCGGCGGGTCATGCGTCACCCCGCGTGCGCAGGCCGAAGAACGTCCAGCCGTTCCACCGCGTGCCGGTGATGTGCCGGGCTATCGCGGAGAGCGACTGATACGGCCGCCCCTCGAATTCGAAGTCGTTGACGCGCACGGTGACCACGTGCTGCACGCCCTGCCATTCCCGGATCAGGCGCGTGCCGGCCAGCGGGCGGCTGTCGGCACGGATGCGGCGCAGCACCACGTTGCCGCCGTCAAGCTGCTCGCCCAGCGCCACTGGCCTGCCCCCTGAAAAGTGGTCCTCCCTGAGGTAGGCTTTCGAGCCTTTGGAGGATGCCAGGAATGCCGCAGAAGAAGCACAAGCCCGAGGAGATCGTTGCGAAGCTGAGGCAGGTTGACGTGCTGTTGTCACAGGGACGGCCGGTCGCGGAGGCGATCCGGGCGATCGCCGTGACGCCGTTCACGTACTACCG
>JBHYDO010000244.1:0-6963 GCA_051860645.1 Roseococcus sp.
CGCGCGCGGGAAGTCAAGCCGTCAAGCAGGCACGTCGGCCAGCACCTGCATCTTGATCAGCCGGTCCGGGTTGCGCACGGCGCCCGACTGGCCGACGCCGCGGGTGATGCGGTCCACATGCTCCATGCCGCCCGTCACCTGGCCCCAGATGGTGTACTGGCCGTCCAGGAAGCTGCCCGGCGCGAACATGATGAAGAACTGGCTGTTCGCGCTGTTGGGGTCCTGCGCGCGGGCCATGCCGCAGGTGCCGCGCAGGAAGCGCGCGCGCGAGGGCGGGCTGAACTCGGCCGGCAGGTCGGCGAAGCCGCGGTCGCGGAAGCCGCCGGTGCCGGTGCCGGTGGGGTCGCCACCCTGGGCCATGAAGCCCTCGATCACGCGATGGAAGGGCGTGCCGTCATAGAGGCCCTGGCGGGTGAGCACCTTGATGCGCTCCACATGCAGTGGAGCCAGGTCCGGGCGCAGCTGGATGGTGACGAGGCCATTGTCCTTCAGCATCATCTGAAGGGTGTTCTCGCGGTCGGGAGCAGCGGCCTGGGCCTCGGCTTCGTTGGTTTCGGTCATGATCGCTCCTGCGGCGAGAAGGGTGGTGGCGGTGAGAAGGGCGCGGCGTTGCATGGCGTGCCTCCTGTTCGGGGTTGTGCGCGGCCGCTCAGGCCTTGCGCGTGCGGGCGAGGGTGCGCTCGAGGGTGAGGGGCGGGACGAAGCTGCTGATGTCGCCGCCCAGCTGCGCGATCTCCTTCACGAAGCGCGAGGAGATGAAGTGGTTCCGCTCGCTGGCCATCAGATAGACCGTCTCGATGCCGGGATCGAGACGGGCATTCATCCCGGCCATCTGGAATTCATAGTCGAAGTCGGTCACCGCGCGCAGCCCGCGCACGATCATCTGCGCGCCGATGTCGCGCGCGAAATGCACCAGCAGCCCGGTGAAGGGCCGCACCTCGATGTTGCAGCCGGTGCGGGCGGCGATGGCGTCCGTCTCGGCCTGGACAAGCTCCGCGCGCTCCTCCAGGGGAAACAGCGGGCCCTTGCCGGCATTCATGGCGACGCCGACCACGAGATGGTCCACCAGGCGTGCGGCGCGGCCGATGACGTCCAGGTGGCCGTTCGTCACGGGGTCGAAAGTGCCCGGGTAGAGGGCGATACGCTCAGCCATCTTCTTGCGTTTCCTCGATTTCTTCCAGGACGGGGAAGCAGCTTGTCACGCGCTCCCCGTCATCCAGCCGTTGCAGCATGACGCCCTGTGACTGGCGCCCGGTCTTGCGGACCTGCTCGGCCGCGAAACGGATCGCCTGGCCGCCATCGGTCATCAGCATGATGTGGTCGCCGGGATGGACGACGAAGTTCGCCACCACCGCGGCCCCCGTGCGGGCGCTGAGCGTGAGGTTGGCGATGCCCTGCCCGCCGCGCCCCGTCACGCGATATTCATAGGCGCTGCTGCGCTTGCCGAAGCCGCGGTCGGTGACGGTGAGCAGGAATTGTTCGGCCTGCTCCATCTCCGTGACGCGCTCGGGCGAGAGGGTGATTTCCTCCGCCGCCTCGCCGTTGTCCTCGGCGGGCGCGGCCTCGACCTCCTCGCCCGCGGCGCGGCGCTTCACGCGCAGATAGGCCTCGCGCTCGGCCGGTGTCGCGCCGACATGGCGCAGCACCACCAGCGCGATCACGTTGTCGCCGGGGGCGAGCCGGATGCCCCGCACCCCGGTCGAATCGCGGCCCGCGAAGACGCGCAGCGTGTCCGTGTCCGCCACGAAGCGGATGGCCTTGCCGAGCCGCGTCGCCAGCAGCACATCGTCGCCCTCCTGGCAGGTGGCGACGCCGATGAGCTTGTCGCCCTCGTCCAGCTTCATGGCGATGAGGCCGGAGGAGCGGATGTTGCGGAAGTCCGACAGCCGGTTCCGCCGCACGTCGCCCGCCGCGGTGGCGAAGACCAGGTGCAGCACGTCCCACAGGCTCTCATCCTGCGGCAGCGGCAGCACGGCCGTGATGGTCTCGTTCTCCTGCAGTTGCAGCACCTGGCGCAGCGAACGGCCCTTGCCGCCGGTGCCGCCCTCGGGCAGCTGCCAGACCTTCTCGCGGAAGGCGATGCCGCGGCTGGTGAAAAAGATCACCCATTGGTGGGTGTGTGCCACGAAGCTGCGCACCACCACGTCGTCAGCGCGCGTCGAGGCGGCACTGCGGCCCCGCCCGCCGCGATGCTGCGCGCGGAACACGTCCAGCGCGGTGCGCTTCACATAGCCATCGCGCGTCAGCGTCACGACCATGGAGGCGGGCGCGATCAGGCTTTCGTCATCGATGTCGCCGTCGATGTCCTCGATGCGCGTCATGCGCGGGCTGGCCAGCACGGCGCGGACGGCGAGCAATTCCTCGCTCATCACCTCCATGCGGCGCGGGCGGCTGCCCAGGATGTCCAGCAGCTCCACGATGCGGCCGCCGACCTCCTGGAGTTCCGCCTCGATCTTGGCGCGCTCCAGCCCGGTCAGGCGTTGCAGGCGCAGTTCGAGAATCCCGCGGGCCTGCGCCTCGGTCAGCCGCATCGTGCCTTCGTCGGTGAGGATGTTCCCCTCGTCCAGCACCAGCGCCACCAGGGGCGCCACGTCCGCCGCCGGCCAGTCGCGCGCCATCAGCGCCACCCGGGCCGCCGCGGCGTCGGGGCTTTCGCGGATGAGGCGGATCACCTCATCGATATTCGCCACCGCGATGGCGAGGCCGATGAGGTTGTGCGCCCGCTCCCGCGCCTTCATGAGGCGATGGCGCGAGCGCCGCAGGATCACCTCCTCGCGGAAGGCGATGAAGCACAGCAGCGCGTCGCGGATGCCCATCTGCTGCGGCCGGCCGGCGTTCAGTGCCAGGAAGTTCACCGGGAAGCTGATCTGCAACTGCGTCATGCGGTAGAGCGTGTTCAGCACGATCTCGCCCACCGCGTCGCGCTTCAGCTCGATCACGATGCGCAGGCCCGAACGGTCGCTCTCGTCGCGCAGGTCGCTGATGCCCTCGATCAGCTTGGAGCGCACCAGGTCCGCGATGCGCTCCACCAAAGTGGATTTGTTCACCTGGTAGGGGATCTCGGTGACGATGATGGCCTGGCGGGCGCCCTTCACCTCGATGTCGCAGACCGCGCGCAGCGGGATGGAGCCGCGGCCGGTCTCGAAGGCCGAGCGGATGCCGGAACGCCCGAGGATGATGCCGCCCGTCGGGAAGTCCGGCCCCGGGATGATCTCCATGAGTTCCTGGAGGGTGGTCGCGGGCTCCGCGATCAGCTTCAGCGTGGCGTCGATCACCTCGGTCGGGTTGTGCGTCGGGATGTTGGTCGCCATGCCGACGGCGATGCCGCCCGCGCCATTCACCAGCAGGTTGGGGAAGGCGGCGGGCAGGACCTTGGGCTCGTTCGCGCTCTCGTCGTAGTTGGGCGCGAAGTCGACGGTGTCCTCGTCGATGCCCTCCAGCAGGGCGGCGGCGGCCTTGGCCAGCCGCACCTCGGTGTAGCGCATCGCCGCCGGCGGATCGCCGTCCATGGAGCCGAAATTGCCCTGCCCATCCACCAGCGGCACGCGCATGGAGAAGGGCTGGGCCATGCGGACCATGGCGTCATAGATCGCAGAGTCGCCGTGCGGGTGGTACTTGCCCATCACGTCGCCCACCACGCGGGCCGACTTGCGGTGCGGCTTGTCGGCCGTGTAGCCGGCCTCGTCCATGGCGAAGAGGATGCGCCGGTGCACCGGCTTCAGCCCGTCGCGCACATCGGGCAGCGCGCGGCTGACGATCACGCTCATCGCGTAGTCGAGGTAGGAGCGCCGCATCTCCTCCTCGAGGGCGATCGGCGCGATGTCGGAATGGGGCTGGTCGGAGGCGGTGTCGCTCAAGTCTCAATCCTCATGGCGCGATGGCGCGCCGGGTCAGGCGAAGGCGCAGGCTGAAAGGGAGGCGGGGCAGGGGTGACCTCAAGGCAACGCCACCTGGCTCGGCTCAGAAGGGGCCAGCTCAGAAGGGAATGTCGTCGTCGAGGTCGGCCTTCTTCGGCGCGTCCCAGCCGGTCCGGCCGGCGCTGCCGCCCGACCGCGCGCCGCCGCCGCCATAGCCGCCCGACCGCTCGCCACCGCCGGAGGAGCGTGGTGCCGCCGGCTCGCCGCCGCCATAGCCGCGATCCTCAGCGGGATCGCCGCCCGAACCACCACGGCCACCGACCAGGGAGAGTTCCCCGCGGAAGTTCCGCAGCACGATCTCGGTGGTGTAGCGCTCCTTCCCCTCCTGGTCCTGCCATTTGCGGGTTTCGAGCTGGCCCTCGATGTACACCTCGGAGCCCTTCTTCAGGTATTTCTCGGCGATCTCGCCCAGCTTCTCGTTGAAGATGGCGACGGAATGCCACTCCGTGCGCTCCTGCATGGCGCCCTCGCGGTCCTTGTAGCGCTCGGAGGTGGCCAGGCGCAGGTTCACCACGCGGCCGCCATTCTGGAAGTTCCGCACCTCGGGGTCCTTGCCGAGGCGGCCGAGGATGATCACCTTGTTCACGCCGGCCATCGGGGAAAGCTCCTTGCAATCAGGTCGGACAACCTACCTTTTTGGCGGCCTCCCGCCAAGCGGACGCCCGGCCGGGTGCGCCCGCCGCCAGCGTCGCTTCCGGGCTGCGTCCGAAGCTGCCACAAGCCCCCGTCATCTTGTTCCGATCCCCCCGGAGTGCGCCAATGCCGCGTGATGCCGCCCCCGAGACCCCGGCCAATCCGCCGGCGGCCAACCCCGCAGCGAAGGAGCCTGCGCCCAAGGGAAGCGACCTGATCCGCATCCGCGGCGCCCGCCAGCACAACCTGAAGTCGCTCGACATCGACCTGCCGCGCGGCAAGCTCGTGGTGCTGACCGGCGTCTCCGGCTCCGGAAAATCCTCGCTGGCCTTCGACACCATCTATGCCGAGGGGCAGCGCCGCTATGTCGAGTCGCTCTCCGCCTATGCGCGCCAGTTCCTGCAACTGATGCAAAAGCCGGACGTCGATTCCATCGAGGGCCTCTCACCGGCGATTTCCATCGAGCAGAAGACGACCAGCCACAACCCGCGCTCCACCGTCGGCACCGTCACCGAAATCCATGACTACATGCGCCTGCTCTGGGCGCGGGTGGGCGTGCCCTACAGCCCGGCCACGGGCCTGCCCATCGAGGCGCAGACCGTCTCCCAGATGGTGGACCGCGTGCTGGCCATGCCCGAGGGCACGCGGCTGCTGATCCTGGCGCCCGTCATCCGCGGCAAGAAGGGCGAATACCGCAAGGAGTTGGCCGAATACCAGCGCCGCGGCTTCGAGCGGGTGAAGGTCAACGGCGCGCTGCATCTGATCAGCGAAGCACCCAAGCTCGACAAGAAGCTGAAGCACGACATCGAGGTGGTGGTGGACCGCATCGTGGTCCGCGAGGGCATCGCGCAGCGCCTGGCGGACAGCTTCGAGACGGCCTTGGCGCTGGCCGACGGCATCGCCTATGCCGAGAGCGCCGACACCGCCGAACGGACCGTCTTCAGCCAGAAATTCGCCTGCCCGGTCAGCGGCTTTTCCATCGAGGAGATCGAGCCGCGGCTGTTCAGCTTCAACTCGCCGCAAGGTGCCTGCCCGGTTTGCGACGGCTTGGGCAGCGAGAGCTTCTTCGACCCCGCTTTGGTGGTGCCCAATGAGGGCGCCAGCCTGAAGGAAGGCGCCATCGCACCCTGGGCTGGCAACGCCTCCAGCCCCTACTACGACCAGACGCTGGCCTCGCTGGCCAAGCACCTGCGCATCAACCTGGAACATGCCTGGGAGGAGCTTCCGGCCGAGGCCCGTCACGCCATCCTGCACGGCACGGGCGCGGACCCCGTCACCCTGCGCTACAAGGACGGCCTGCGCGCCTATGAGGTGCAAAAGCCCTTCGAGGGCGTCATCGCCAACCTCCAGCGCCGCTTCCGCGAGACGGACAACCCCTGGGTGCGCGAGGACCTGTCGCGCTATCAGGCCCAGAAGCCCTGCCACGCCTGCGACGGGCACCGCCTGAAGCCGCAGTCACTCGCCGTGAAGATCGCGGGCTGCCACATCGGCGAGGTGAACGCGCTGTCCATCCGCCGCGCGCGCGAATGGTTCACCGGCGTGAACGAGACGCTGACCCCGCAGCGCCAGGAAATCGCGCGGCGGATCCTGCGCGAGATCGAGGACCGGCTGCAGTTCCTGGTGGATGTGGGGCTGGACTATCTTTCCCTTGCGCGCTCCTCCGCCACGCTGTCCGGCGGCGAGAGCCAGCGCATCCGCCTCGCCTCGCAAATCGGCTCCGGGCTGACCGGCGTGCTCTACGTGCTGGACGAGCCCTCCATCGGCCTGCACCAGCGCGACAACGAACGCCTGCTGGTGACGCTGCGCCGCCTGCGCGACCTCGGCAATTCCGTGATAGTGGTGGAACACGACGAGGACGCCATCCGCACCGCCGATCACCTGGTGGATATCGGCCCCGGCGCGGGGGCGGCCGGCGGCACCGTGGTGGCGCAGGGCACGCCGGACGAGGTGGCGGCCCACCCCACCTCCATCACCGGCGCCTACCTCTCCGGCCGCCGCGAAATCCCGATGCCCGCGGCGCGCAGGCCCATGGACCGCAAGCGCCTGCTGCGCGTGGTGGGTGCGACCGGCAACAACCTCAAGGACGTGACGGCGGAATTCCCGCTCGGCACCTTCACGGCCGTGGCCGGCGTCTCCGGCGGCGGCAAGTCCACCCTGGTGATCGAGACGCTGTTCAACGGCCTCTCGCGCCGGCTGATGGGCGCCTCCGTGGTGCCCGCGCCGCACCAGCGCATCGAGGGGCTGGAGCTGATCGACAAGGTCATCGACATCGACCAGTCGCCCATCGGCCGCACGCCGCGCTCCAACCCCGCCACCTATACGGGCCTCTTTGCGCCCATCCGCGACTGGTTTTCGGAACTGCCCGATTCACGCTCGCGCGGCTACAAGCCGGGCCGCTTCAGCTTCAACGTGA
>JBHYDO010000245.1:0-3527 GCA_051860645.1 Roseococcus sp.
CGATGGGCCGCGCATGGTGGAGCAGGCCGCGGCCGATCTCGGCCGGCTCGACTTCCTGGTGAACAATGCCGGCACGCCGGGCACCCGCGCCTCCATCCCGCCCACCAAGCTCGACCTCATCACCGAGGAACTGTGGGATGCGGTGATCGAGGTGAACCTGCTCGGCGTGTTCCGCTGTTCCAAGGCGGCGGCGCCGCACCTGAAGAAGACGGGCGGGGCCATCGTCTCGGTGGCCTCCATCGCCGGCATCAATTCGCCTGGCTCGTCCATGGCCTATGGCGCGACGAAGGCGGGCGTGATCTCGCTGACCAAGAACCTCGCGCGCGGGCTGGGTCCGGAGGTGAGGGTCAACGCCATCGCGCCCGGCGCGGTGAACTCCACTTGGCAGATCGAATGGACCAACGAGCAGCGCGCCACCTCCATCGACAAGGCGGTGCTGAAGCGCCGTTGCGAGCCGGAAGACCTGGCCGAGGTGATGGTCTTCCTGCTGGCGGGTGCGGCGATGGTGACCGGCCAGACGGTGGTGGTGGATGGCGGGCTGACGCTGTAGCCCGCGCCGCGCTCAGCGCGGATGGCGGCGCTTGAAGTCCAGCACCAGCTCCTCGATCGTGACGAAGCGCACGCCCGGGTGCTTCATCATGTGGCCGATCAGGCGCTCCAGCATCAGCAGCACCTGCGGCCGGCCCGAGACATCGGGGTGGATGGTCATCGGCACCACCGCGTAGTCATACTCGCGGTAGATGAAGTCAAAATGGTCGCGCCAGATCTGCTCCAACTGGTGCGGGCTGACATAACCATGGCTGTTCGGGAACTTCTTCACGAACATCATGGGCGGCAGGTCATCGAGATACCAGGAGGCCGGCACCTCCACGAGGTCCGTCTCGGTGCCCTTGGTGAAGGGCACCATCCAGCTCTCCGCCGGCTGGCTGTAGTCGATCGGCGTCCAGGCATCGCCGGTGCGGACGTAGTAGGGCAGGGCGTCGTGGTGCATCAGCGAGTGGTCGTAGGCGATCCCGCGTTCCACCAGGATCTCGATGCTACGCTCGGACACCTCCCACCAGGGCGCCACATAGCCCACCGGCTTGCGGCCCCAATGCTTTTCGATGAGGGCGATGCACTTGTCGAAGATCGCCTCCTCCTGCGTGCGGTTCAGCGCGAGCGGGTTCTCGTGGCTGTAGCCGTGCAGGCCGATCTCGTGGCCGGCCTTGGCGACCAGGTCGGTGATGTGCGGCCAGCTCTCGATGGTGTGCCCGGGAATGAACCAGGATTGCTTCATGCCGAAACGCTCGAACAGCGACAGCAGCCGCGGCATCCCCACCTCGGCCGCGAAGACGCCGCGGCTGATGTCGCCGGGGCTGTCCTCGCCGCCATAGCTGCCCAGCCAGCCGGCAACGGCGTCGCAATGGATGCTGAAGCAGCAGAGGATGTCCTTGGCCATCGCGCGTCTCCGGAAGCGTGTGCGTCAATCTATCGCCGCGATGGCCTCGATCTCCAGCAGGAAGTCGGGCACGGGCAGGGCCGCCACCACGCTGGTGGTGCGCGCCGGCAGATGCGCCGCGTCGAAGGCTTCGGCGTAAAGGCGGTTCATCTCCCCCACATCGGTGGCCCGCACCAGCAGCACGCTGGTCTTGAGCACGCGGGTGATGTCGGTGCCGGCCTCGGCCAGGATGGCGTGCAGGTTCGCCACCACCTGCGCGAATTGCGCGGCGAAGTCGCCGCGCGCGATGTTCCCCTGCGGGTCCACCGGCCCCAGCCCCGAGACGTAGAGCGTGTTCCCATGCCGCACCGCCATGGAGAACGGCGGATAGGCACGGCCGCCCAAAGGTGTTGCAAATCGGGTGATCTCGGCCATCGGCGCGCCTCCGCGGCCCATTGCCGCCGGCCGATCCTGGCCTATCCTCCCCGCTTCGCGAAAGGGGTGCGGCTATGGCGCAGGTGGACACGGCGAGGTTCCTCAAGGACCTGAACGAGCTTCGCAAGATCGGCGAATACAAGACGGGCGTGCACCGCCCCACCTTTTCGCCCGAGGACATGGAAAGCCGCCGCTGGCTGATGGATCGCCTGCGCGAGGTGGGCCTCGAGCCCAGCATGGATGGCATCGGAAATGTGTTCGGCCGCCACCCCGGGCCGGGTCCGCATCTGCTGGTGGGAAGCCATATCGAGAGCCAGAATCAGGCGGGCTGGCTGGATGGCGCGCTGGGGGTGATGGCGGGCGTGGCGCTCGCCCGCGCCGGCCTGCCGGTGGATGTGGTCGCCTTCGCCGATGAGGAAGGCCACTACGGCAGCTTCATCGGCAGCCGCTCCCTGCTCGGCATCCTGGAAGACAGCGAGATCGACAGCCTGCGCAACCGCTACCACGGCAAGCCGCTGCGCGAGGCGCTGCGCGAGGCGGGCCTCGAAGGCCTGCCGCGCCCGAAGCTCGACCCCTCGCGCTACAAGGGCTTCTTCGAGATGCACATCGAGCAGGGAACCCAGCTCGAATCCCAGGGGCTGCGCGCCGGCGTCGTCACCGGCATCGTCGCCATCTGGCAGTTCCGCATCATCATCGAGGGCATGCAGGACCATGCCGGCGGCACCACCATGGCCGAACGCAAGGATGCGGGCCTCACCGCGGTGCGGCTTCTGGCGCGGGTGGACCGGGAGTTCCCGCTGCTCTGCGGCCCCCGCACGGTCTGGACCTGCGGGCGAATCGCACTGGAGCCGGGCGCGCCCTCCATCATTCCCGGCCGCGCCGAGGTGCTGTTCCAGTTCCGCGACATCGACGTGCCGACGCTGGAACGGCTGGAGGAATGCCTGCGCCGAATCGTGCAGGAGATGAACCGCACCGAGCGCACCACCACCACCATCGAGGCCATGAGCCGCTCCAAGCCCGCCCCCTGCGACCCCGCGATGCAGGCCGCGCTGGCCGAGGCCGCGACGAAGCATGCGAACGGCCAGTGGCAGCACATGCCCTCGGGTGCGGGGCACGACGCGCAATACATGGCGCGCATCATGCCGGCGGCGATGCTGTTCACGCCCTCCATCAACGGGATCAGCCACCATTGGGCCGAGGACACGAAGGAGGAGGACCTGGCGCTGAACATCCGCATCATGGCCGATGCGGCGGAGGCCTATCTCCGTGGCTGAGCCCGACACCGCGCGCTTCCTGGCCGACCTGCATGACCTGCGGCAGATCGGCACCTTCAAGACCGGCGTCCACCGCCCGACCTACACCCCGCAGGACATGGAAAGCCGCCGCTGGCTGATGGACCGCATGCGGGAGGTCGGGCTCGAACCCGAGATGGACGGCCTGGGCAACGTGCTCGGCCGCCAGCCCGGCGTGGGGCCGAAGCTGCTGGTGGGCAGTCATATCGAGACGCAGAACGAGGCGGGCTGGCTCGACGGCGCACTGGGCGTGGTGTCAGGCTTAGCACTCGCCCGCGCCGGCATGGCGGTGGACGTGGTCGCCTTCGCCGATGAGGAGGCGCATTACGGCAGCTTCCTCGGCAGCCGCTCCATGGTGGGCGAGGTGACCGAGGCCGAGATCG
>JBHYDO010000245.1:3537-6918 GCA_051860645.1 Roseococcus sp.
GAGGCGGGGCTGGAGGGCCTGCCGCGCGCCCGCCTCGACCCAGCGCGCTACAAGGGCTTTCTCGAATTGCACATCGAGCAGGGCACGCAACTGGAAACGGCCGGGCTGCGCAGCGGCGTGGTCACCGGCATCTTCGGCATCCGCTACTTCCGCATCACTGCCATCGGCCAGCAGGACCACACCGGCGGCACCACCATGGCGGAACGCCGCGACGCCAACGTCGCCGCCATGCGCGTCCTGGCCATGATCGACGAGCAGTTCCCCCTGCACATCGGCGAGCGCACCGTCTGGACCTGCGGTCGCGTGGTGCTGGAGCCCAATGCCCCGCACATCATCGCTGGCCGCGCGGAGCTGATCTTCCAGTTCCGCGACCTGTCGGAGGCGGTGCTGGAGCGGCTGGAACACCTGCTGACGCGCATCGTGCAGGAGGTGGACCGGCGCGACCGCTGCACGCTCAGCCTGGAATGCCTGAGCCGCTCCGCGCCCGCTTTGGCCGACCCGGCCCTGCACGGCGCGCTGTGCGAGGCCGCGACGCGCCACGCCAACGGGCAGTGGCAGCCCATGCCCTCGGGCGCCATCCATGACGCGCAGCACGTGGCCAAGATCATGCCCATGGCGATGCTGTTCACGCCCTCCATCGGCGGCATCAGCCACCATTGGGCCGAGGACACGAAGGAGGAGGACCTGGTCCTTGCTCTGCGCATCCTGGCCGATGCTGCGGAGAAGGTGCTGGCCTCCTGACGCGCCCGGGCGGGGGCTAGCCGCCATGCCGCTGCTGGCGCTCGCCTTCCTGGCCTTCATAGGGCTCGGTTTGCCGGACCCTTTGCCGGGCAGCCTCTGGCCGGAACTCCGGCCGCATTTCTCCGTGCCTAACGCCGCGCTGGGCCTTGTGCTGGCGGCCAATGCGGCGGGCTACATCGCGGCGGGCCTGCTGGCAGGGCGGCTGATCGGCGCCTTCGGCATCGGCGGGCTGCTCGCCACCAGCCTGGCCGCCACCTCGCTGGCCGCGCTGGGGCAGGGGCTGGCGCCGCCCTGGGCGGTGTTCGTGGCGCTGGCCGTGCTGGCCGGAGTGGGCGGGGGCGCAGTGGACGCGGCGCTGAACCTCTTCGCCGCGCACCGCTTCCGGCCGCGCCACATGAACTGGCTGCACGGCTGCTGGGGCATCGGCGCCACCCTTGGTCCGTTGGGGGCGGCGCTGCTGCTGGCCGGCGGCTTTGACTGGCAGGCGGGGTATCTGGCGGTGGGGGTGGTGCTGGCGGGGCTGGCGCTGGCCTTTGCCGTCACGCGCCGGCGCTGGGATGCGGGGGCGCATCAGGCCAGCGGGCCAAGCCTTTCCGCGCTGGCCGTGCTGCGCCACCCGGTCGCGCGGCTGCAGATCTGGATCTTCTTCCTCTACACGGGCATCGAGGCCAGCGCCGGGCAATGGGCGGCCACCATCCTCACCGCCGCGCGCGGCGCCAGCCCGGCCGAGGGCGCCGCCGCCGCCACGATCTTCTTCGCCGCACTCACCCTGGGGCGCATCGGCCTCGGCTTCGTGGTGGACCGCGTGGGGGCGGATGCCCTGCTGCGGTGGCTGACCCCCGTCACCATCCTGGCGGCGCTGGCCTTCGCAACCGGGCGAGCGGATTTCGCCGCCATCGGGTTGATGGCGGTGGCCCTTGCCCCGATCTACCCGACCGTGATGGCGCGCACTCCCGCGCGCCTCGGCACCCAGGCCGCGGCACAGGCGGTGGGTTTCCAGGTCTCGGCCGCCATGCTGGGCGTGGCGCTGGTGCCGGCCCTGCTGGGCCTCGCGGCGGACCTCGCTGGGCCCGCGATCCTGCCGTGGCTGCTGGCGCTGGGCTGCGCCGGGCTGACGGCGCTGATCTGGCTGTTGCCGGCCGTGAAGGAGTGAACTGCCCATGGGCATGCTGATCAGCGGCGCCTGGCACGCCGAAACGCCGATCGCCCCCACCACCGACGGCGTCTTTGTTCGTCGCGATAGCCCTTATCGCCATTGGATCACGGCCGATGGGGCGCCCGGCCCCACGGGCGAGGGCGGTTTCGAGGCCGAGGCCGGCCGCTATCACCTGTATGTCTCGTTGGCCTGCCCCTGGGCGCACCGCACGCTGATCTATCGCGCGCTGAACGGGCTGACCGATGCGATCGGCGTATCGGTGGTGAACTGGCTGATGCTGGGCGATGGCTGGACCTTCGTGGAGGGTGAGGGCGTGGTGCCCGACCCCATCCACAAGGCCCGCTGCCTGCACGAAGTCTACACGGCGGCGGACCGAGGCTTCACCGGCAAAGTCACAGTTCCGGTGCTGTGGGACAAGGCGCGCGGCACCATCGTGAACAATGAAAGCTCCGAAATCATCCGCATGCTCGACAGCGCCTGGGGCGGCGGCGGGCGGCACTATCCCGCGGCACTGCGACCGGAGATCGACGCGCTGAATGCGCGCATCTACGACACGCTGAACAACGGCGTATACAGGGCCGGCTTCGCCACCACCCAGGCGGCCTATGAGGACGCGGTGAACCCGCTCTTCGACACGCTCGACTGGCTGGAGGCGCGGCTGGCCACGCGCCGCTACCTCTGCGGCGACACCATCACCGAGGCCGATTGGCGGCTGTTCCCCACGCTGATCCGCTTCGACGCCGTCTACGCCGGGCACTTCAAATGCGACCGTCGGCGCATCCGCGACTACCCGGCGCTGTCGGGCTATCTGCGAGAACTCTACCAGTGGCCGGGCGTGCGCGAGACGGTGGATTTCTCCCACATCCGCCGCCACTACTATGAAAGCCACCGCAGTCTGAACCCGCACGGCATCGTGCCCGTCGGGCCCGAGCCAGACTTCCACCTACCGCACGGCCGCGGCTGATTCCTTTGCCGCGAGGTGCGCCCGCCAGCCACCGAGGGCCGTGATGTCGGGTGCGCTGGCCACGCCCTCCGCCTCGGCCAGGAAGCCCAGGATGCGGCTGCCATCCTCCAGGGCCACCTGCCCGAAGCCCAGCGGCGGCGGGATTTCCGCCAGGAACGGACCGATGCTGGCGGCGGGCACGGCCCATACCTCTCCCGCGATCATCGCCCCGCCGGTTGCCACATGCAGCATCCCCGGCCGGTTGCCGAGGTCATACAGCCGGTAGGCCGGCGCGGTGCGGCCCGCGCGCAGGAAACGCCCGCCATGGCCCAGCAATTGCCTGTTCAGTGGCAGCCCGGCCATGTGGGCGCCGATGGCGAAGAGGGCCAGTTCATGCGGCGCCAGCGGCGCGGGCGTGGGCGGGATGGGGCCAAGGCCGGCCGCGTGATGAATGGCGGCGCCGAGGCCGGAGAGCCGCCCCTCGCTGTGCGCGGGCCCCACGAGCGTCACGCCCGCCGGTGCGCCATCCGCCCGGAACCCG
>JBHYDO010000246.1:0-6910 GCA_051860645.1 Roseococcus sp.
AGCGCGCGCAGCGCCGCCTGGACCTGCGCGACCTCATCCGCCGCAAGCGCCAGGACATCACCACCGCCTATGGCTGGAAGCTCAAGACCGAGGCGGAAATCGCGCAGCGCGACGCCTACCTCACCGAGTTGCGCGCCGAGATCGCGGCGCTGGAACAGGAACTCGCGGCGCTGGGCTGATTGACGCTGCCGCGCCGCCCAAGGCAGGCTTCGCGCCATGCACCGAAGCCCCGAAGCGTCTCCCCCGCCCCACCGGACCGAGGGGGGAAGCGGGCCATGAGCCTCTCCCTCGGCATAGATATCGGCGGCACCTTCACCGACCTCGTGCTCCTGGGCGCGGACGGCGCGCCCGTCGCCACGCGCAAGGTGCTGACCACGCATGACGACCCGGTGCGCGGCATCCTCGACGGCACGGCGTTGCTGCTGGAAGCCGCGGCGATGGCGCCCGCGCGCATCTCGCGCGTGGTCCACGCCACCACGCTCTTCACCAACGCACTGATCGAGCGCAAGGGGGCGCGCACGGCGCTGATCACCTCGGCCGGCTTCCGCGACCTGCTCGGCATCGGGCGGGAGCGGCGCTACGACCTGTACGACCTGAACCTGGTGCCACCCGCGCCGCTGGTGGCGCGCGAACTCTGCTTCGAGGTGCCCGAGCGCGTGCGGGTGGATGGCAGCGTGGTGACACCGCTCGACCCCGGCGCGCTGGACGCGGCGGGTGATGCGGCGCTGGCGGGCGGCGCCGGCTCCATCGCCATCCTGTTCCTGCATTCCGACCTGCACCCGGCGCACGAGGCCGCGGCGGCGCAACACCTGGCGGCGCGGCTGCCGGGCGTCTCGATCACCGCGTCCTCGGCCATCGTGCGCGAGGTGCGCGAATATGAGCGCGGCTCCACCGCCACCGCCAACGCCTTCGTGGCGCCGCTCGCCGACCGCTATCTGGCGCGCCTGGGCGAGGAACTGGCGAAGCTCGGACTGGGCGCGCCGCTGTCGCTCATGCTCTCCTCGGGCGGCCTGACGCATCTGGCCGAGGCGCGGCGCGCGCCCGTGCAGTTGCTGGAATCGGGCCCCGCCGCCGGCGCGCTGGCCGCCGCCTTCCTGGCCGGGCCGGCCGAGCAGCGCGTGCTGGCCTTCGACATGGGCGGGACCACCGCCAAGCTCTGCGTCGTCGAGGCGGGCGAGCCGCAGGTGGTGTTCGGCTTCGAGGCGGCGCGCCAGGCGCGCTTCATCGAGGGCAGCGGCCTGCCCATCCGCATCTCCACCGTGGACCTCATCGAGATCGGCGCGGGGGGCGGTTCCATCGCGCGGCAGGACGCCATCGGCCTGCTGAAGGTGGGGCCGGACAGCGCGGGCAGCGAGCCCGGCCCGGCCTGCTACGGCCGTGGCGGCACGGCGCCCACGGTGACGGACGCCAACCTGCTGCTGGGCTACCTGGACGCCGCGCGCTTCGCCGGCGGCACGCTGCCGCTCGACACGGCGGCGGCGCAGGCGGCGGTGGGCGGGCTGGCGGAGACGCTGGGCCTCACGCCCGAGGCAACGGCCATGGGCATCCATGAGATCGTCACCGAGGCCATGGCCAGCGCCGCCCGCACCCATCTGGCCGAGCGCGGGCGCGACCCGGCGGGCTTCACGCTGGTCTGCACCGGCGGCGGCGGCCCGGTGCATGGCTATGCGCTGGCGCGGCGCCTCGGCCTTTCGCGCATGATCATCCCGGCCGAGGCGGGCGTGGCCTCCGCACTCGGCATGCTGGCCGCACCCCCGCGCGTGGACCGCGTGGCAACGCTGGGGCGGCGGCTGGACGCCGCGCCGGCTGCGTGGCTGGAGGCGCAGTTCGCCGCGCTGGAGGATGAGGCCGCCGCCGTGCTCGCCGGCGGCGGCTGGGCCGGCGGCGCCACCACGGCCGAGCGCATGGTGGATGCGCGCTGCGTGGGCCAGGGCGCGCACATGCCCGTGGCCCTGCCGCCCGCGCCTTGGCCCGCGGAGGAGGAGGCCGTGCGCGCCCTCATCACCGCAGCCTTCCGCACCGCCTATGCACAACGCTACGAGCGCCCGCCGCCGGCCGTACCCATCGAACTCGTCCATGCCCGCGTGGTGCTGCGCGGGGCGCGCAACACCGCCAGCGCCATGGCACCCGCAGCGCCCACCAGCGAGGCCGCGACGCGCCGCCGCCGCGCGGTCTTCCCCGAGGGGGCGCTGGACGCGCTGGTGCTGGACCGCGCCGCCCTCCCGCCCGGCTTCACCGCGCAAGGCCCCGCCCTGGTGGAGGAAGCGGGCTCCACCCTCGTCATCGGGCCGCGCGGGCGGCTGTCCGTGCTGCCCTCGGGCAATATCCTGGTGGAGATCGCTTGATGGACGCCGTCACCCTCGAACTGGTCTGGACGCGCCTGATCTCGGCGGTGGACGAGGCCGCGAAGGCCATCGTCCGCACCTCCTTCTCCACCCTGTCCAACGAGGCGAACGACTTCGCCTGCGTCCTCACCGACGCCGCGGGGCACAGCCTGGCCCAGAACACCGGCTCCATCCCCTCCTTCATCGGCACGCTGCCGGCGACGGTGCGGGCGGTGATGGCCGCGCACCCGCCCGCCACCATGCAGCCGGGCGACGTCTTCATCACCAACAACCCCTGGATCGGCACGGGGCACCTGAACGACATCTCGCTGGTGCGGCCGGTTTTCCATGGCGGGCGAATCGTGGCGTTCGCCGCCACCACCTCGCATGTGCCCGACATCGGCGGGCGCATCCGCAGCACCGAGGCGGCCTCGCTCTTCGAGGAAGGCTTCCACATGCCGCCGATGCGCTTCCTGCGCGACGGCGCGCCGGACGCCACGCTGCTGCAGTTGCTGCGCGCCAATGTCCGGACGCCCGACCAGACCGAGGGCGATGTCTGGGCGCAGGCGGGTGCGCTGGCGCTGATCGAGGCGCGGGTGGGCGCCTGCCTCGCCGACCATGGGTTGGCCGACCTGGTGGCGGTGGCGCACGAGATCTTCGCCCGCTCCGAGGCCGAAATGCGCAAGCGGCTCGCCGCCCTGCCCGACGGCACCCACGAATACGGTTTCATCACCGATGGCTACGCCGAGCCGCTGCGCTTCCACTGCCGCGTCACGCTGAAGGGCGGCGAGGTGGAGGTGGACTTCGCCGGCACCTCGCCCCAACAGCCGCGCGCGGTGAACTGCGTGCTGGCCTACACCTCCGCCATGACGGTCTTCGCGCTGAAGGCCCTGCTGCTGCCCGAACTGCCCAACAACGAGGGCATCTTCCGGCCCATCCGCGTGGTGGCGGAACCAGGCAGCATCCTGAACCCGCGCGAGCCCGCGCCGGTGGGCGGGCGCGCCGCCACGGGCCACTACGTGCCGCCGCTGATCTTCGGGGCGCTGGCCTCCATCCTGCCCGAGCGCGTGCGCGCGGCCCCCGGCTCGCCGCTCTGGATCGTGAACCTGGCCGGCGTGGACGATGCCGGGCGCAGCTTCGCCAACGTGCTGTTCTTCAATGGCGGCACGGGCGCGGGCGCGGCGCAGGACGGGGTGGACTGCATCTCCTTCCCCTCCAACATTTCCGCCACGCCGGTGGAGGTCGCGGAACGCACCGCGCCCGTCTTCATCCAGGGAAAGTCGTTGCGCGAGGGCTCGGGCGGCGCAGGGCGGCATGTCGGCGGCCGTGGGCAGGAGGTGCTGATCGAAATCCTGGCCGATGGCGTGCAGGCCGTCTTCGTCACCGAGCGGCTGAAGCAGCCGGCCCCTGGCCTGTTCGGCGGCGCCGCCGGGGCCACGGGTGCCGTGCTGCTGAACGGCGCCGCATTCGACACCCGCACCCAGCAGCGCCTCAACCGCGGCGACGTGCTGACGGTGCGCACGCCGGGCGGCGGCGGCTATGGTTAGGGATCAATCCAGCACGAGGTTGAGCGAGCGCACCACCACGCCATAGGCCTCGCGCTCGCGGCGCTGCAGTGCCAGCAATTCGGCGGGCGTGCTGGGGTCCGGCCGGGCACCCTGGGTACGCATGGCGGCGATGAAGCCGGGCGTGGCCATCGCCTCGTGCGCCGCCGCGTTCAGCCGCGCGATGACGGGGGCCGGCGTGCCGGTTGGCACATACAGCGCCTGCCACAGCCCCATGTTCAGGTCGAAGCCCAGTTCCTTCATCGTGGGCACCTGGGGCAGCATTTCCAGGCGCTGGTCGCCCACCGTGGCCAGCACGCGGATGCGCGGGTCACGCGCGAAGGTCTCGGCATTGCCCGCACCCAGCATCATGAAGTTCACCTGCCGCCCGAGCATGGCCGTCACCGCCGCCGGCGGCCCCGAGAAGGGCACGTGCAGCATCTCGAACCCCTCCGACTGCGCGAGGCGCAGGAAGGCCAAGTGCGGCGAACTGCCCACGCCCCAGCTGGCATAGGTGAGGTCGCCGGGCCTGGCCTTGGCGGCGGCGATCATGCCGGGGATGTCGCGGATATCCTCGCGCGCCGGGCCGGCGATGATGGCGAAGGGGATGTTGGTGACGAGGCTGACCGGCGCGAAATCCCGCTCCGGGTCATAGGCCAGGCGGCGATAGGTCAGCGGATTGATGGACTGCGTGTCCACGATGCCGAGGTAGAGCGTGTAGCCATCGGCAGGCGCCCGCGCCACCACGCCCGCCGCGACGCCGCCGCCCGCGCCCGCACGGTTTTCCACCACCACCGGCTGGCCCAGCACCTGGGAGAGCGGCTGCGCCAGGGCGCGCGCCACGATGTCGTTCGTGCCGCCGGGCGGGAAGCCGGAGACGAGGCGAATGGCGCGCTCGGGAAAGGCGAGCGCGGGGGTGGCGGCCAGCAGCGCGGGCGTGGCCAGCGCGAGGCGGCGGGTGAGTTTCGGCATGGGCGTCTCCTCAAGTGGAGACCGGCGCTTCCCTCATCCAAGGTTGAGGCCGCCCCCGCGCCGCGGTCAAGCCACGCTTAGCGCCCCGTGAAGCGCGGGCGGCGCTTCTCGCGGAAGGCGGCGCGCCCTTCCGCATAGTCGGCGCTGGCGTAAGCCGCGGCGGCCAGCGCGTCGCAGCGGGCGAAGTCGGGCGGGGCGTCGCGGCGGAGCAGTTCGCGGAAGCCCGCCTTGGCCGCGGCGACGGCCAACGGCGCATGGCCCGCGAGCCGCGCCGTCACCTCGGCCACATGGGCGAACAGCGCCGCCGCATCCGGCAGGCAGCGATGCACGAGGCCATGCGCGGCGGCGGCCTCGCCCAGCACGGGCTGGGCGGTCAGCACCATTTCGCGCGCGAGGGCAGCGGGCATCACCTCCAGCAGCTTCTGGATGTCCTCGGCGCGATAGGGCAGGCCCAACGCCACCGCCGGCACGCCGAAGCGCGCGGCCGCCGTGCAGAAGCGCAGGTCGCTTTGCAGCGCGAATTCGAAGCCGGCGCCGAGGCAATGCCCCTCGATGGCGGCGATGATGGGCTTGGGGAAGTCATACAGCGCCTGCTGCACCGCGCGCTGCCGGGCGTTGTAGGTCTCGGCGGCCTCGGGCGAGGCGCGTTCCTTGTCGAATTCCGTGATGTCGTTGCCCGAGCAGAAGGCGCGCCCGCCAGCGCCGCGCAGCACCAGCACGCGCGCGTCGTCGCTGGCGGCGGCCTCGGCGAGGCGTTGCGGCATCGCGGTCCACATCGCCGTGTCCATGGCGTTGTGGCGGGCGGGGTTGTTGAGGGTGAGCGTGGCGACGCCATCCTCCACCGCGAGGTCCAGCTGTCCCATCAGTTGTCCGCCGTGACATAGCGGGCTGCGACGTCCGCAGCCTGCGCGGCGGGGTCGCGGGCCGTGGGGTCGCCATGGCCGCCGCCGCCAGGGGTCGCCAGCAGCACCGTGTCGCCCTGCTTCAGCACGTATTGGCGCTTGGGGTCGCTCACCTGGCCATTGACGCGCAGCAGGCCGGGCGCGCCCGCCTGCCCGCCCTCGATGCCGAAGGCGGGGAAGATGGTGCGCTCGGCCAGGAAGGAGACGGCGATGGGGGTCTCCGACCGGCTCTCGATGAGAATTTCCTGCCCCAGCCCGCCGCGATGCCGCCCCTTCCCGCCGGAATTGGGCCGCAGCCGCTTGTGGTGGAACAGCAGCGGCGCGATGTGCTCGCTGATCTCGATCGACGTCGAGGAGACGTTGGACGGCCAGGAAAGGCAGGTCACGCCATCGCCCTGCCCGTTCCCGCCCATGCCGCCATTGTAGAAGAACATGTTGGCGTAAGGCTTGCCTGGCCCGCCCCCCGGCGTGGGCCGCACGCCCGACTGGTTCATGCCCCACATGGGCGAGCCGGCGGCGGCCATCACGCGCTCCGGCACCACCTGGCCCAGGCAGCCGAAGACCAGCACGGGCAAATAATGCCCGATCAACATGCGCGACCCGCCCGGCGAGGGGAACTGCGGGTTCACGATGCAGCCCGCCGGCGCCTTGATGGTGATGGGCCGCCAGGCGCCCTCATTGTTCGGCAAATTGGGCGAGGTGCAGAGCTTCACCCCATACATGCACATGGCATAGGTGTAGCAGAGCGCGCAGTTGATGGCCCGGTCCACCTGCGCGTCGGTGCCGGCGAAGTCCATCTCGATCTCGTCGCCGCGGATGGTCAGGGCCATCCTGATGGTGATGGGCACGTCCAGCAGCCCGTCGGTCTGCAGGCTGGAATGGTAGGTGCCGTCGGGCAGGGCCGCGATGGCCGCGCGCATCGCCGCCTCGCAGCGGCCCTGGATGACGGCGGCGAGTTCCGTGAGGTCCGGCAGGTCATAGGCCTCCATCAGCGCAAGAAGCCGGTCCTCCATCACGTCCAGCGCCACCACCTGCGCCCAGAGGTCACCCATCGTCTGGTCGGGCGTGCGGACATTCTGGCGGATCATCGCCACCAGCGTGTCGTCCTGCACGCCGCGGCGCAGCAGCTTCAGCGGCGGGATCTGCAGGCCTTCCTCGAACACCTCGC
>JBHYDO010000247.1:0-6852 GCA_051860645.1 Roseococcus sp.
GCCCATGGCGGCCCCGATGCGCAGTGCGACACCCTGTCCGGCATCGAGAACGTGATCGGCACCAACAGCATCTACACCGACTTCCTCACCGGGAATGCGAGCGCGGTGCGTCGCGTGGAAGCGCGCCAGCAGCGGCGGGATTTCCGGCGCCTCGGGCCAGGGCACCAGCAATTCGAAGGCCTGGCCGCGATAGCGCAGGTCGGCCGCGATCTCGACGGCGCGCGCCGCCTCGGGCACGCCATCGGCGTCCAGGCGCTGCGTGCCCTCGGTGCGGAGCGACGCCACCGCATCGGCCAGGGCCTGCGCATGCGCGGCATCGGCGAGGAACAGGCGGGAGCGCGCGATGTCCTGCGCGAGGTCCGAGAACAGGATGCCATAGGCGGACAGCGTGCCCGGCTCGCGCGGGAAGATCACCTCGGTGATGCCGAGTTCATCGGCCACCTCCGTCGCGTGCAGCCCGCCCGCGCCGCCGAAGCTCAGCAGCGCGAAGTCGCGCGGATCCAGCCCCTTCTCGAACAGCGAGAGCCGCACGGCGGCCGCAAGCTGGACGTTGGTCACGCGCAGCACGCCCTCCGCCGCGGCTTCGGTGGACATGGACAGCTTCGTGCCAATGCGCGCCTCCATGGCCGCCCGCGCGGCCGGCAGTTCCAGCGCCATGGCGCCGCCCAGGAAGAAGTCGGGGTCGAGGCGCCCCAGCACGGCGTTGGCATCCGTCACGGTGGGCTCCGTGCCGCCGCGCCCGTAGCAGACGGGGCCGGGCCGCGCGCCGGCGCTGCGCGGACCCGCCGTCAGGCGCCCCGCCGCGTCAACCGAGGCGATGGAGCCACCGCCGGCGCCGATGGTGCGCATCTCGACCATGGGCAGGCGCACCGGCAGCCCACCCACCTCTCCCTGGGTGATCAGGCCGATGCGGTGGTCCTGCACCACGCTGACGTCGAAGCTGGTGCCGCCCATATCCACCGCGACGAGGTTTGGCCGCGCGAGGCGCCGCGACAGCCGCTCCGCCGCCAGCGCGCCGCCCGAGGGACCGGACAGCAGCAGCCGCGCGGGCTGCGCCGCGGCGTGGCGCAGGCTGCACATGCCGCCATTGGACTGCACGAGGAAGATGCGCGGCGCGAAGCCGCCCTCGCCCAGGCGTGCCTCCAGCTTCTCCAGGTAGCGCTGCACCACGGGCATCAGCAGCGCGTTCAGCACGGTGGTGGACAGGCGTTCGTATTCTCGGATTTCGGGGCTGATCTCGGAGGAAAGGCTGATCGGCACGCCGGGCACCGCGGCCGCCACCGCAGCGCGCAACGCCTGCTCATGCGCGGGGTTGGCATAGGCGTGCAACAGGCCGATGGCGATGGCCTCGGGCGCCGCCGCGCGCAACCGCGTCAGCACGGGGGCGAGGTCTCCCAGCGGGGTCTCCACGCTGCCATCGGCCCGCACGCGCTCGGGCACGCCCAGGCGCATGTCGCGCTCGATCAGGCACGGAAACGGGTCGGGGGCCAGGCCATAGACGTCGCGCCGGAAGTGGCGGGTGATTTCCAGCACATCCTCGAAGCCCGCCGTGGTCAGCAGCACCCCACGGGCGAGTTTCCGTTCCAGCACGGCGTTGGTCGCGATGGTGGTGCCGTGCAGCAGCAGGCCCACATCCTCCAGCACGAAGCCGAAGCGTTCTGCGGCCTCGCGCACGCCGGTCAGCAGACCCTCGGACGGGTCGGCGGGCGTGGTGGGCGTCTTCCACGCCACCACGCGGCCGTGCCGCGCGTCCAGGATCTGCAAATCGGTGAAGGTGCCGCCGATGTCCACGGCGATGCGCACCGGGCCCGGTTCACGCGGAGGGGTAACGTTCATGCCAGGCCAAATCCTTGATGGGTTGGGCGCATCCGTCCAGTGCGGATGCGCCCTGGTGCCGTGTCAGCGCGTGCGTGCGATGCCGATCTGTTGCACCACGCGGCCCAGCGCCTCGCTCTCCGCGGCAATCAGGCGGGCGGCTTCGTCGGCGCCCCGGAACTGCGGCGTGACGCCGCTGCGCGCCAACTGCGCCTGGAAGCGCTCTGTGCGCCAGGCGGCCTCGAAGGCCGTCATCAGAGCGGCGCGGCGCTCGGCGGGCAGGCCACGCGGGGCCAGCATGCCCCACCAGATCAGAGTCTCCTCCTCAGGGATTTCCAGGGCATCAAGGCCGCTACCGGTCGGGACCGCCGGGTGCTGGTCGCGCTGCGTCAGGATCAGGCAGCGCGCACGGCCGTCGCGGATTGCCGGCATGGCGACGGCGATGGAACCGCCATACAGCCGGATATGCCCGCCGCTGAACGAGGTCAGCGTCTGCGCCGCGCCCTGGAAAGGCACCATCGTCCCCTCGATGCCGAGACGGCGGAAGACGCGCTCGGCCGCCAGGTGCATGTTGCCGCCCACGCCGTCGGTGCCATAGGTGAAGCCGCCGGGGTCGGCGCGCATGGCGGCGATCAGCGACTGCGCGTCCTGGATGGGGCTGTCATTGCGCACGCACAGGGTGAAGCCGACATGGCCCACCATGAACATCGGCTCCAGCTGGTCCAGCGTGTAGCGCACGTTCATCACATGCGGGGCGGCCGTGATAGGCGAGTTGGCGGTGAACATCAGCGTGTGGCCGTCGGGGCGCTGGTCCACGACGAACTGCGTGCCGATGGTGGAGGAGGCGCCGGGCCGGTTCTCCACCGCGATGGGCTGGCCAAGCGAGTTGCCCACAAGCTCCGCCAGCAGGCGGGCGAAGACATCGGTGCCGCCGCCCGGTGCGATGGGGACGATGATGCGGATGGGCCGCTCGAAAGGCTGCGCGAAGCCAGGGGTGACGGCGGCGAGGGCCAGGCCGCAGGCGAGGAAGGCACGCTTCAACATGGTGACGGTTTTCCCTTGGATGGTCAGGCAAGAACCCGCGGCAGCCACAGCGCGATCTCGGGAAAGACCAGCAGCAGCAGCACGGCGAAGAGATAGGCGGCGAGGAAGGGCAAGACACCCACGAAGACGTCGGTGATGGGCCCCGGTTTGGGTCGCATCCCCTGCAGCACGTACATGACGGTGCCGTCGGGCGGGCTGATCATCGCGATCTCCACCATCATGGTAATGATGACGCCGAACCAGATCGGGTCGTAGCCCAGCTCCACCACGATGGGGAACACCACCGGCACGGTGGTGATGATCATGGAAAAGCCCTCCATGAAGGTGCCCAGCGCGAAGTAGAGCGCGATGATGCACAGCATGATGGCCCAGGGCGGCAGCGGCAGGTCCGCGATCAGCGCCGCCGTCGCCTGTGGCACGTTGATGATGGTGAGGATGTAGTTCAGCAGGTAGGCGCCGAAGATGATCAGCCCCAGCAGCGCCGTGTTGCGTGCCGTGGCCTCGGCGCTGGCGTGCAGCATGCGGAAGTTCAGCCGGCCCTCGATGGCTGCAAAGACCATGGCGCCGGTGACACCCAGCGCCGCGGCCTCGGTGGGCGTGGCCCAGCCTGCGTAGATCGAGCCCAACACGACGACGATCAGCAGGATGGTCGGCGTCAGGTCCAGCAGCGCGCGTAGCTTCACCATCAGCGGCAGCGGCGACGGCTTGTCCATCGGGTTGCGCAGCCCGTGCACGTAGATCAGCGCCAGGAACAGCCCCGTCACGAGCAGCGAGGGAAACAGCGCCGCGATGTAGAGCTGCCCCACGCTCGTCTCGGTGATCAGCCCGTAGATGATGAAGGTGATGCCCGGCGGGATGAGGTTGCCCAGCGCGCCACCGGCCGCGAGCGAGCCCAACACCCAGCGCTGGCTGTACTTGGTGTCCTGGAAATAGGGCAGCGCCACCGAACCCATGGTGGCCGCCGTCGCCACGGACGAACCGCTGATGGCCGAGAACACCGCGCAGCTGACGATGTTGGTGTGCAGCACCCCGCCCGGCAGCCGGTTCAGCCAGACGTTCAGCGCCTTGTACAGCCGCTCCGACAATCCGGCCCGCAGCAGGATCTCCCCCATCAGCAGGAAGAGCGGCACCGCCACCAGCACGTAGTTGGAGGAGGGCGCCCACAGCGTCTGCCCCGCGAAGCTCCACCAGGGCCGGTCGCTGAACCAGAAGCCGATCAGGAAGGACAGCACCCCCAGCACCGCGCCGATGTAGACGCCCGAGCTGAAGAAAATGAGGAACACCCCGATCAGCATCAGGATTTCGTAGATCGGCAGGGCCGCCGCGCCCGAGGCGGCGGCGAAGCTCAGCACCGCCAGCAGGCTCACCAGGAAGACCAGCGCGATCATGGCGCGCGGCCCTTGGCCATGGCGACCGCCTCCAGCGCCTCGGTGGTTTCCTCCTGCAGCGAGCGGCTGCCCAGCAGCGCGTCCACATGGCGCGGCTGGCCGGTGATGAGCGCCAACAGCCCCTCCAGCAGCAGCACCGCGCACGTCACCACGAAGGCCGAAAGCCCCACCGCCCAGATGCCCTGCGGCACCACCAGCGCGATGCGCAGCGCCGAGTTGTCGTGCGCGTTGAACAGCGCGCTCTCATCCACCAGCGCCCAGGCGGCCCAGGCCACGAAGCCCGCGAAGCCCGTCAGCATCACCAGCGCCAGGATGTGCATGGGCGCGCGGCCCTTCACCGGCAGGCGGTTCACCAGCACGTCCACCCGGATGTGGGCGCGCACGGCCAGCGTGTGCGCCAACGCCCAGGCGATGCCGCAGGCCAGCATGTAGCCCGTGACCTCGACGGTGGCGGCCGAGGAGACGCCCAGGAGGTTGCGCCCCAGGATGTCGGCCGTCACGAACAGGGCGCAGGCGACGTAGTTCCACCCCGCCACCCAGGCCATAAAGGCCGCGACCCCCGAGACGCCGCGGCGCAGCGCCGAGACCGCCCTCACCCGCCGAAGCGCACGCCCGAGATGGGCGCGATCACGTCATTGTAGATGGTGCCGCAGCGCGCGCCGCAGCGGCGCACGAAGCCAGGCAGCACCACGCCTTCGAAGATACGGCGCATCTCGGCGCGGTCGGCATCGGTCGCCTTCACCTCGGTCATCGGACGGGCGGCGATGTTGTGGATGCGGCAGGCGTCGCGATTGCCGATGTTGCAGTCGATGCCGTCGCGCGTCGCCTCGGCGCCGAGCTGCCACAGGCGCGTGCTCATGGCCGCGAAGGTCTCCTCCAGCAGCGCGCGCACCGCGGGCTCCTGCCGGTTGAACCAGGCGAGGTTCACCACATAGCCGGCCACCGCCCAGCTGACCGCAAGGTCGCTGATATGGGTCGACACCTCTGGCCAGCGGGCCGAGGCGCCCGAGCCGCTGCCCGTGATGGCGCAATCCACCACGCCGCGCTCCAGCGCCGAATAGACCTCGGGGAAGCCGATGGAGACCGGCTGCGCGCCCAGCGCGCCGTAGAAATCGACCAAGCTGTTGCCAAAGGTGCGGATGCGCCGGCCACGCAGGTCGGCGAGGCTCGTGAAGGGCGCGCGGCAGAACAGGACCTGCGCGGGGAAGGGATAGGTGGCCATCAGGCGCACCCCAAAGCGCTCCAGGTCGCGGTTGGCGACGGGCACCATGGCTTCGGCGATGCGCTGCGCCTGGCGGATGTCGGGCGCCAGGCCCGACAGGTCGATGCCGTCCAGGATGGGCACGTCGCCCGAGAGCGTGGTCAGCGTGCCCGCGCCGATCTCCACCTGGCCCGCGCGGACGAGGCGGATGATCTCCGCACCACCCAGGCTCCGCTCGGCATGGGAGGCCAGCGTCACCTGGATGCGGCCGTTGCTGCGGGCCTGCAGCCCGTCGCGCAGCAGCGGCTGGTCCACCAGCACCATCTGCGGCTGGTTGGGCAGCGGCTGCGTCACTGCCGTGATGGCGATGCGCGGGCCGGCGGGAATGGAGGTCTGGGCTGCCGCGGGCAGCGCGAAGGTCACGGCCGTGAGCGCGGCAAGGATGGAACGGCGCATGGGAAGCCCCTCTTCAACCAGGGGAAGGCTGCCACGCTGCGCCCCCTCCGTCTCGGCAGGGAAGTGAAAAAACCCGCTGGCGGGCCGGTCATTGCCCGTGAATGGGGCAATGCCGGAACGAAACCGGGCAGAGTGGGGGCGGTCAGCGGGCCCAAGGATTCCTTCGCTGCGGCTTCTGCCCCCAGGGCGAACCGCCCACCGAGGCCGGCCGCGCCCAGCCGCCTGGTGCCGCGGTCATGCCGCCGCCGTTGCCCCGCAAGGCCATCAGCCGTGCAATGCGCTCCTCCGTCGGCGGATGGGTCGAGAAGAGCCCGTCGATTCGGAAGCCCGAGAGCGGGTTGATGATGAACATGTGGGCGGTGGCCGGGTTGGCCTCAGCCGTCTGGTTCACGCGGCCCTGCTTGTAGCGTTCCAGCTGCGCCAGCCCATTCGCCAGCCAGGCCGGATCGCCGCAGATGCGGGCACCCTCGGCATCGGCCTCGTATTCGCGCGAGCGGCTGATGGCCATCTGCACCACCATGGCGGCGATGGGCCCCAGAATCATCAGCAGGATCATGCCGATAAAGCCGAAGGGGCTGCCGCGGCTATCGCGGTTGCCGCCCATCATGAAGCCGAACTGCGCGAGGAAGCCGATGGCGCCCGCGATGCTGGCGGTCACGGCCATGATCAGCGTGTCGCGGTTCTTGATGTGCGCCATCTCGTGCGCGATGACGCCCGCCACCTCCTGCTCACTCATCATGTTCAGCAGGCCGGTGTTCAGCGCCACGACGCCCTTTTCCGGGCTGCGGCCCGTCGCAAAGGCGTTGGGCTGGTCCTCATGGATGATGTAAAGCGCGGGCATGGGAATGCCGGCGCGCTGGGCCAGGCGCTCGGTCATCGCGTAGAGTTGCGGTGCCTCCTGCGGGGTCACCGGCTGGGCGTTGTGCATCCGCAGCACCATTCCGTCGC
>JBHYDO010000248.1:0-6120 GCA_051860645.1 Roseococcus sp.
GGGGGGCAGGGCGCAGCCGCGCCCGCGCTGGCCGGCGATGTGGGAATATTCATCCACAAGGCCCCCAGGTTATGCTGGGCCCGCGGGGCCTCCCGCCCCCGGCCCGCGGGTGGCAGCGGCCGGTGCTGCAGGCCGAAGGCGTCACGGGCCAGAAAGAAGCCGGTCAGGCGGAGTCCCGCAAGCCAGTCTTCGGGTGTGGCGGGGGCCTCGGGGTCGTTCAGGAAGGCGGGCAGTCGTAGCAACCGGTCGGCGTAGGGCGCGCCGGCCTCGGCACTCACGGCGCGGCCGGAGCGCGGGGAGACCCACGCGAGGCCTTCGGTGACGCCAGTGGCGGCGCAGCGTTCAAGATCGAGCCCGTATCCAAGCTCGGACAGCAGCAGCGCCTCCCATCGGACCAACAGGGGCAGTGCCGTGTCCACCCCGCGCGCCAGGCCCGCGATGACCGAGACCAGCCCATGGAAGACCGGCGCGTGCGGCTCGCGCTCGGGCAGCGCTCCTTCGGCCAGGGAACAGGCGGCGGTGAGAGTGGCGAGCGAGAGCGCGTCCTCCATGGCCAGCGCAGCCGCGGCATGCACCAGTTCGCCCGAGAGCGCGCCCAGCTGGTCGGTCAGCCGCGCCACCCAGCGCGCCTCGATCAGGTTGCCCGTCTGCCACAGCGCCGCCTGCCCGCGTGACCCGCCGCCCTTCACCAGGCCGGCATGGCGGCCCTGCGCCTCGGTCAGGACGGTGGCGATGACGCCGCCCTCGCCATAGGGGCGGGCGGACAGCACCACGGCGGGCGCTGCCCACTCCACGCTCACCCCTCATCCTCCAGGCCGAGCGCCCGGATGCGGCCGCGCTCCTCATCCCAGCCGGGCCGGTCCTTCACGTTGAGGAACAGATGGATGGGGCGTTCCAGAAGCTGCACCAGTTCCATGCGGGCGCGCTTGCCGATCTCTCGGATACGCGCGCCGCCATCGCCGATGAGAATGGCCTTCTGCGTGGCGCGGCCGACATAGATGGTGCACTCCACCCGCGCGCTGCCATCGGGGCGTTCGAGCCACTGCTCGGTCTCGACGGTGGCGTGGTGGGGCACTTCCTCATGGGTTTGCCGCAGGATCTGCTCGCGCACCACCTCGGCGGCCAGCATGCGGTTGGGCAGGTCGCTCAGTTCGTCCTCGGGGAAGTGCCAGGGGCCCTCGGGCATGGCTTCCGCCAGCTTGGCCTTCAGCCGGTCCAGGCCCTGGGACTTCTCCGCGCTGATCATGAAGGTCTCGGCGAAGGGCAGCAGTTCATGCAGCTTGGCGGAGAGCGGCAGCAGGCTCTCGCGCGGGATCAGATCCACCTTGTTCAGGGCCAGCCAGATCGTGCGCGGCGTCTCCGCCAGGCGCGCGATGATGGCGCGCACGGCCTCGGTCAGGCCGGACTTCGCATCCACCACCAGCAGGGCGAAGTCGGCGTCCTTGGCCCCGCCCCAGGCGGCCGAGACCATGGCGCGGTCGAGCCGCCGGCGGGGCGCGAAGATGCCCGGCGTGTCCACCAGCACGATCTGCGCGGGGCCTTCCATCACCACGGCACGGATGCGAAAGCGCGTGGTCTGCGGCTTGGGCGAGACGATGGTGACCTTGGTGCCCGCCAGCGCGTTCACCAGCGTGGATTTGCCCGCGTTCGGTGCGCCCAGGATGGCGACGAAGCCGCAGCGCGTGGGGGCGGGCGCGCTCATGCCTTCACCACCGCAAGCCAGGCTTCCGCCGCCGCCTGCTCGGCCGCGCGCTTGTTGGAGCCGATGCCCTCGGCATCGCGCCCGGCCGCCGTCACGCGGGCGTGGAACTGCGCGTCATCGCCGGCGCCGCCGATCGAGGTGGTGAGGTAGTCCGGCAAACCCAGGCCCCGCTTCAATGTCCATTCCTGCAGGCGTGTCTTGGGCGAGCGCGGCGGGCGCGCCTGGCCCTGCACCACATCGGCCCATTCGCGCCGCACCATGGCGCGGGCAGCCTCCATGCCGCCTTCGATGTAGAGGGCCGCCAGCAGCGCTTCGATGGCATCGCCCAGCACGGAGGCGCTTTGCCGCAGGCTCGCATGGCGGTGCGAGGTGGCGATGCGCAGCGCGGCCGGCAGGCCGAGGCGCTCCGCGATGGGCGCCAGCGTGTCGCGCGAGACCAGCACGGCGAACCGCTTGCCGAGGTCGCCCTCGCGTTCAGTCGGGTAGAGTTCAGAGAGCCACTCGGCCATGCACAGGCCCAGCACGCGGTCGCCCAGGAATTCCAGCCGCTCGTTGCTGGCGACACCCGGCGCCTCGCCGGTGTGGGAGGAATGGGTCAGCGCGCGTTCCAGCAGCGCGCGGTCCTTGAAGAGGTGGCCCAGGCGCGCCTCCAGGGCGGCGATGGCGTCGGTCATCGAACCGCGGAAAAGATGCGGCTGAAGCGGATCGCGAAGGGCCAGCCCCACACCTCCCACCAGCGTGCGCTGCCATCCACCGAGAAGAAGATGAACTCCGCGCGGCCCACCAGGTTCTCGAGCGGGATCATGCCCACGGCGCCGGGTACGCGGCTGTCCAGGCTGTTGTCGCGATTGTCGCCCATGGCGAAGACATGGCCGGGCGGCACAAGGAATTCGGGCGTGTTGTCGAGCGGCCCGTCATCGGACTGCTCCACGATGAGGTGCCCGGGGCCCGAGGGCATGAACTCGCGGAACAGGCGCACGGTGAGGCGGGGACCGTCGCCCTCGGCGATGAAGTCGCCCAGCGACTCGCGGCGCAGTGCCTCGCCGTTCAAGTGCAGCACGCCGCGGATTACCTGGATGCGGTCGCCCGGAAGGCCCACGATGCGCTTGATGTAGTCCTGCCGGGTATCGCGCGGGAGCTTGAACACCGCCACGTCGCCGCGCTCGGGCAGGGAGCCCCAGATGCGCCCCTCGAACAAATTGGGGCTGAATGGGATCGAGTGGCGCGAATAGCCGTAGGAATACTTCGACACGAACAGGTAGTCGCCCACCAGCAGCGTCGGGATCATGGAGCCGGAGGGGATGTTGAACGGCTCGAAGGCCACCGTGCGGATGCCGATCGCGATCAGCGCCGCATAGAAGATGGTCTTGATGCTCTCGAGCCAGCCGCCCGATTTTTTTTTCGCCATCGCGGATGCGCTTTTCACCGGGGGTCCGTTCGTGTGGGGGAGGCTTAGGCCGAGGGGGGATCAAGCCCGGCGTTCAGGGTGTGTCAAGCAATGCCGGTTCAGGCAACAGCATTGCCGGGCGGCAGGGGCACGGCCGTGATGATCACCTGGGCCTGGGCGTAAGGGTATTCGTCGGTCATCGTCAGCGCGATCTCGGCACGGTGGCCAGGGGGCGTGATGGCGGCGAGGCGCTGCGCGGCGCCGCCGGTGAGGCGCAGCGTGGGTTGGCCGGAGGGCAGGTTCACCACGCCCAGGTCGCGCATGAAGACGCCCTGGCTGAAGCCGGTGCCGAGCGCCTTGCTGGCGGCCTCCTTGGCGGCAAAGCGCTTGGCATAGGTGCCGGCGCGGATGCGCTCGGTGCGGCGGTTGGCCTTGGCGCGCTCCATGTCGGTGAAGACCCGGGCAAGGAATTTTTCGCCATGGCGCGCCATGACGGCCTCGATGCGGCGGATGTCGCAGAGATCAGAGCCCAGGCCGATGATCATGGGGCGGCCAGGCCGAAGGGACCGGCCATCCGGCCGCAAGCCGGCCGGCGCGCCCAGGCCGAATGCCCGGCTGGCACGACCACCAGGGCGCGGAAGCACAGCGCGCGGAGCGCACGCGCGGCGCCTGAGGTCGGGAAGAACACCAAAACCTGCCCCATCAACCGCGTGCCCTGTCCACCCGCACAACCCCCTCGCAGGCCCGCAGCACGCCCATGACCTCCGCCAGATGCCGCGTGTCGCGCACCTCCACATCCAGCGAGAGATCGCATTCGTCATCCTCGCGGCGGCCGAGGCGCATGTTGGTCAGCCCCGCCTTCTGCCGGACAACGGAGTTGGCGACGTTCGAGAGAAGCTGCGGGCCATTGATGGCCGCCACCGTCAGCCGTGCGACATAGGCGGCACCGCCGAGCCCCGCCTGCTCCCACTCCACGTCCAGCAACCGCTCCGGGGTGGCGGCGAAGTTCTCCAGCATGTGGCAGTCATGGCGGTGGACAGTCACGCCCTTGCCGGTGGTGACGACCCCCACGATGCGGTCGCCCGGCACGGGATGGCAGCAATGGGCGAAACTGAGCTGCATGCCGGCCACAATGCCCGTGATGGGCGCCACCGGCACCGCCATCTGCCGCCGCTCGCCCGCGCCGCCGCGGCCGGACGGCATCCCCAGCCGCCCGCGCGGCGCCACGAGGGCGATCGGCTCCATCGCGCGCGTGGTGCCGCCGCGCAGCTCGGGGTAGGCAGCGTACACCACGTCGCGCGCCGTCAGGCTGGCGGAGGCGACGGCGTGGAACATCTCCTCCACGCCCGATTGCCGCAGCGCCTTGGCGGCCGGCTCCAGCAGCTTGTCGGAGAATTCCAGCCCGTTGGCGCGGAAGGCCTTCACGATGGCGGTGCGGCCTTCCTCGCGCGCGCGGGCCTTTTCCTCCGCCACCGCATAGCGCCGGATGCGCGCCTGCGCCTTGCCGGACTTCACGAACTTCATCCAGGCCGGGTTGGGCTTGCCGCCCTTGGCCGTGATGATCTCGACCTGGTCGCCGTTGTCGAGCTTGTGGTCGAGCTTCACGATGCGCCCGTTCACCTTCGCACCCACGCAGGTGTCGCCCACCTGGCTGTGCACGTGGTAGGCGAAGTCAACCGGAGTGGCGCCCTGCGGCAGTTCGATCAGGTCTCCCTTGGGCGAGAAGCAGAACACCAGGTCGCGATGGAGTTCGAGCTTCGTCGCCTCCATCGCGTCATTGGCCTCGGGCTCGTTCTCAAGGATGTCGATGAGCGCGCGCACCCAGGGATAGCTGCGGGCCGCGGCCGCCGCCTCGCTCCCCTGCTTGTAGACCCAGTGCGCGGCGACACCGTATTCGGCCACCACATGCATCTCACGCGTGCGTATCTGCACCTCGATCTTGGCCTCGGCGCGGCGGCCAGGCAGCAGCACGCCCGTATGCAGAGACTGGTAGCCATTGGTCTTGGGCGTGGAAATGTAGTCCTTGAAACGCCCGGTGATCACCTTGAACGCGTCATGGATGGCGCCCAGCGCCAGGTAGCAATGCACGCGCTCGGGCACGATGATGCGAAAGGCCATGACGTCCGAGAGGCCCTCGAAGGTCACGTTCTTCGCCTGCATCTTGCGCCAGATGGAGTAGGAGGATTTCTCGCGTCCCGAGACCTCCTCCACCGGCACGTCGTGCATTTCCAGCACGTCGCGCAATTCCAGCTCGATCTCGGCGATCATGTCGCCCGAACGGCCGCGCAGCCAGGTCAGGCGCTGGGCGATGCTGGCCCAGCCATCGGGGTTCAGCTCCCGGAACGCCAACGTCTCCAGCTCGGTCTTGAGTTGCTCCATGCCGATGCGCTCGGCCAGGGGCGCGTAGATGTCCAGCGTCTCGCGCGCCGTGCGCTGCCGCTTCTCGGGCTTGGGCACGAAGGAGAGGGTGCGCATGTTGTGCAGCCGGTCCGCGAGCTTGACCAGCAGCACGCGCAGATCCTCGGACAGCGCCAGCAGCAGTTTGCGCAGGTTCTCGGCCTGCTTGGTGCGCTCGCTCTGCACCTCGATGCGGGAGAGCTTCGTGACACCATCCACGAGGCGCGCGATCTCGGCGCCGAATTGGCGCTCGATGTCGGCAAGGCTGTGTTCGGTGTCCTCCACCACGTCGTGCAGCAGGGCGGTGGCGATGGTGGCGGTGTCCATGCGGAAACCCGCCAGGATTTCGGCCACCGCAATGGGATGGATGATGTAGGGCTCGCCATTCTGGCGCGCCTGGGTGGCGTGCGCCGCGGCGGCAAGGCGGCCGGCGCGCAGCAGCAGGTCGGCGTCGAGGCGAGGATCGGCCGCGGCGATGCGGGCGACGAATTCGATAACGGCATCGAGACCGGGGGGCGGCGCTGCGCTGCCGCGGGCAACACCATCGGGCGCGGGGGGCCCCGCCGGGGGGGGCGGGGGGGGGGGCGGGCGGACCACGGCGGGGGTGGCCCGCGGAGGCCCCGGCCCCCCCCCC
>JBHYDO010000248.1:6130-6845 GCA_051860645.1 Roseococcus sp.
GCGCGCGGCATCACGAGAGCGGGCTTGCCCGGCTCAGTCCCGGCCGCCGCCCAGTTCGGCTGCGAGCTGCGCCTCCAGGTCGTCCGGGCTGAAATCCTCCGCGCCCATGTCGGCCGGAAGTTCCTCGTTCACGTCCATCACACCAAAGATGTTCTCGTTGGTGTCGATGAGGTCCATCACCTCGTCCTCGACAGGCTCCGGCTCCGGCGCGCGGCTCAGGGACTTGATGAGGTCCTGTTCCAGCGCGTCCAGCGGGACGGTCTGGTCGGCGATCTCGCGCAGGGCAACGACGGGGTTCTTGTCATTGTCGCGCTCCACCGTCAGGCTTTCGCCCCGGCTGATGTTGCGTGCCCGCTGCGCCGCCAGGAGCACGAGCTCGAAGCGGTTGGGAACCTGGACGATGCAGTCTTCGACGGTGACGCGTGCCATGAAATACCTCGGCCAAGGGTGTGCGGGCGCAGACATGCTGCACCTCGGCGAACCCTCCAGATAAGCGAAGCGGGCCGCCGGTGCAAGCGATCACGCCGCCATGGGCCTGATCTCCTGGGGGGGCAGGGCCGCCAGCAGCGCATCCAACCCCTGCCCCGTGGCGGGATGCCCCCATCCCGGCGCCACCTCGGCCAGCGGCAGCAGCACGAAGGCGCGGGTGGTCATACGGGGGTGCGGCAGGGTCAGCTGGGGGCTGTCCAGCACCTGCCCGCCATGGTCCAGCAGG
>JBHYDO010000249.1:0-6760 GCA_051860645.1 Roseococcus sp.
AAACCAACGCGGGATGCGCCGCGGCCCGCGCCCGGCTGCGGGCGCGTGGGGCGCGGCGGCGTGGACGGCCGGCTCGCGGGCATCGGGTTCTTCCGCGGCGTCCCGGCCGGGCTGCTGGACCGCCACGAGGCGCGCGCCGCGTGGCTGACGGCCGAGGCGGGTCAGCTCATCCTCGACTTCGACGACCCGTCCGACGACGTGTTCTTCGTCCTGTCGGGAAGCGTTCGGATTGCGGTGCGAACCCTGGGCGGTCAGGAACTGATCCTGCAGGACGTTCCGGCCGGGGGGTTCTTCGGCGAAATGGCGGCCATCGATGGAGCGCCGCGCTCAGCGAGTGTGGCGGCGCTGCATCGGAGCCGGATCTGCCGGCTGCCCGGGGCCGTGTTCATAGCGATCCTGGCGGAGACGCCGGCCTTGTCGCGCCGGATGATGCAATTGTTGACCGCGCGAATTCGCGAAGCCAATGCACGGATGCTGGAGTTCACCAGCCTCGATATTCGACACCGCCTCTATGCGGAACTGCTCCGTCTGGCGGGGCCGGCTGGCGTTGACGGCAGCCGCATCATCACACCGCCGCCGGTCCAGCAGATCCTGGCGCGGCGCATCGGTGCACGGCGCGAACCCGTCTCGCGGGAGTTCGCGCGGTTGCTCCGCGAGGGGGTGCTGGCGCGTACCCGCGGGGCCCTGGTTCTTCGCCGGCCGTCGGTGATCGAGACGGCGCTGGCGGCACAACTGGCCTCCTGACGGCATGGGTGACCGGCGACGGTGTCTGGGAGGCCATTTGCCCATACAATGCCGCCTGCCTCCGCCCGGAATGGCCGCTGGACCGCCGCTGCTGACACGCGATGTGGGGCGCTACCGCACACATTCCCCGACGGTGACGCTGATCACGCCCACGGCATCATGAGAGCGGCGCGCCGGCGACGCTAAAGACCAGCGTCACGGGGATGGCGGCGGCGCCCCTCAACGCAACCGCCCAGTTCCCCAAGTTGCCAAGCGGCCAGCGGTGGCGTCTCATCTGGGTCGGAGGGCACCATGCCAGACCTGACCATCCGCGAATTGCGCGTGACCGAGCTGGACCTGCCCTGGCCCGACGACCCCTGGCTCGCCGGCCATCCCCTCGGCGCCAGGCGCGACCTGCTCGTGGTCGACATTACGACCGCCAGTGGCATCACCGGCATGGGCTACCTGCATCTGCTGAACTTGCCACTGCAGCGCAGCATCGCCGCCTGCATCGAGCATGCCATGGCGCCGAGGGTCATCGGCCGCGACGCGACCGCCATCGAGGCGATCTGGCGCGATCTCTGGCGCGGCACGCTGACCGGCGGCGGCGGCGGGGTGACCATGATGGCGCAATCGGCCATCGACATCGCGCTGTGGGATGTGGTGGGCAAGGCGGCCGGCATGCCGCTGCACCGGCTGTGGGGGCACCACCAGTCACGCATCCCGATCTATGGCAGCGGCTGCTTCCGCGACCTGCGCGGCGACGGCATGATCGCCAAGGCGCGGCATTTCGTCAGCCAGGGCTTCAAGGCCATCAAGATGCAGGTGGCCCATGTCGGCGACTGGCGCACGGACGTCACGAACGTCCGCCGCATGCGCGAGGCGCTGGGCCCGGAGATCGACATCATGATCGACGTGAACATGGGCTGGACGGCCGACATCGCCATCCACGCCGGCCGCCGCATGCAGGAATACGACATCTACTGGCTGGAGGAGCCGGTGCTGCCCGACGACCACGCCGGCTACCTGCGCTGCGCCGAGATGCTGGACATGCGCGTCGTCGGCGGCGAGACGCATTTCGGCCGCGCCGGCCTCAAGCCCTTCCTTGAAAACCCCAGCCTGCCCATCCTGCAGCCGGACCCGATGCGTGGCGGCCTGACCGAGCTGCGCAAGATCGCCACCGTCGCCGACACCTGGGGGATGCGCATGGCTCCGCACCTCTTTCCCGAGCTCAACGTGCACCTGCTCGCCTCCATCCCCAACGCCGCCTGGGCCGAGCAGATGGGGCTGTTGGACGATCTGTGGGTCTCGCATCCGGTGATCGAGGATGGCTTCATCACCGCGCCGGAGACGCCCGGCCACGGCCTCGCTTTCAAACCCGAAGTGCTGAAGGAATTCGCCCTGTGATCCATGAACTGCGCATCTATCGCTGCGTGCCCGGCCGCCTGCCGGCGCTGCTTAAGCGTTTCGAGACCATTACCCTGAAAATCTGGGAGCGCCATGGCATCCGCCAGGCTGGCTTCTGGACGACGGTGGTGGGCGAATCCAGCCTCGACCTGCACTACCTGTTGGAGTGGCAGTCGCTGGCCGAGCGGGAGGCCAAGTGGACGGCCTTCCAGGCCGACCCGGAATGGATCGAGAAGCGGGCGCAGACCGAGGCGGATGGGCCGATCGTGGCCAATGTGACCAACGCCATCCTTCAGCCGACCGGGTTTTCGGCCATAAGATAGCCCGGTGTTGATGGCCAATGCCGGATCCGCACGATCCATGCCGCCTCTCACGGCCCCCGCGGCGCGCCCCGGGTGCAGGCTGATCTGTGGGCCGAGAGGGCGGCTGTGGCCCGCAAGCGCAGTCCATCACTCGAATGAGGGCAGGCAGTACGGGTCGGTGGCCTTCGGCTTCAGGTGCAAAGAGGCGGGCTTGCGCCCCTACACCGGCCCGGTCGGCGATGCGTATGTCAATGCCAAGGCCGAAGCGTTCTTCGCCACCCTCGGGCGCGAGCTGCTGGACCGGCGGAGCTTCCGCTCCCAGGCCGAGGCTCGGATGGCGGTGTTCGCCTTCATCGAGGGCTTCTACCATCCGACCAGGCGACACTCGGCCCTGGGCTATCTTTCGCCCATCCAATACGAAGCCAGAACCATGGCCGAAGACGACTGATCCCTACCCGCCAGCCGTCCACGGAAGTGGGGCAACTCCATTGCAACCCAAGGCACTCCGATGAGCGACATCCAATCGCAGCCGACCGAAACCAAGGTGAAGGTCTGGGATGGCTGGATCAGGCTTTGGCACTGGTCCATCGTGTTCCTCATTCCATTTTCCTACCTCACGGCGCGGGCCCATCGGATGGATTGGCACCAGTGGTCAGGCTACGCGCTGCTGACCCTGGTGAGCTTCCGCATCCTCTGGGGCCTGGTTGGCTCCGAACCCGCACGGTTCCGCAGCTTTCTCAGCACGCCGGCCGCCGCACTCCGCCACCTGCGGAAGCTGCGCCGCGAGACGGGGCCTGATCGAGAACTCACCCACAACCCGGCCGGCGCCTGGATGGTGGCGCTGCTCATTCCCCTTCTGCTGGCCCAGGCGGTGAGCGGGCTGTTCATCTACGACCAGGTCTTCACCTACGGTCCGCTCGCCCGCCAGGTCAGCGCCGAGGTGCAGGACTGGGCCGCCTGGGTGCATTACCGCGCCATCAACGTGATCTTCGCGGTCATCGTGCTGCATATCATGGCCATCGCGTGGTACAGGCTGTTCCCGGGACATGACCTGGTGCGGGCGATGATGCTGGGCCACAAGCCCATGCCGGCCGGCACGCCGCAGCCGCGCATGGCGCCCCTCGCGCTGGGCGTGGTGGTATTCGCGACGTGCGCGGGCTTGGTGCTCTACATCCGTTCGTTCGGCGACTACTGAAGGGTGCAACCCGCGCCGCCTCTGGCCGCTTCTGTGCCATGGCCGCCATGTTCTTCCAGGGTGGAGCGGGATCCTGCGCACGCTGGTGGTGGGCGTGACGAGCTACACTTGCCTCATCCTGTTCCTGAGCGTCTCCGGGAAGCGGATGCTGGCCAAGCTGAACGCCTTCGACCTGGTGGTGACGGTGGCACGGTGCTCCACCTTCTCGGCCATCCTGGTCCAGCAATCGGTACCATTCGCGCAGGCGCCGGTGGCGCTGGGCCTGCTGGTGCTGATGCAGTTCAGCCTGGCCTGGGCCTCGGTGCGGTCGGCGCGCTTCGCGGATGCCGGCCGGTCCGAGCCGCGCCTGCCTCTGCGCCATGGCACCCCCTGCCGGGGCGCCTTGCGTGCCGAGCGCATCACGGAACCGGAGCTGCTCAGTGCCGTCCGTGCCTGCGGCGGGCGGGGGATCTTGCAGAGGCCGAGGCCGTGATCCTGAAGAGCGACAGCACGCTCAGCGTGGCGCTGCGCTGCGGCGGGTCAAGAAGGCTCACCCCCCTGCGGAGGCGATCGCTGGCTCCAGCCCCTGGCTCTTTGCCTGGGGATGACTTGGATTGCGGAAGCGCAGCTCGCCCTCGGGCGCGCAGTCCGGCAGGCCGAACAGCTCCTGACGGGTGGCACATGTGACGGCAACGACGCGCTTGGCCTCGGCCTCAGTGAGGAAGCGGCGCACCACCCCCTCTAGTTCCAGGGTGTCGCGCAGGCCGTGCCATTCGGCGGCGTCCAGGTCATCAAGGAACAGGGCCATGATGCCGGGATGCCGGCCGGAGAGCCTGTCCGTCGCGGCCTGGGCCAGTCGTCGCTTGGCGGCGGTGGAGATGTCGTTCTCCCGTCCCGCCCGCGCTGCCATGACCATGACCGAGCCGCTGGCGGGGTCGGCCGTCACGGCCAGGTGCGCTTCCAGCCCGAACAATTCGCGCAGGCGGGCCGGCAGGGCGCGGTTGGGGCCGGAAGCCGCCTGGGCGCCGGCCAGCACCAGCGGGTCGAGCTTGAGAACGGCGTCGGCGCTGGCGTCCTGTCGCTTCTCGGCAGCCAGCATGGCCGAGATGCGGCCATGCAATTCACCGATGCGGTTCTTCTCCGAGGTATCTTCGGGCAGCGTCATTTTGAGGATATAGCGACCGGGATGGGCTGCGAGCCAGGTCTGCAACTCGGGGTTCACACGGTCCACCAGGCTGGCCCAGTGGCCACGGTGAAGCGGGCGCCCTTCCTCAGCCGAAACGGTTTCGCACACCACTTCGGCCACGGCACCCTCGCGCTGCACCATCAGATCGTAGGCGGTGCCGTGCAGAAGCCCGTCATGGCGCACCTCGAAGCCGCGCATACGGAGGATGGCGGCGGTGCGCAGCAGGTGGAACAGCGGAATGAGAGTGCCCTCGCCCTCCAGCCCAAGCGCAATCAGGCTTTGCAGCCTGGCGCGCGGGCCGGGTTCCAGGCCGGCAGCAAGGTCGGTGGCTTCGCGCACGAAGGCCAGCAGCCGGCGCTCATGCCGCCCTGCCTTGGCCAGCACGGCGGGGTTGTTCAACCGGGCAAGGATGAGTTCGAGCGCGTGGCGCTGCTGCGCTGCCCGCCCGGTCAGCGAACCGCGCTGCGCCCGGATGCCGATGTCCCGCACGCGGGAACGCCATTTCTCAGCCCCGGCGAGGTCGAGGAAGGCGCTCAGCGTGGAGGGGGCGGAAAGGTCATCCGCCTCGTGGTCGGCGATGGGCATCTTGCTCTCGTCCTGCTGGCACCACGGACCGATGCCCGCGCGCTTGGCTGATATGGGAAGCTACGCCCTAAATTCCGACTGCTCAAGTTGGTTTCTTGGCAGGCAGGATCGGGGTGCTTCCTGCTGTTGGACACTGTGCCCGATGTCGTAGCAGGTGATCCACAAGAATGCATGCCACCATCGCCTCGCCCACCGGCACGGCGCGAATGCCCACGCAAGGGTCATGCCGGCCCTTGGTGCGCAACTCGGTGTTCTCTCCGGCGCGCGTCACGGCCCGGCGCATGGTGAGAATTGAGCTGGTGGGCTTCACGGCGAAGCGCGCGATGATGGCCTGTCCGGTGGAAATGCCGCCCAGGATGCCGCCCGCATGGTTGGCGAGGAATTCGACTGTGCCATCCTGTCGCATCCGCATCTCGTCGGCATTGTCCTCGCCGGTGAGGGCCGCCGCGGCGAAGCCATCGCCGATTTCCACGCCCTTCACCGCATTGATGGACATGAGGCCGGCGGCCAGGTCCGCATCCAGCTTGCCGTAGATGGGGGCGCCGAGCCCCACCGGCACGCCCTCGGCCTGAATCTCGATGACCGCCCCCACCGAACTGCCGGCCTTGCGGATGGCGGCCAGGCTTTCGGCCCAGCGCGCGGCGGCGGTGGCGTCGGGGCACCAGAAGTCGTTGGCCTGGGTCTCGGCCCAGTCCCAGGCGGAGGGCTCGATGCGGTCGGTGCCCATCTGCACCATCGCACCCCGGATCACCACGCCCTCGCCCAGCACGCGGCGCGCGATGGCGCCGGCGGCGACGCGCATGGCCGTCTCGCGCGCCGAGGCCCGGCCGCCGCCACGATAGTCGCGGATGCCGTATTTCCATTCATAGGCGATGTCGGCATGGCCGGGCCGGAAGCTCTCCGCGATCTCGCCATAGTCGCGCGAACGCTGGTCCTGGTTCTCGATCATCAGCGCGATGGGCGTGCCGGTGGTGCGCCCGTCGAAGACGCCGGACAGGATGCGGACCTGGTCCGGTTCCTGCCGCTGCGTCACGAAGCTGCTGCTGCCCGGGCGGCGCTTGTCGAGGAAGGGCTGGATCCAGGCCTCGTCGAGAGGGATGCCGGGCGGGCAGCCGTCGACCACGCCGCCGATGGCGGGGCCGTGGCTCTCGCCCCAGGTGGTGACGCGGAAGAGATGTCCGAAGCTGTTGTGGCTCATGGTGGCACCGCAGGTAGCCCGAAGCGGCGGCTACACCAAGCCGCGCGCGATGCCGCCATCCACATTCACCGTCTGCCCGGTGACGTAGCCGGCGCGCGGGCTGGCAAGCCACAGCACCATGGCCGCCACCTCCTCCGCCTCGGCGAAGCGGCCCAGCGGGATTTCATGGGCGAATTCGGCGACGA
>JBHYDO010000250.1:0-6740 GCA_051860645.1 Roseococcus sp.
CCGGAGGGCGTGGAGATGGTGATGCCCGGCGACAACGTCTCGATGGACGTGGAGCTGATCGCGCCGATCGCGATGGACGAGGGCCTGCGCTTCGCGATCCGCGAGGGTGGCCGCACCGTGGGTGCGGGCGTCGTCGCCAGCATTTCGAAGTAGGGTCCGCTTGCGGCGCGGCGCCGGCGGGGCAATAACCCTGCTTGCGCCCGCCTCTAGGGGTGTAGCTCAATTGGCTAGAGCGCCGGTCTCCAAAACCGGAGGTTGGGGGTTCGAGACCCTCCACCCCTGCCAGATATAGGGCGTTTGGCGGCGGCACGTTGCACAACGGCCGCCGTCATGCTTTCAGAGGCCGCATATTGCGGCGACGTTTCAGGACACAGCACCTTGGCCAAACCCGACCCCGTCCAGTTCGTCCGGGAAGTGCGGCAGGAGACCTCCAAGGTCACCTGGCCGACACGCAAGGAAACGCTCATCACCACGGGGCTGGTGCTGGCCCTGTCGGCGCTCGCCGCGTTGTTTTTCCTGGTCGTGGACCAGATCATCCAGTTCGTCATGGGTTGGGTGTTCGGTCTTTGACAGCGCAAGCGGGGTTCAGGCCGATGGCCGACAAGCGTTGGTATGTGGTGCATGTCTATTCGGGCTTCGAGAAGAAGATCGCCGAGCAGATCCGCGCGCAGGCGGCCAAATCGGGCCTGGCGGACCGGATCGATGACATCCTGGTGCCGACCGAGCAGGTGACCGAGGTGCGCCGCGGCCAGAAGGTGGACGCGGAGCGCAAGTTCTTCCCCGGCTACGTGCTGGTGAAGATGGAAATGACCGACGACACCTGGCACCTGGTGCGGGACACGCCGAAGGTCACGGGCTTCCTCGGTGCGCGCAACAAGCCGCAGCCCATCACCGAGGCTGAGGCCATGCGCATCGTCAACGCCGTGCAGGAGGGTGCCGAGAAGCCGCGCCGCCCCGCCGTGCTGTTCGAGGTGGGCGAGCAGGTGCGCGTCTCCGACGGGCCCTTCACCAGCTTCAACGGCACCATCGAGGAGGTGGACGAGGAGAAGGGCCGCGTGAAGGTCAGCGTCTCCATCTTCGGGCGGTCCACGCCGGTGGAGCTGGAGTACGGGCAGGTCGAGAAGCTTTAGTTCTTCCTGCCATCAGACTTCGGGCGCCGCCTCCGGCGGCTTGGACCCGCCGCAGCGAGGTGGCGACGGTGTGGACGGTCCGGCTGCGCTGGCTACCGTGCGGCCGGATCGCCGGCGCGAATCCTAAGCCTTCCGCCGCGTCTGGCTCCATCCGATATACAGCCCCGCCGCCGTGATGATGGCCGCGCCGATCCAGGTCAGCGTGTCGGGGAACTCGGTGAACAGCCACCAACCCACCGCCACCGAGCCCAGCAGCTGAAAATACTGGAAGGGCGAGATGATGTTGGCCGGCGCATAGCCGAAGGCACGCGCCACGCAATAATGGCCGGTCGCGCCCAGCACCCCCACTCCGATGAACAGCCCCACATCCAGGAGGGAGGCTGGCGTCTGCCACACGAAGGGCAGCACCAGCAGCATGCCGAAGCCGCCCACGAAGGCGGAGTACAGGGCCGAGGTTTCGGCCGAATCCGTGCTGGCGATCTGTCGCGTCAGAATCTGGTAGACGCCATAGGCGGTGGCGCTGGTCAGGATGAACAGCGAGGCCCAGTGGAACAGCGCCGTTCCTGGCCGGATTACCACCAGCACGCCCAGGAAGCCGATAAACAGCGCGATGACGCGCCCCGGCGTCGTGCGCTCCTTCAGCATGGGCCAGGCCAGCAGCGCGACAATGAGCGGCGCGGCCAATGAAATGGCAGCGGCCTTGGCCAGCGGGATGAAGGCGATGGCGTAGAAAAAGCACAAATTCGAGGTGAACAGCATGGAGGATCGCGCCAGCTGCAGCCCGGGGCGCTTGGTGCGGAACAGCGCCAGCCCCATGCGCGGCATGAAGAGGGCGGAAAGGAAGAGGATGTGGCCGAAGGCCCGTGCCCAGGAAATCTGCAGGGAGGAGTAGTCCTGCCCCAGCAGCTTGGCGAAGCCGCCCATGACGGGGAACAACAGCCCCGCCGTGAGCATGAAGAGAATACCGACGAGGATGCGGGAAGGGGGGGCGGTGGCGCTCACCAAGGCAGGATGGGCCCTTCGCGCAGGCCCCGTCCAGGGTGCGGGCGCTGCCGCCATCCATGCGCTGACCGCGGGGCAACCATGTCAATGCCTTGCCGGGGATGGACAGCGCTGCCGCACCGGGCTATGCGCGCCGCTTCAATCCCGGAGGCCGCGCCGCCGGGGTGGAGAAACGCGGGAGGTTGCCGACGCCCGGCTTGGGGCAGGTGACCGTTGGCACCGCGGGTCTCTCAGCATTCGAGAGGACTTTACAGGTTCATGGCAAAGAAGATCGCAGGCTACATCAAGCTGCAGATCCCGGCAGGCAAGGCGAACCCCTCGCCGCCGGTGGGTCCGGCGCTCGGTCAGCGCGGGCTGAACATCATGCAGTTCGTGAAGGAATTCAACGCGGCAACGCAGCAGATGGAGCCGGGCACGCCGACGCCCGTGGTCATCACCGCGTACACGGACCGCACTTTCTCCTTCATCACCAAGACGCCGCCCAACACCTACTTCCTGATGAAGGCCGCCAAGATCGAGAAGGGCAGCACCACGCCCGGCAAGGGCGCCATGGTGGGGCGTGTGACGAAGTCGCAGCTGGCCGAGATCGCCGCCATCAAGATGAAGGACATGAACTGCACCGACGTCGAGAGCGCGGTGCGGATGCTGGCCGGTTCCGCCCGTTCCATGGGCATGACCGTGGTGGAGGGCTGAGCCATGGCGAAGATGACCAAGCGCATGAAGACCCTCTCTGCGACGGTGGACGGCAACAAGACCTATCCGCTGGCAGAGGCGATCGCGCTGGCCAAGGCCAATGCGAAGGCCAAGTTTGACGAGAGCATCGAAATCTCGATGAACCTCGGCATCGACCCGCGCCATGCCGACCAAATGGTCCGCGGTGTTGTTGGCCTGCCCAACGGCACCGGCAAGACCGTCCGCGTGGGCGTCTTCGCGCGCGGTGCCAAGGCCGAGGAGGCCCTGGCCGCCGGCGCCGACGTGGTGGGCGCCGATGACCTGGCCGCCGCCGTGCAGGAAGGCAAGATCGACTTCGACCGCTGCATCGCGACGCCTGACATGATGGCCCTGGTGGGCCGGCTCGGTAAGGTGCTGGGCCCGCGCGGCCTGATGCCGAACCCCAAGCTCGGCACCGTCACCATGGACGTGAAGGGCGCCGTCACCGCCGCCAAGGCCGGCCAGGTGGAGTTCCGCGCCGAGAAGGCCGGCATCGTCCATGCCGGCATCGGCAAGGCGAGCTTCGACGCCGAGAAGCTGCTGGACAACGCCCGCGCCTTCGTGGACGCCATCCAGAAGTCGCGGCCGACCGGCGCCAAGGGCACCTATGTGCGCAAGGTGGCCGTGTCCTCGACCATGGGCCCGGGCGTGAAGGTGGACGTGTCCACCATTGGCGCGGGCTGAACGAATTCGGCCGGGCCGTCAGGTTCGGCCGCGCAGGTGGGGGTTCGCCCCCGCCGATCCTGTCGGAGATTGCAGGTGCCGCCTGGCGACGGGCAGCTTGAAGGGGTGCGCCCCGCCCGCATGAGACGGGGAACCGAGATGCCATCCTCGGGCGTGCGCGCCCGAGCGATGATGGCTTGGCTTTCCGGCAACGACAGCGAACGGGGTGTGGGGAATGGTCCCCGCGCCCCCGTGTGAACCGGCCGGCGCCCCTCCACCAGGCTCCGGTCACCGACGGAGACGTGAATTGGACCGCACGGAAAAGCGCGCGTTCGTCGAGTCCCTGGTCGGCGTCTTCGGCGAAACCTCCTTCGTGCTCGTGGCCCAGAACAAGGGTCTCACGGTCGCGGCGGTGGATGATCTTCGCCGGAAGATGCGGGCCGCGGGCGCGACGTACAAGGTCGCGAAGAACCGGCTGGCCACTCGCGCCCTCGACGGCACCCGCTTCCAGGGCATTTCGCCGCTGCTGAAGGGTCCGACCGCGCTTGCGTGGTCGAAGGACCCTGTGGCCGTGGCGAAGACCGCCGTGGAGTTCGCCAAGACGAACGACAAGTTCGTGATTTTGGGCGGGGCGCTCGGCACCCAGAACCTGAACGCCGAAGGCGTGAAGGCCCTGGCCGAGCTGCCCTCGCTCGAGACGCTGCGTGCGGGGCTTGTGGGTCTGATCCAGACCCCGGCCACGCGGATCGCCGGGGTGCTGCAGGCACCTGGCGGGCAGTTGGCACGGGTGCTGAAGGCCTATGCGGACAAGGACGCCGCGTGATCTGCCGGGCCGGGGGCTTCCCCGGCGCCGGTGGTCGCGCCGTACCCCTGCATAGAGGGCCGAAGGCTGCCATCGAACACTTTGGCCTCGCTGCGCGTCGCGGTGGGGTTGTCAAGCCACAGTCAAGCCATTAAATCGAAGGAATACACATATGGCCGATCTCGCTAAGCTCGTTGATGAGCTGTCCGCCCTGACCGTCCTGGAGGCCGCCGAGCTCTCCAAGATGCTGGAAGAGAAGTGGGGCGTCTCCGCCGCCGCGCCGGTGGAGGTGCAGACCGAGTTCACTGTGATCCTTGCCGCCGCTGGCGACAAGAAGATCAACGTGATCAAGGAAATCCGCACCATCACCGGCCTGGGCCTGAAGGAAGCCAAGGACCTCGTCGAGGGCGCTCCGAAGACCGTGAAGGAAAACGTGTCCAAGGACGAAGCCGACAAGATCAAGAAGGTGCTGGAAGAGAACGGCGCCAAGGTCGAAGTCAAGTAATCCCGGCCCATCGTGGCTGCGCCCCCTGGGGGTGTGCCACGATGCGGGATTTTCTACCAGGTTGGGGCGGGCGGCAATCAGGGTCTGGTTGCCGCCCCTCTGGCCGTTCCGGGGGCAGGGTGCCCGCCGGAGCCCCAAATACCGATGCCGGGCAATGTGCCCATGCGTCAGGTCTTGATAGGAAAGCGGAACAGGCATGAACGCCATCAGCAAGTCGTTCACGGCACGGAAGCGGATCCGCAAGAGTTTCGGGCGCCTGCCCGAGATCGCGCCGATGCCGAACCTGATTGACGTCCAGCGCGCCTCCTACGCCAACTTCCTGCAAATGGAGACGCACCCTGACAGCCGGACCAACACCGGGCTGCAGGAAGTGTTCAAGTCCGTCTTCCCGATCAACGACTTCGCGGGCCGCGGCCGGCTGGAATTCGTCCAGTACGAGCTGGAGGAGCCCAAGTACGACGTCGAGGAATGCATCCAGCGCGGGCTGACCTACGCCGCGCCGCTGAAGGTGCGGCTGCGCCTGATCGTCTGGGACCTGGACGAGGACACCGGTGCCCGCTCCGTCCGCGACATCAAGGAGCAGGATGTCTACATGGGCGACATGCCGCTCATGACGGACAACGGCACCTTCATCATCAACGGGACCGAGCGCGTCATCGTCAGCCAGATGCACCGCAGCCCGGGCGTCTTCTTCGACCATGACCGCGGCAAGACACACAGCAGCGGCAAGTACCTCTTCGCCGCGCGCGTCATCCCCTATCGTGGCAGCTGGCTCGACTTCGAGTTTGACGCCAAGGACATCTGCTATGTCCGCATCGACCGCAAGCGCAAGCTGCCCGCCTCCACCCTGCTGATGGCACTGGACAGCACGGTCACCGAAGCCAAGCGCGCCGAGCGCGCGGCCCAGGGCCTGGAGATCGATCACGCGGAAATCCGCGGCATGGACGCCGAGGAAATCCTCAACGCCTTCTATGGCCGGGTGGTTTTCACCCGTTCGCCCAAGGGCTGGTCGCGCGGCTTCGACCCGGACAGCTTCAAGGGCATCAAGCTGCTGGAGCCGCTGGTGGACGCGCGCACCGGCGCCGTGGTGGCCGAGAAGGACAGCAAGATGACGCCTCGCGCCGCCCGCAAGATTGCGGAAGCCGGCACGACGGAAGTGCTGGTGGGCCGCGCCGACCTGCTCGGTCGCTTCGTCGGCGAAGACCTGGTGAATTATGAGACGGGCGAAATCTGGGCTGAGGCCGGCGAGGAACTGACCGAGGCGAAGCTCGCCGCGATCGAGGACGCCGGGTTGGACAGCCTGCCCACGCTCGCCATCGACCAGTCGGTCGGGCCGTGGATGCGCAACACGCTGACGGTGGACAAGAACAGCAACCGCGAAGAAGCGCTGATGGACATCTACCGGGTCATGCGCCCGGGCGAACCGCCGACGCCGGAAACCGCCGAAACCCTGTTCAAGGGCCTGTTCTTCGACCCGGACCGCTACGACCTTTCGGCAGTGGGTCGGGTCAAGATGAACATGCGCCTGGGCTTCTCGCTCGAGGAGGCGCCGGACTATCTGCGCACGCTGCGCAAGCAGGACATCGTCGCCACCATGCGCGTGCTGATGGACCTGAAGGACGGCCGCGGCTCCATCGACGACATCGACAATCTCGGCAACCGGCGCGTGCGCTCGGTCGGCGAGCTGATGGAGAACCAGTACCGCGTGGGTCTGCTGCGCATGGACCGTGCCATCAAGGAGCGCATGGGGTCGGTGGATATCGACACCGTGATGCCGCACGACCTGATCAACGCGAAGCCGGCCGCGGCCGCGGTGCGCGAGTTCTTCGGTTCGTCGCAGCTCAGCCAGTTCATGGACCAGACCAACCCGCTCTCCGAGGTGACGCACAAGCGCCGCCTTTCGGCGCTTGGTCCGGGCGGCCTGACG
>JBHYDO010000251.1:0-6734 GCA_051860645.1 Roseococcus sp.
GTGATGGGGCTGCTGCCCGGCTCCGCCCGCCGCACCGCCGAGCGCATGGAATTCGCCGGCGAGGATTTGCTGACAATCACGCCGTCCCGCCTGCGCGCGCTGCGCGGCAACCGCATGGCGATGATCTTCCAGGAGCCGATGACCAGCCTCAACCCGGCCTGGACCATCGGCGACCAGCTCACCGAGCCCTTCCTGCGCCACGGCAAGGGCAACCGCCGCCAGGCCACGGACCGCGCGGTGCAGCTGCTGGAGCGCGTGGGCATCGCCGCCGCCGGCCGCCGCCTCGTGCAATACCCGCACGAGCTTTCGGGCGGCCTGCGCCAGCGCGTGATGATCGCCATGGCGCTGATGTGCGGCCCCGACCTCATCCTCGCCGACGAGCCCACCACCGCACTCGACGTCACCATCCAGGCCGAGATCCTGCACCTGCTGGCCGAACTCCAGCGCGAGATGGGCATGGGCCTGCTGCTGGTGACGCACGACCTCGGCATTGTGGCGCGCGTGGCGCACCGCGTGGCGGTCATGTATGCCGGCGAGGTGGTGGAGAGCGGCCCCACCGTCACCGTCTTCGACGAACCCCGCCACCCCTACACCCGCGGCCTGATCGACTGCATCCCCATCCCCGCGCGCAGCAGGCCCGGCGTGCCGCTCGGCACCATCCCGGGCCTGGTGCCGAACCTGGTGGGCGGCATCCAGGGCTGCGCCTTCCGCGACCGCTGCGCCTTCGCGACCGAGCCCTGCACGCGCAGCGTGCCCGTCACCCACGGCGCCGACGGCCATGCCTGGCGCTGCGTGCTGCCGGCCGCGGTGCCCTCCCTGCTCGAGAACCCCGCATGAGCGCCGCAGACCGTCCCATCCTCGAACTGCGCAACGTGGTGAAGCGCTACACGGTGGGCCGCGGCATGTTCGCGCCCAAGCGGCCGCTGATGGCGGTGGGCGGCGTCTCGCTCACCGTGCCGCGGCGGCAGGTGCTGGGCCTCGTCGGTGAATCCGGCTGCGGCAAGAGCACGCTGGCCAAGATGGTGCTCGGCCTAGAGACGCCCACCGAGGGCGAGGTGCTGATCGACGGCCGGCCGATCGCGCAGCTGGGCCGCCTGGAGCGCGCACGGCTGGTGCAGCCGGTGTTCCAGGACCCCTACTCCTCGCTCAACCCGCGCAAGACCATCGCCGCCATCGTGGGCCTGCCGCTGTCGGTGCACGGCGAAGGTGGAAGCGCCTCCGAACGCGAGGACAAGGTGGAGGAAATGCTGCGGCTGGTGGGCCTCGCCCCGCGCCACGCCGCCGCCTATCCGTCGCAGCTGTCCGGCGGGCAGCGCCAGCGCGTTGCCATCGCGCGCGCGCTGATCCTGAAGCCGCAGCTGCTCATTTGCGACGAGCCGACCTCGGCGCTGGACGTCTCCGTGCAGGCGCAGATCCTGAACCTGCTGATGGACCTGCAATCCCGCCTCGGCCTCACCTGCCTGTTCATCAGCCACAACCTCGCGGTGGTGCAGATGCTGGCGACGCGGGTGGCCGTCATGTATCTCGGCCGCGTCGTGGAGGAGGGCCCCACGGCCGAGGTGATGGGGCACGCCCAGCACCCCTACAGCCGCGGCCTCCTTGCCTCGGTGCTGACGCCCGACCCGCGCCTGGGTTTGCCCGAGACCGGGCTGGGCAGCACCTTCCCCGACCCGCTCTCGCCGCCGCCCGGCTGCACCTTCCACCCGCGCTGCCCGCTGGCCTTCGACCGCTGCATGGTCGAGGCGCCACAGCTTGTCGCGCATCAGGGCAAGGCGCGGGCGGCCTGCCACGCGGCCGAGCGCGACGCCGCGCGGAACGACACGCTGGCCCCGGCCTGATGCGGATCCGCGCCGTCACGGCCGAGGTGCGGCAGCTCGACAAGCTCGGCAGTGCGGCCCGCGGCTATGCGGCGCTGGACGCGCCCGCCTTCGTGCTGTGCCGCGTGGAGGGCGAGGACGGGCTGGTGGGCCAGGGCGTCACCGGGCGCTTCCTCGCACCAGAGGTGGCGGGGCTCATCGCCGGCGGCATCGGCAAGGCGCTGACGGGCCAAGACGCCCGCCGCATCGAGGCCATCGGCACCATGCTCGCCGCACGCTTCAACCCGCGTGGAGCGGGTTCGGTGTTCACCGCGGCGCTGTCAGCGCTGGACATGGCGCTGTGGGACCTCCGCGCCCGCGCACTGGGCGAGCCACTGTGGCGCCTGCTGGGCGGCGCGCGCGAAGCCGTGCCCTGCTACGCCACGGTGGGCCTGCCCGGCTACAGCGAGGCGGAACTGGTCGCCGTCTGCAAGGCGGCCATCGAGGCGGGCTATGTCGGCGTGAAGATGCTGGTGGCCGCTGGCGGGCGATCGGTGGCGGAGGATGCGGCCCGGGTCCGCGCGGTGCGCGACGCCATCGGGCCGGATGCGCGCCTCATCCTCGACGCCAATTGCGGGATGAACCTGGGCGACGCCAAGCGCCTCGCGCGCATGGTCGAGGAATGCGATATCGCCTGGTTCGAGGAACCGCTGCGCGACAACGACATCGAGGCGCTGGCGGCGCTGCGGCGCTCCGTGCGGGTGCCCATCGGCGCGGGGCAGATGATGCACGGGCTGGCCTGGTTCCGCGAGGCGCTGACGCGCGGCGCGCTGGACTGGGTGCAGCCCAACGCGGCCTTCTGCGGCGGCGTCACCGGCCTGCTGCGTGTGCTGGCACTGGCCGAGGCGCATGGCGTGCCCGTGGCCCATGCGGGCGGCTGGGACATCGCCAACGCGGCGGCGCTGGCCGGGCATGGCGCGGGCGGCTGGCTGGAGATGCACGGCGCCCAGGCCTCGCTCCGGGCCATGCTGGCCGAGGACATGGTGGCCGAGGCTGGCATGCTGCGCCTGCCCGAGCGGCCCGGCATCGGCTTCGCCTTCCGCTGAGCGCTATTTCCAGCGCTTCAGCCACTCCAGGTCGTGGCAGAGCACCAGGTCGCCCATGCCGCCGCGATTGGTGACCGTGACGTAGAGGAACCACATCAGCAGCGCCTGGTCCGCCAGCGGCCAGGGGTTGCCATCATCGCCGAAGGCCACGATGTGCGGGAAGGATGCGGCCCAACTCTCCAGCACGCGGCGGGGATTGGTGCCGGCCACGGCCATGATGGTCCAGAGGTTGAATTCGATGTGCACCAGTGTCCGGTGGCCGACAAGCAGGCAACCGCCCCCAGCACCGCGTCCTCGCCGCCCTCGACATCCACCTTCAGCACGTCCAACCGCTCGCAGCCATGCTCGGCCAGGAGGCGGTCCAGGCGCTGCACGGGCACGCTGGTGACACTGCGGCCCGCCCCCTCGGTGGCGCTGGGCGCGCCGACCAGGTGTCCGGTGGCCGAATTGCCGTCATCGGCGCGAAACTGCGCCATGCCTGCGCGTGCCCCCAGCGCCATTTCCTCGACGCGGGCACGCGGCAGGCCGTTGAGGCGCAGATTGTCGCGCAGGTGCCGGGCATTGGCCGCGTCGGGCTCCACCGCCAGCAGCACCGCGTGGTCGGGCGCCGCAAGCGCCATGGCGAGCGAGGCGAGACCGATGTTCGCCCCGGCATCCAACAGCACGGCGCCGCGGCCGCCGTCAGGCAGGTGCGCGCGCGTCACCCGCAGCAGAGAGGTGACGGAAGCTTCGGGCACGCCGTGATGAAGCTCGCGCCAATAGGCATCCTCGGTGTTGCCGCGGATGACCAGGCGCCGGCCATCCAGCACAACGGCCGTCTCGCCCCAAGCGGGCAGCGCGACGGGCTCCGTCACGACGGAGTGCAGGGGGGCCAGGTCGAGCGCGGCCGCGACGGGCACGGGGGCCGACGGCGGGGTCCGTTCCGGCACATTGGATGGCACCGCGCCGGCGGGTGGAAAAGCCGGCTCGGTGCCATCGCGCATCGCCTCGTATTCGGGACTGGCCAGGAAGGCCTCGCGCAGCATGGCACCGACGGGGCAGAGGGCGATGATCGTCTCCACCTCCTCCGGCGTGGGCGGCACGCCCTTGAGCAGGAGCCAAGCCGCGTCCACGGCCTCGGCGCTGATGCCCTCGGCGGGCCAGGCGCCGAGCGGCGGACGGTCGGTCGCGGCAGCCTCCGCCGCCTCGCCCGAGCGCGCCAGGTGCCGCAGCACCGCCTGCGGGTCGCCCAGCGAGACCCAGTTGGCCACGACCTCGTCGCTCTCGGGGTCTCGCCCGAGGACGAGCCGATAGCCCCAGACGACGACGGCCACCAAGCGACCCTGCGCCGCGACGGGGGGCGGGCTGGGGAGGAGGACGTCCCGGTTCATCCTGGCCGTATCGGCGCACGCGCCTGAACGGTCAAGCGGCGGCCATCTTCACGGGCGAAGGGAGCTGCGCCCGTCACAATGCCGCCAGCGCCTCGTCGAACAGCGCCAGCGTCCGGTCCACATCCTCGTCGGTATGGGCAGTGGAGAGGTAGTATTTGCTGTCGCCCTTCATCACGCCGCCCGCGCGCAGGTGCCGGTTCACCGCGGCTTGCACGGCGCTGTCGGCGCGCAGCATGTCGCGGTGGTTGCGGATTTCGCCCGTCGCATAGACCACGTCGAACAGCACCGGCTCGCCCACCACCTGGCCGGCCACGCCGTGCCGGCGCAGCGCCTCGGTGAGGCCCGCCATCATGCGGCGGCCGCGCGCGAAGACGTCGTCATAGGCGCCGGGGCGGCGCAGCACCTCCAGTGTGGCGAGGCCCGCCACGGAGGCCACCGGGTTGCCCGACAGCGTGCCGACCTGCATCAGGAAGCCCGCATCCCCCACCTTCGCGCGGTCGAAATGCGCCATGATGTCGGCGCGGCCGCACACCGCCGCCAGCGGAAAGCCGCCGCCGATGATCTTGCCAAGGGTGCAGAGATCGGGCGTCACGCCGTAATAGCCCTGCCCACCCGCATAGCCGAAGCGGAAGCCACAGACGACCTCGTCGAAGATGAGCGGGATGCCGCGCCGCGCGGTGGCCGCGCGCACCGCCTCGAGGAAGCCCGGCACGGGCGGGATCAGGCGCTGGAAGGGCTCCAGGATCACGCCGGCCAGGTCGTCGTGATGCGCCTCGATGAGCGCGACGGCGGCCTCGGCGTCGTTGAAGGGCGCCACCAGCACCTCGTCCTGCACGCGCGAAGGGATGCCCGCGCTGTCGGGAATGGGGTGCGGGAAATTGCCCGAGCGCCGGGGGGCGAGCGACATCAGCGCGTGGTCGCTCATGCCGTGGTAGCCGCCCTCGAACTTCAGGATCTTGTCGCGGCCGCGGAAGGCGCGGACCACGCGCATGGCATACATGTCGGCCTCGGTGCCCGAGGCGAGGAAGCGCACCTGCTCGGCGCAGGGCATGGCGTCCACGATGGCCGCCGCGAGATGGATGCCGGCCGGGTTGTTGGCGAAGAATGTGGTGCCGAGCGGGATCTGCGCCAGCACCGCCGCCGTCGTATCGGGGTGCGCGTGGCCGATGAACATGGGCCCAGAGCCCAGCAGGTAGTCGATGTATTCGCGGCCCTCGCTGTCCCAGACATGGCCGGCCGCGCCGCGCACCAGCGCGATGTCGGAGGCCATGTTGCCGAAATGCCCGCCGGGCAGCACGCGGTGGGCCAGCTGGGTGAGTTCATTCATGGCCGGGCTTTCCTTCAACGTGGCACGAAGAAGGGTGTGCCCTGTAGCTCGGGTTCGTCAAATGCCTCCAGCTCGGCGCGGATGGCGGGCCACTCGGCCTGCATGATGGCGCGCAGGATGGCCATCGCCACGCGCTCGCCGGCCACCATGACACCCGGGATGTCGCTGGAGATGGCGCCGAGGGCCGCCAGCGCGCCATGGTTCATGAGGTGGATGCGGCCCATCTCGGGCGGTGCCTCCGCGCCGCGCGGCAGCAGCTCGAAGCCGTGGCCGAGGAAGGGAAAGGCCGCGAGGTCCGGCCGCGCCGCCGCATCGGCGTGCACGTCGCCGAAGCGTTGCACATGGGGGGCGAAGGCGGCCAGTTCCGGCACATGGTCCATGTCCACCCGGTAGCCGGTGGCGACGATGAGGAAGTCATGCGCCACCTCGCGCGGGTCGTCGCCGCCGAGTTGCAGCACCACCTTCGCCCCCTCGCGCCGCGCGCCCAGGGTGGGCGTGCCAAGGTGGATGGAGAAGTGCGGCTGGCGCAGCGCGCGGTTCACCGTCTCGTGCGGCGGCGGCGAGCGCACGTCCAGCATATAGCCCATCAGCTCCCAGCGCTCGGCCGGCGTCAGCGCGTCCCAGCCGTGGAAGTAGTGCGGCCCGGTGCTGCCGCGGCCCTTGTTGATCTGCGGCAGGGTCCGCGCACGCACATAGAGCGTGGCCGAGGCGGCGCCGCGTTCCAGCGCCGTCGCCGCGTTGTCCCAGGCCGAGGCGCCGGCGCCGATCACGGCCAGCGATTTGCCCACCAGCGGCGCGAAGTCCAGCTTCTCGCAGGCCTGGATGGCGAGGTCGGGCACCAGGCATTGCGGCACGAATCCAGGCCAGACCAGCCCGCCTGCCCCGGCGCGTCCCGTCGCCATCACCACATGCCGCGCCAGCAGGGATTGCGGGCCCTGGGGCGTCTCCACGGCCAGGCGCAGCAGCCCGTCCTCGGGCGTGATGGCGGCGACCCGCACGCCATGCCGCACCGGCAGCGCCAGCATTTGCTGCAGCCAGGAGAGGTAGTCCTGCCAGATGGCGTTGGGGATCTTGTACAGCGCCTCCCAGGCCTCGGCGCCGAAGCGGTCCTCGTACCAGGCGCGGAAGGTGAGCG
>JBHYDO010000252.1:0-6706 GCA_051860645.1 Roseococcus sp.
GGTCGGGTTCCACGGATTCGCGCGGCGAGTGGCTGATGCCGCCGCGGCAGGGAATGAAGATCATCGCCGTGGGGCAGCGCGCGGCGAAGTGCCGCGCATCGTGCCCGGCGGCGGAGAGCAGTTCCATGTGCCCCAGCCCCAGCCGCGTGGCGGCGGCGGCGATGCGCGCGCGAAGCCCCGCGTCAAAGCCGTTGGAGGGCGCGTGGATGAGGCGCCGTATGGTGACGTCGCAGGGGCCGGCGGCCGTCGCGGCGATTTCCTCCAGCTTCGCGCCATGTGCCAGCAGAGCCGCGTTGTCGGGGTGGCGCAGGTCGATGCGGAACACCACGCGGCCGGCGATGACCGAGGGCGCGTTGGGCTCCACCCGCACCATGCCGATGGTGAACTTCACGATGGGGTCCGCCTCGCCCACCTCGCGCTGCATGCGCTGGGCCATGCGCGCGAAGGCCATGACCGCATCGCGCCGAAGGGCCATGTCGCGCGTGCCGGCATGGCCTTCCTCCCCCTCCAGCACGACTTCATAGGTGAGCTTTCCCTGGATGCCGGTGACGACCCCGATGGGCAGGCCGGCCTCCTCCAGCAGCGTCGCCTGCTCGATATGCGGCTCGATGCAGAAGGCGAATTCGCGGTTCAGCGGCAGGCGCGGCAAATGCGGAAAGGCGGCGTGCAGCGCGTCGAGCGCATCGCCCAGCAGCACGCCGTCGCCGTCGCGCAGCGCGCGTATGGAGGCCATGTCGCGCAGGCCCGCGAAGGCCTCGGAGCCGGTCATGCCCGGCGCGAAGCGCCCGCCCTCCTCATTGCACCAGGCCACCACGCTGATGTCGCGCGCGGGCGTCATGCCCAGGTCCGTCACGACCTCCAGCGCGGCCAGCACGCCCCATGCGCCGTCGAACTTTCCGCCGTTGGGCTGGGTGTCCACATGGCTGCCGATGACGGCGGGCGGCAGCGTGCGGTCGCGCCCGGGCAGCGTCAGGAACAGGTTGCCGGCGTCATCTGTGGCGGGTTCCAGGCCGGCCTCCGCGCCCCATTGGAGCAGGAGACGCCAGGCCTCGATCTCGCCCGTGGTGAGGGCCTGTCGGTTCACCCCGCCATCGCCCCGCGCGCCGATCTCGGCGAGGCGCATCAGCCGGTCCCAGAGACGCGACATGGCTCAGTCCGTCCGCATGATCTGGCCGGGGAGGGCGCGCGGGTCGCGCACCTCCCAGCGGCCGGCCTCCACCTGCGCGAGGAACTCGGCGAGGTGCATGTTGAACCAGGCCGGTTCCTCCAGGTTCAGCGTGTGGCCGGTCTTGGGGAAGACGCAGAGGCCGCAGGCGGGGATGGTCTTCTTCAGGAAGATGCCGGGCTGCAGGCAATGGTCGTCTTCGTCGCCCACGATGACGAGGGTGGGGATGGGCATGGCCTTCAGTTCGGATTGCAGATCCCAGAAGGAGGGCCGGCGCGCCTGCACGCCGCGCATGGTCAGCGCCGCGCCGGTGTCCGAATGGGCGGCGAGACGGTCGGCGAATTCGCGCCAGCCGCGCGGGTCCTTGTTCTGGAACTGCACGCGGCTGGCGCCCTCGCCATAGGTGGGGGCGAAGGCGCGGGCGCCGTCCGTTTCGAAGCGGCGGGCGACTTCGAGGGAAACGTTGCGGAAGTACTCTTCGTGCTCCTTTTCGCAGCCATAGCCGGCGCCGGCGACGGTGAGCGACAGGGCGCGCTCCGGCGTGCGCAGGCCAAAATGCACGGTGGCGAAGCCGCCCATGGACAGGCCCACGATATGCGCCTTCGCAATGCCCAGCGCGTCCAGCACCGCCACCGCATCGGCGACCGCGATGGCCTGGGAATACCGCTCCACATCGGTCGGCACGTCGGAGGGCGGATAGCCGCGCGCGGCGTAGGTGATGCAGCGGTGGCGCCGCGCGAAGTGGCGCATCTGCGGCTCCCAGCTTTCGTGGTTGCCGCCGAATTCGTGGATGAACAGAATGGGCGTGCCGCTGCCGGCTTCCTCATAGTGCAGGCTGACGCCGTCGGGCGTGGTGATGCGCGGCATGGGGTGTCCTCTCAGAATTGCGGCGTGAGGTCGTTGAGGCTGCGCGCGGTCTCGACCAGCGCGGGCAGGCGGTCGGCCAGCCTTTCCGCCCATTCGCCGGGCACGGAGGTGCTGATCTTCACGAAGCGATGGCCGAAGCGCGCCGTATGGTAGCTGCCCTGGCGGATCATGATGCCCTCGCGCCGCGCCGCTTCCACCAGCGCCTCGGGGCGGATGCCGGCGGGTTCGGTCTCGATGACGAGGAAGTTGCCGTGGCTCGGCCAGACGGGAACGGAGAAGCCCGGGATGCGGAGTGCGGCCGCATGGAGCAGGGCGTTGTTGGCGCGCGTGGTGGCGCGCACCTGCGCCATCCATTCGGGCTTCACGGCGAGGCCCGCGAGCGCGGCGCGCTGCGCGATCACGCTGGCGCCGAGCACGCCCGTGGTCTGCTCCGCGAATTCCTCCAGCAGGGCGGCGGGGGCGACCAGCGCGCCGATGCGCAAGCCCGCGAGGCCCAGCCATTTGGAGAAGCTGAGCGACACCACGGCGTTGTCCGGCGCCTCCAGCAATGCCGGGTGGTGGCCGTCGGCGAAGTCGCGATAGGTGCAGTCATGCACCAGCAGCGCGCCGACCTCCTTCGCGATGGCGGCGAAGGCCGTGATTTCCTCGCGCGTGTAGCAGATGCCCAGCGGGTTGTTCGGGTCCACGATGTAGATGACGCGGGTGCGCGCATCCACCGCCGCGCGCAGCGCCGCGGGCGTCAGGCGATAGGCGCAGGCCGGGTCGTAGATCGGGATTTCGATCACTTCGGCCCCGGCCTGGCGGGCGAATAGGCAGGGCCATTTCCACGTCGGGTCGGTGGTGACGAAGGTGGTGCCGGGCCGGCAGCGCGCGCGGCACACCAGCGCCAGCGCATTGACGCCGCCCTCCGTCACCAGCGCCTCCACGCCCTCCACGCCGAGGTCCGCCACGATCGCCGCCCGCAGCGCCTCGAAGCCCAGCGGCGGCGCGTAGGCGTTGAATTCCAGCCCCTCCACCGCCGCATGCATCGCCGCCAGCACGGCCGGGTGCGCGGGGATGTGGTTGGTGTTCTGGCCCATCCAGGCCAGGCCCGGCGTGGCGCTGAGTTCGTCGAAGTAGCGGTTGCGGAGAAGGGCGCCCGCCATCAGATCACCGATCCACGCGCCGCGATGCCGCCGTCAATGGTGACCACCGTGCCCGTGATGTAGCCCGCGCGCGGCGAGGCCATGAAGGCGCAGAGATCGGCCGTCTCGCGCACGGTGGCCGGCCGCTTGCCGGGATACTTGGCGAAGAGTTCCTCCCAGCGGGATTCGTCGCCCAGCATCTCGCGCGCCTTCATCTTCATGATCTTGATCATGCGGTCGGTGGCGACCGGGCCGGGGTTGATGCCCACCACGCGGATGCGGTCATCCAGGCTGCGCCCGCCGATGGCCTTGCTGAAGGACATCAGCGCCGCATTGCCGGTGGAGCCCGCGAAATAGCTGGCATCCCAGTTCTCGCCGGAATTGCCGATGACGTTGATGATGACGCCGTCCCGCCCCTTCATGCGCGGGTAGAACAGCCGCGTCAGCGTGATGTAGCCGAACACCTTCAGGTCGAAGCCCTGGCGCAGCGCGGCATCCGTCACCTGGTCGAGCGGGCCGGCGGGAATGTCGCCGGCATTGTTGATGAGGATGGTGGCGTCATGCGCGGCCTCGGCCAGCGCCTCCATGGCGGCGGTGGTGGAGAGGTCCATCGCATGGGTGGTGATGCGCACCTGGTGGCGGGCGCGCAGCCGTGCCGCGGCCTCCTCCATCGCCGCGCCATTGCGGGCGGCGAGGTGAAGGTGGCAGCCTTCCTCCGCCAGCACCTCGGCGCAACCCAGGCCGATGCCCTTGGAAGCCCCGGTGATGAGGGCGGTCTTTCCCGCGAGATCAAGCTGCAAGGGGCGCTCCGTTGGTGATGTTGTATGCAAGGACCAGCAATCTGCATACCAACACGGGACCGCGCCTCAGTCGAGGCCGGCGATCAGGTCCAGCAAGTTCTCGCCGAGCAGCGTGAGGTGGGCGCGCATGGAGCGGTGCGCGGCCTCCGGGTCGCGCGCCAGGATGGCGGCCATGATCTCGGCATGCTCGCGCAGGGTGTCCTCCACGCGCGTCGGCATGTGGGTGACGCGGCGGCGATAGGCGGCCACGCGGTTGCGCAGGCGGCGGGTTTCCTCGGCGAGGAAGGCGTTGTGCGCGGCCTCGTAGATGGCCTCGTGGAATTCCTCGTTGATGTCGTAGAACACGTCCGCCGTGTCGCCCGCGGCGGCGGTCAGCCTTGCGTGAATGGCCTGCAAACCCGCGTTCTGGGCCGGTGTGCTGCGCCTGGCGGCCAGGCGCGCGCACAGCCCTTCCAACTCGCCCATCACCTGGAACATCTCGATCAGCGTCTGGGCGGAGATGCTGCGCACCACGGCACCCTGCCGGCCGCGCAACTCCACCAGCCGTTCGGCCGCCAGCAGCCGGAACGCCTCGCGCACCGGCGTGCGGGAACAGCCATGCCGGTCCGCGATGTCCTGCTCGTCCAGCCGCGCACCGGGGTCGAGCCGGCCCGAGGCGATGTCGTCGCGCAGCCGGCGATGGAGCGTGTTGGCGAGGGTGCCTGGACCCGCCTCCATCCGCCCGGAAGCTGACCAATCTGCCTCTGGAACTGCCTGTTTGGCGCGCATTTGTGTGCAGACACCCCATGTTTGTGTGCAACGTTAGCCGTCTTTGTATTCCACATCCGCCCCCGTGTTGCGAAGGTGCTTTTCGCGGCACCCCGGCCGCACGGAAGGCAGACCCGGTTTGGATACAGCGGCCCCGCCCTTGCTGGAATTGCGTGCGATGTCCAAGCGCTTCGGCGCCGTGCAGGCGCTGGACGGCTTTGGCCTCGACGTGCAGCCGGGCGAGTTCGTCACGGTGGTCGGCCCCTCGGGCTGCGGCAAGAGCACGCTGTTCAACATCGTGGCCGGGCTGGACGAGCCGGATGATGGCGGCATCCTGCGCTTTAAGGGCCGCGGCTGCCACGCGAAGGAATTGCTGGGCCAGGTCTCCTTCATGCCGCAGCGCGACCTTCTGCTGCCCTGGCGCAACGTGGTGGACAACGCCATCCTTGCCAACGAGATCGAGGGCGCCAACCGCCGCGAGGCGCGCGCGAAGGCGCTCTCCATGCTGCCGGAATTCGGCCTGACCGGCTTCGAGAAGCAGTATCCGCACCAGCTCTCCGGTGGCATGCGCCAGCGCGTGGCGCTGATGCGCACCTTCCTGTTCGAGCGCGAACTCATGCTGCTCGACGAGCCCTTCGGCGCGCTGGACGCGCTGACCCGCAGCATGATGCAGCGCTGGCTGCTGGACGTCTGGCAGCGCCACCGCCGCACCATCCTGTTCATCACGCATGATGTGGACGAGGCCATCTTCCTCGGGGACCGGGTCGTGGTCATGACCGCGCGACCCGGTGCGGTGAAGCTGATGCGGCAAGTGGACCTGCCGCGCCCGCGCGCGCCCGAACTGCTCACCTCGCCCGAATTCACCGCGATCAAGCGCGAGGTGCTCGACGCCATCGAGGAGGAAGCCATGAAATCCTTCCTGACCAGCACGGCGGCCGCGCCATGACGGATGCGGAGCGCGAGGCGCGCATCTCGCTTGCCGCCTGCTACCGCATGGTGGCGCGGCTCGGGCTGGACGACGTCATCTACAACCACATCTCGCTGCGCGTGCCGGGCGAGGAGGACGCCTTCCTGCTGAACCCCTATGGCTTCCTGTTCAGCGAGATCACCGCCTCGTCCCTCGTGAAGATCGACACCGAGGGGCGCAAGCTGGCGCACAGCCCGCACGAAGCAAACGTGGCCGCCTTCGTCATCCATGCCGCCATCCACAAGGCGCGGCATGACGCGGCCTGCGTGCTGCACGCGCATTCCGATGCGGCGCTGGCCGTCTCGGCGCAGGCGGGCGGGCTGCGTCCGCTCAGCCAGTTCGCCATGTGGTTCTACGAACGGCAGGCCTTCCACGACTACGAGGGTGTCGCGATCGACCTCGACGAGCAGCAGCGCCTGGTGTGCGACTTCGGCACGCATCCCGTCATGCTCATGCGCAACCACGGGACGCTGACGGTCGGCCGCACGCCCGGCGGCGCCTTCATGATGCTCTACTACTTCGAGCGCGCGGCGCGTATCCAGCTCATGATGCAGGCGAGCGGCCAGCCCATCATCGAACCGCCGCCCGAGGTCTGCGCCCGCGCCGCCAACCAGTTCTGGCAGCAGCAGGGCGACATCCTCGGCCCCGGCGAGCGCGAATGGCCCGCCTTCCTCCGTCAGCTCGACCGCGAGGACCCTTCCTACCGTGACTGACCCCACCCCCGCAGGAGACACGACCATGAACAGGCGCCACCTTCTGGCCGCGACCGGCGCGGCTGCCGTCACCCCCTTCATCCGCCCGGCCGGCGCGCAGACGCTGGTGCGCGCCTCGCTGCGCCTGAAATGGCTGACGCAGGCGCAGTTCGCCGGCTTCTATGTGGCCCACCAGAAGGGCTACTACCGCGAGGCGGGCATTGACCTCACCATCAACCCCGGCGGGCCGAACCTGCTGACGGAGAACCTGGTGGCCTCGGGTGCCGACACCTTCGGCCTCTCGGGCGGCACCGACAGCGTGTTCGCGGCGCGTGAGCGCAACC
>JBHYDO010000253.1:0-6695 GCA_051860645.1 Roseococcus sp.
AGAACCCGCCCAGGGCACGCCAAAACACCCCCACCGCCTCCCGCGCCAGGATGTCGCCGCCGCGGGCGGCATCGGCGATGGTGGCGGCGCTCTTGGGGCTGCGCTTGCCGCCGCGCAGCTCGGCCAGGGCGGCGTAGAGACGCGGCAATCCGCTGCCCGAAATCAGGTCCTCGTTCGACACCGGCCCGTGATGCGCGCGCAGATGCGCCAGCAGCGCATCCTCCAGCGCATCGCCGGGGGCGAAGGCGCTGTGCCCCGCCTCGGTGGCGATAGCGCGGTCCGCCGCCAGCCCCGCCATGCCGAGGCCCGTGCCCGGCGCCACCACCAGCCGCGGGGTGCCGGGCACGGCGGCGCCCGCGTGCAGGGTGCGCAGGTCGTCGGGCCCCAGGGCGGGCAGCGACCACGCGGTGGCCTCCAGGTCGTTCAGGAACTCCACCCGGGCAATGCCCAGCTCCTGGCGCAGCGCGTCGCGGTCGAGCACCCAGGGCGCGTTGGTCAGGCCGATGGGGCCGTCCACGATGGGGGCGGCCAGGGCACAGACCAGGCGGTCCACCGGCGCGCCATGGCCCAGCCTTTCCAATGCGGTGCGGATGGCGGGGATGGGGCCGTCATGCTCCTTCACACGCAGCGCGACGATGCGGCCGTGCCGGTCGTTCCCGGCCAGGGCGAAGCGGGCATTGGTGCCGCCCAGATCGGCGATCAGGGTATGTGTCATCCGGCCAGCCTGCCCCAGCCGTGCGCAGGACCCAAGCGGCGCTGTTCCGCTTCGGCATTGTCACGCATACGTCAAGAATCCTGCATTGGCCCGATGGGGCTGCCCTGAAATGAATGATGGGAGGCGCGGGCATGGTGCCTCCGCCTGGCCAGGACGAGGCAACCCATGACCGAGCCCCAGCACGAAGCCTATGTGGACATCGAGGCCGGCGACGAGCCGCTCTCCAATCACTCCGCCAACCCAACCTTCACCGAGATCGCCGAGGCACGGCTCGGCCGCCGTGGCATGCTGATGGGCGGCCTTGGCGCCGCCGTCACGGGCTTCATCGGTGCCGGGACCGGCAGCGCCGCCGCACAGGGCGCGGCCCCCGCCGCGCCGGGCCTGATGATCGGCTTCAAGCCGGTGCCGGTCAACGCGACCGACACGGTGGTGGTCCCCGAGGGCTACTCGGTCCAGGTGATCATCCCGCATGGCACGCCGCTCAACGGCCAGCCCGCCGCCCGCAGCGTGATCGAGATGACGGGCGCCGAGCAGCTTGCCGCGGTCGGGTCGCACCATGACGGCATGCACTTCTTCCCGATCGAAGGCCGCGAGCCGGACCAGGGCAGCAGCACCGACGGGCTTCTCGTGCTCAACCACGAATACGTCGCGCCGCGCTTCATGCACGCCCGGGCGGCTGGCATGTCGGTCGGCGACAGCCGCATCCCGCTGGTCAACGACGAACGCCCGGCCGACGAGGCGCTGAAGGAGATCAACGCGCATGGCGTCTCCGTCGTGCGCATCGCGCGCGGCACGGATGGCCGTTGGGCGGTGGTGAACGACCCGCGCAACCGCCGCGTCACCGGCGGCACGCCGATGGAGATCGCGGGCCCCGTGCGCGGCCATCCGCTGGTGCGTACGAAGTACAGCCCGGATGGCACGCGGGTGCGCGGCACGCTGAACAACTGCGCGCATGGTGTCACCCCCTGGAATACCTACATGGCGGCCGAGGAGAACTGGGCCGGCTATTTCCGCAACACCGACCAGCAGGACCAGAAGCCCGACCTGCCGCGCGAGCACTCCCGCTACGGCGTGCCGACCGGCCAGGGCCGCTACAACTGGGACCAGGTGAGCGGCGGCGGGGACGAGTTCATCCGCTTCAACGTCTCGCGCACCGGCGCCGACGCGACGCAGGACTACCGCAACGAGGTGAACGCCTTCGGCTGGATGGTCGAGATCGACCCGTTCAACCCGAACGCCATGCCGGTGAAGCGCACCTCGCTCGGTCGCTTCGCGCATGAGGGCGTGGTGTTCGCCCCGGCCCGCGAAGGCCGGCCGGTGGTCGCCTATTCCGGCGACGATTCGCGCTTCGAGTACATCTACAAATTCGTCAGCGCGCAGCCCTTCGCACGCGCCACCGCGAACGGCTCGCTGCTGGACACGGGCGTCCTGTACGTCGCGAAGTTCAACGCGGACGGCTCCGGCGAGTGGCTGCCGCTGGTGCATGGCCAGGGCCCGCTGACTGCGGCGAACGGCTTCGCCGACCAGGGCGATGTGCTGGTGAACACCCGCCTCGCCGCCGATGCGCTGGGCGCCACCAAGATGGACCGGCCGGAATGGGGCGCGGTCGATCCGCGCGACGGGCGCGTCTACTTCACGCTCACCAACAACAGCCGGCGCACCGCGGCCCAGGTGGACGGCCCCAACCCGCGCGCGGAAAACCAGTTCGGCCAGATCATCCGCTGGCGTGAGGCGAATGACGACCACGCGGCGACGCGCTTCGCCTGGGATCTTTTCGTCATCGCGGGTCCGACCACCGACAGCCGTGTCGCCGGCGGGGCGGCGCTGACGGCCGACAGCAAGTTCGCCTGCCCCGATGGCCTGTGGTTCGACGCGGACGGCCGGCTGTGGATCCAGACCGACATCGGCGAGGGTGCGCAAAACCGCGGCGCTCTGGCGCCCTTCGGCAACAACGCGATGCTCTGCGCCAACCCGGTCACCGGCGAAATCCGCCGCTTCCTGACCGGCCCGACGGGCCAGGAGATCACCGGCGTGATCACCACGCCGGACAAGCGGACCATGTTCGTCAACGTCCAGCACCCTGGCGCCACGACGACCCCGGCGGACTTCGCCGCCGGCCGCATCAACAGCCGCTGGCCGCATGGTGGCGAGGGCGTGCCGCTCTCGGCCACCATCGTCATCACGAAGAACGACGGCGGCGTGATCGGGACCTGACGCCGCCCAGGTCCTAGAGGGGGGCCTGCTTCAGAACAGCAGGCCCTTCTTCAGCAGGCCGTGCACGCCCTTTTCGCCGTTCACGGTCTGCGTCACGTGGAAGTCCACGGCGAGCGAACAGAACTGGTAGGCATCGGCCGCGCTGAGATTGGTGCGGCTGGTGATGAAACCGATCATCTCGCGCAGCGCGCGCTTCATGGCTTCGTCCAGGTCCTCGTGCATGCCCATCGAGATGAAGTGGGTGGCGGTTTCGGCGCGGGGGTATTTCAGGTCGATCCCCTTCTCGACGGTCAGGCGGAAATGGCCGGTCAGGCACATTTCCAGGGCATTGATGCAGACCTCGCCATCGCCCTGCACGCCATGGCCGTCACCGGCGCTGAACAGCGCGCCGGGGGCGTGGACGGGCAGGAACAGCGTGGCCCCCTCGCCGATTTCCTTGTTGTCCAGGTTGCCGCCATGGGCGCGCGGCTCCTTGGTGGAGATGGCGCCCCATTCGGCGGGCGGGGCCACGCCCATCACGCCGAAGAAGGGGCTGAGCGGCAGGGCCACGCCGGGGCCGACGGGCACATGGCCCAGTCGCTTCTCGCGGTCCACCGGAATGTGCAGCATGCGCTTATAGGGAAAATCCTCGGGCAGGGTGCCGCCGAGCGGGCGGAAGCCGCAGAAGCCCCAGTCGCAGCCGAGTTCGATCTTCTCGATGTCCACGCGCAGCACGTCGCCGGGCATGGCGCCCTTCACGGCGACGGGGCCGGTCAGGATATGGGGCCCGAGGCGCGGCGGGTTGCTGGCATGGATGGCGGCCAGCGCGGGCGGCACCTTCAGCCCCGAGGCGGCGTCGGGCATCACCTCCGGCCCGCCGGAGACGCATTCGAGGATGACCAGGTCGCCGCTGTCGATCTCGATCTGCGGCTTGTAGCTGGCGTCGAAGGTGCCCCAGCGGATGGTCTCCGGGGTGGCGGCAAGACGGTGGGTGGCGGGCATGGAAGCTCTCCTCGGTTCCATCCCCTGTTGCCGACACGCGGCGCGCGGTCAATCCGGCGCCGGCACGGCTTCCGGCCGGCCCGGCCGGCCCTGCCCAATTTCTGGCCGGGCCGTCCTGAAATTCAGGCGAACTGCGCCGGGCGCGGCACGAAGAGATAACCTTCGCCGTCGCGAATGATGCGCCCGAAGCCCGGCCAGGGCACGTGCACGCCGCCCATCAGGATGCCCTCGCTCGCCAGCATGTCCAGCGTGCGCAGCCGGCTTTGCACGCCCGTATCGGCATCCACGTCCACGCCGACCCGCCAGCGCGGCCGTGCCAACTGGATCACCATCTGGTGCGCGATGTCGCCCCAGATCAGCATGGACTGGTTCTGCGAGGTGAGGCGGAAGCTGACATGGCCGGGCGTATGGCCGGGTGCGGGCTCCATGAACACGCCGGGGATCACCTCCAGCCCCGCGCGCATCTCGACGGTGCGGATGCGGCCCGGGTAGGGCGCGATGGCGCGGCGGGCGGCCTGAATGAAGCGCTGGCCCTGCGGCACGCGGCTTTCCATGCCGGGGTCGGTCCAGAATTGATGGTCGACCTGCGTGACCACCACCTCGGCATTGGGGAAGTTGCGCGTGGTGCCGTCATGGCTGAGGCCCAGCGCGTGCTCGGGATGGATATGCGTCAGCAGCACCGTGTCCACCTGCTCGGGGGTGTAGCCCGCAGCACGAAGGGCCGCGAGCGTCTGGCCCGTGGTCGGGATGAAGCTGGAATGCCCGCCGCAGTCGATCAGCGCCAGGTTGCGGCCGGTGTTGAGCAGATAGGCGCCGACCGGCTGATGCAGCCCGCCTGTGTCACTGGCGAAAGCGCGGGCGCGCAGCGGGGCGATCTCTTCCGGCGTGCTGTCCGGGAAGAAGCGCTGGATGAAGCCGGGCTGGCCCTGCATGGCGCCGTCCAGCAGGGTGGTGACCTCCACATCGCCGATCTTGATGCGATGGAAGCGGGGCGGCATCGGGCCCTGCTGGGGCGGAACCTGCGCCTGGGCGGGCGAGGCCACCGTGGTGGCCGCAAGGCCGGCGGCGCTGAACAGTGCGGCGCGGCGGGCGAAGGAAAGCAGCTTCAGGTCCATGGGGCCGTCTCCCGTTTCATCGCGGGGAGGAATAGGGTGAGGGACGGAACATGTCAGCCCGTTCATAATTTCCGACACAAAACGTTACAGGGGAAGCGCCCGATGAAGGCCATCGCCTACACGCAATGCCGGCCCGCTGCCGATGCCAACGCCCTGCAGGACATGGCCTTGCCGGACCCTGCGGCCCCCACGGGCCATGACCTGCTGATCGAGGTGCAGGCCGTCTCGGTCAACCCTGTGGACGCCAAGCAGCGCGCCAAGGCGGACCCCAAGGGCACGCCGCGCATCCTGGGCTTCGACGGGGCGGGCGTGGTGCGGGCGGTGGGGCCGGAGGCCAACCTGTTCCAGCCAGGTGATCCGGTGTTCTGGGCCGGCGCCATCAACCGCCCCGGCAGCAATGCCGAACTCCAGCTGGTGGATGAGCGCGTGGTCGGACGCATGCCGCAAAGCCTCACCTTCGCGGAGGCCGCGGCGATGCCGCTGACCACCATCACCGCCTGGGAAGGCCTGTTCGACCGGCTGCGCATCGCCCGCGACACGGCGAAGCTGGACGAGGCGCTGCTGATCGTGGGCGGCGCCGGCGGCGTGGGCTCCATCGCCATCCAGCTTGCGGCGAAGCTGACGGGAATGACGGTCATCACCACCGCCTCACGCCCCGAAACGCGCGACTGGTGCATGGATTTGGGCGCACACCACGTCATCGACCACCGCGAGGACATGGCCGCCCAAGTGAAGGCGCTGAAGCGGCGCGTGAGCCGCATCTTCTCCACCACGAACACCGCGGCGAACTGGCCCGTGCTGTGCGGCATCCTGGCGCCACAGGGCATGATCTGCGCCATCGACGAGGGCAGCGCACTGGACATGAGCTTGCTGCGCGCCAAATCGGCCGGCTTCCATTGGGAGGGCATGTTCGCCCGCACCCTGTTCCAGACGTCCGACATGGAGGCGCAGCACCGCCTGCTGACCGAGGCCGCCGGCTTGCTCGATGCCGGAACACTGCGCACGACCATGACCCGCCACCTCGGTGCCATCACGGCCGAAAATCTTCGCGCCGGCCATGCGCTGGTGGAGGGGGGTGCCATGATCGGCAAGGCGGTCGCGGAAGGCTGGACTTGACCCTTCCCGTCGAGGAGGCGCTGCCCGCCCTGCTGGCGGCGCTGCGCGAGGGTTCGAGTGCCGTGCTGGTCGCCCCCCCCGGCGCGGGCAAGACCACGCTTGTGCCCTTGGTGCTGCGCGACGAGGAATGGGCGCGGGGCGGCAAGATCCTGGTGCTTGAACCCCGCCGCGTCGCCGCCCGCGCCGCCGCCCGCCGCATGGCCGAGATGCTCGGCGAGAGCGTAGGCCAGACCATCGGCATCACGACGCGCCTGGACCGCGCCACCTCCTCGGCCACGCGCGTGGAGGTGGTGACGGAAGGCCTGCTGGTGCGCCGCATGCAGTCCGACCCCGGGCTGGAGGGCGTGGTGGCGGTCATCTTCGACGAGGCGCATGAACGCCACCTCGACACCGACCTGGGCCTCGCGTTGTGCCTGGATGTGCAGCGCGGGCTGCGGCCGGAACTGCGGCTGCTGGCCATGTCCGCCACGCTGGACGCGCGCGGCTTCTCCACCCTGCTGGACGCGCCGCTGATCGAAAGCCTGGGCCGCGCCTGGCCGGTGCGGGTGGAGCAC
>JBHYDO010000254.1:0-6613 GCA_051860645.1 Roseococcus sp.
TGTTCGTACAAAGCGCGCGCTGCAAGAAATATCGAAGCTTTACCGCGGCGGTTACCGAATTATGCAAGACCAGTTGATCGGCGTAGAAATTGCGATCGTCGGGCTCCTTATGTCCAGCCACGACACGAAGGTCCGTCGTTGGGCACTGAACACGCTGGCACAGCTGGGTCGTGAGCAGTCGTGCAAGGGCGCTATCCTTCACGCGCTTCAAGCTTATCACGCCGACGCTGAGGTGCTGGCCGCGGCCATCGCCGCTCTCTATCGCCTTTGCAGAGAAGCAGGCACTGAGCTTCGGAGGATGGGGTTTGATGAGCAGACGGTAACTCTGGCGGCGCTTCAACATGTTCCAGCCGCTAAGCTGAATCTCTCTTGCCTGCCCGTCCGCCCTGATCAGGCCAACGCAGAGTTGATCAAGCTCGGGCTGATTGTCGTCGGTCTCGATCGAGCGCCAGCAAACATGTTCGAGCCGAATCATGAAAACGCGGCGATCGTACGCGCGCTTGGCGGGCACCACGACCCGATCGTCTCGCAGTATTCGGTGTGGGCAATCACGGAGAATTCTTCTCTGGGTGTCGCTGATCTTGGCATTGACCTAAAAAATATTGAGCAACTTCCTGCTAACGTCCGTGCTTGGGTATTTCAACTGCTGGCTATGGAAGCGTCCTCAACGGGCGCTGACAGCGACTACATCACGGCTGGGATCGAAGACCGGAGCCCAGAAGCGCGACTGGGCCTCGCCGTGGGGCTCAAGGACAGCTTCTCGCCATCCCTGGTGCCTCAGATCCTGGAGTGGTTCACGCGGGAAATGGACGCCGAGATCAGATCACAAATCGTCGATCACATTGTCCGGCAGGCGGAGCGCAGTGAGGCATACTGGCAGCATGCAGTGGACGCTTTCGAGCGAGGGAAGCCGGAAGAGAGAGACCGGATGCTTGCTGCCGCGGCAGGGTCGAAACTGTATTCAAGGCTCAGCCAGATCAAGTATAGTGGTGGAGGAATGGACCTCTTTAGAGGAGATAATTTTGTGCAGAATAACAATTTTAACATTGGCAACATACAGGCTGGTGCGGTTGCCATAAATGGCGGTGAAGCCAAAGCCAGGGATACCACGAACACATATAACACGCAGACCATCGAGTTGATTCAGTCGCACCTCAATGATGCGGAGCGCGAAATCAAGGGCAGCGCTGCTGACGTTGAAACAAAAAAGGAAGCCTTGGCAGCGATCGACATCGCCAAGAAGGAGCCCACAAAGGACAACCTCGGGCGGGCCGTCGCTACGATCGAAAAGGTTGAAGCCGCAGCACAGAAGACGCTTGGGATAGGGACAGCTCTTGCTGGAATAGGCCGGCTAATCGCACGAGCGTCAGGCTTCGGTGGATGATGGTGATCGAGCAGCAACCCGCGCTTTCGGCAGCATTCACGCCGGGGCAAACTCTTCGATTCAGCTACAGGAACTGGCAGGGCGAGCTCGCCATTCGGACCGTGCGGGTGATTCGCCTCTCCTATGGCTCGACCGAGTGGCATCGCGAACCGCAGTGGCTGCTGGAGGCTCTCGATGTTGAAAAGGGGGCGGTAAGAATGTTCGCAGTCCGCGACATGACCCCCGTTCCCGAATGCTGACCGAATCCACGGCGCCGATTTTGCTCCGGGTATGCTTCGCCAGGCGATCAGCTTGCGGAAAGCCCCCCGAACCTCAATCCAAAAAACAGTCTGATTTCAATGGTGTAAAGCTTGAGGGTTAAATCGCAATACCCCCAAGCTTCGGAGACTTCGGGGTCTCCGGAGACCGATTTTCGAAGTCGTTCCGTTCTCCAACCCCCAAGCCCCCGCGGCAAAACCCCAGGAAACCTGCGGTTCAGCACGCTACTCAGAACGGGGAAATGTGAGGTTGGGAAACCGACTGGAGCCAGTCGGCGATTCGAATTATCGGCCCCAACCAGCCAATCCCTGAGCCGGTCATCGATAAAATCGATCATTTCCTAGGCGCTCATTCCTCGACCATGAACAGGTCGGGGGACAGAGGAGATTCTCCGTTCTCCGGTACCCTTTGCCGGGCGATCGACATGCTGAAATGCCTCAAGCTTGAGGCCGCATAAGCCATGCAATATCAACGGGATAAAGCTTGGGGGTTAAATCGGGCTACCCCCAAGCTTCGAAGACTTTTGGCTCTCCGGGGAGGATTTTCCAGGGTCGTTGCGTTCTCCAACCATCAAGCCCAGCACGAAAACCCCAGGAAACCTGCGGCTCACGGCTCGACGACCATGGTGAGTTTGCATTGAGATAGGAAAAAATGGAGCGGGCGAAGGGATTCGAACCCTCGACCCCGGCCTTGCCAAGGCGCCACTTAACCCAGACGAGTTCGCCATAAGCCGAAGCCTGTCCCCGCATCCACCTTGATTTGCGAAACCAAAACCCCAGCCAACAAGCTGGGGTTTTTGGCGTTCTGGGCCTTGTTGCCCAAAGCCAGAACCTCCGCCAAAGCGCCGCGGACCTCCACGCGAAGTGCTCCAGGGCGAGATCGACGGCCACCCCGGCGGCGAAAGCATCCACTTCACCTGGAAGGGCAGCGACGAGATGGACCACGCCAGCGGCGACGGCGACGGCGATGCCGAACTCGAGGCCGATGGCACCATCACCGGCGAGGCCCGCTTCCATCGCGGCGATGAGTCAGCCTTCACCGCCCGCCGCTGGTAGCTTTTCAGCAGCCTGCTAGTCGTCCCCCTTACCATCGACCCTGTTCGAAGACATGGCATCGACCGGCCCGATAAGCCGCACGCCTTGGCCTGCCTCACGATCCGCATCGACGAGTACAACTCCGCCTGCCTGCAGCGCGCGACACACCGCAGCTGCCGTCGACCGCTGCAACGCGTGCTGCCTGCTCTCAAAGCCGCGTATCGTCCCCCGACTGACCTCCGCGCGTTCGGCAAGCTCGTCCTGGGTCCAGTCGAGCAGGGCGCGGGCGGCCCGACATTGAGCAGGCGTAAGGGACATGCCTGATGAAATAGATGTTTGTCGCAATAGGCACAAGATTAACCTTTTCGGTTGATATCGGCTGCTTACCCCCTCATGTAGATTGCAGTGTCTGGTCGTGAGGAAAATCAATGCTCGAGCCCGAGTGCCATCCATCGCGGCCACCGCGGCCGGCCCTGTGCGCCCATATCTCGCGGCTGTGTCTGCACGGCGGTAGGCGTTTCGCGTTGAGCGTGATGTCGGGCATGACGGATGAGGGAATGAGCTGATGGGGATCACGACCCACCTTTCCGCCGCGGACGTGATCCTCGACCTCGGGGCGACAACCAAGGCGTCCGCCCTGCAGCTGCTCGCCACCGAAGCCGCGGCACGGGTGGGGCGGCCAGAGGCCGAGGTCCTTGAGGCGCTGCAGGCGCGGGAACGGCTTGGCTCGACGGCGCTGGGCCGGGGCGTGGCATTGCCGCATGCGCGGCTTGAGGGGGATCTGTCCCCTGTCGTCCTGTTCGCACGGCTGCGCCGGCCGCTCGATTTTGACGCGCGGGACGAGGAGCCGGTGGACCTCATCATCCTGGTCCTCTGGCCCGAGGCCACGCCCGAGGGGTTTCTGCCGATGCTGTCCGAGACCTGCGGCGCGCTGCGCGAACCGCAGACCCTCCGCCGGCTGCGCGCGGCAGCCACGCCCGAGGAGGTGGTGGCCCTGTTGTTGGGCACGTCGGCGGCGAGGGAGGCCTGATGCCGCCCCATGCCAGCAGGGCGCCGGCCTTCGGCTCCCGGGGCTGACCCGCCGCGATGCCCGAAACCTTCCTCCTGCTGGCCCTCGTCTTCCTGCCCTTCGCCGGCGCGGTCGTCGCCGGGCTGCTGCCGACCCACGCGCGAAACGGTGCGGCCGCGCTGGCCGGCGGCATCGCGCTGGTCGGCCTGGCACTGGTCTGGGCGGCCTATCCAACCGTCTCCGCCGGCGGCGTGCTCCGCGCGGAGTTCGCCTGGATCCCCGCGCTGGGCCTGAGCTTCTCGCTGCGGATGGACGGCTTTGCCTGGCTCTTCGCCGGGCTGGTGACCGGAATCGGCGCGCTGGTGGTGCTCTACGCCCGTTACTACATGGCCGAGGAAGACCCCGTCCCGCGGTTCTTCGCCTTCTTCCTCGCCTTCATGGGCGCGATGCTGGGGGTGGTGATATCGGGCAACCTGATCCAGCTCGCCTTCTTCTGGGAGATGACGAGCCTCTTCTCCTTCCTGCTCATCGGCTACTGGCAGCACACGGCGGCCGCGCGCGATGGGGCGCGCATGGCGCTGACGATCACCGCCACGGGCGGCCTCGCGCTGTTCGCCGGCGTGCTGGTGCTGGGCCACATCGTCGGCAGCTATGAGCTGGACGTGGTCCTGGCGGCCGGCGACCGCATCCGGGAACACCCCCTCTATTTGGTCGCCCTGGTGCTGATCCTGCTGGGCGCGCTGACCAAGAGCGCGCAGTTCCCCTTCCACTTCTGGCTGCCGCACGCCATGGCGGCGCCGACGCCGGTCTCGGCCTACCTGCACTCCGCCACGCTCGTGAAGGTGGGCGTGTTCCTCATGGCGCGGCTCTGGCCGGTGCTGGCGGGCACCGACGCCTGGTTCTTCCTCGTCGGCACGGCCGGGCTGATCACGCTGCTGGTCGGCGCCTACATCGCCATCTTCCAGAACGACCTGAAGGGGCTGCTGGCCTATTCGACCATCAGCCACCTGGGGCTGATCACCCTGCTGCTGGGGCTGAACAGCCAGTTGGCGCTGGTCGCGGCGGTGTTCCACATCGTGAACCACGCGGCCTTCAAGTGCTCGCTCTTCATGGCGGCCGGGATCATCGACCACGAGACGGGCACGCGGGACATCCGCCGCCTGTCGGGGTTGAACCGCTCCATGCCCTTCACCGCGCGGCTGGCGCTCGTCGCCGCCGCGGCCATGGCGGGCGTGCCGCTGCTCAACGGCTTCATCTCCAAGGAGATGTTCTTCGCCGAGGCGCTCACGGCCGAATCGCCGCTCGGCCTCATGAACATCCTGCCCTTTGCCGCCATGCTCGCCAGCGCCTTCAGCGTCGCCTATTCGTTGCGCTTCATCCACGGCGCCTTCGCGGGGCCAGCGCCCACCGACCTGCCGCGCACGCCGCATGAGCCGGCCACCTGGATGCGCCTTCCGGTCGAACTCCTCGTGCTGGCCTGCATCATGGTGGGCGTGCTGCCGGCCGCGACGGTGGGGCCCTTCCTCGCCATCGCCGTGCATGCGGTCCTGGGCGAGGGCGTACCCTACTACAGCCTCTCGATCTGGCACGGCTTCAACCTGCCGCTGCTGATGAGCGTGATCGCGCTCGCGGCCGGCGTCGCGCTCTACGTCGTTCTGCATCGGCAGTTGCGCCGCGGGGTGGAGCGCCCGCCGCTGCTGGGCTACCTCGAGGGCCAGCGCATCTTCGAGCGGGTGATGGTGTTCGTCTCCTGGCGGTTGGGACGGCGAACCGAGCGGGCCATGGGCACGCGCCGCCTCCAGCCGCAGCTCCGCCTCATCGTGGCCATGGCCTTCCTGGCGGGCGGAACCGCGGCGTGGCTGCGCGGCTTCGGGCCTGGCAACCTGCCCCCGTCCCCGGTGGACCCGGTGCTGGCCCTGGTCTGGCTCGCGGGCGGGGCCTGCGCGCTCGGCGCCGCATGGCAGGCGAAGTTCCACCGCCTCGCGGCCCTGATGCTCCTCGGCGGCGCCGGGTTGGCGGTCGTCGTCACCTTCGTCTGGTTCTCGGCCCCTGACCTGGCGCTGACGCAGTTAACGGTGGAGGTCGTGACCACCGTGCTGCTGCTGCTTGGCCTGCGCTGGCTGCCCAAGCGCGTCGCGGCGGCGGACGACCGTGGGCCGGAGGTGCTGCCCCGCACGCGACGCCTGCGCGACCTGGGCCTCTCGATTGCGGCGGGCGGCGGCCTCGCGGCGCTGTCCTACGCCGTGATGACGCGGGTGCCACCCGAGTTGTTGGCGCAACACTTCCTGCAGCGTGGCTACACCGAGGGTGGCGGCACCAACGTCGTGAACGTCATCCTGGTCGATTTTCGCGGCTTCGACACGCTGGGCGAGATCTTCGTCGTCGCTGCGGTCGCGTTGACCGCCTATGCGCTGCTGCGCCGCTTCCGCCCGGCGTCCGACAGCGTCGAAGTGCCCGACCAGCAGATCCACACGGATGGGACGACCGCGGGCGCGGCGGTCACGGGCCGTGGCAGGGTGCGCGAGGGCGCCGATTGGCTGCTGGTGCCCTTCACCCTGACGCGGCTGCTCTTTCCCGTCATGCTGATCGTCGCCGTCTTCCTGCTGCTACGCGGCCACGACCTACCGGGCGGAGGGTTCTCGGCCGGGATGGTGGTGGCGATCGCGGTCATCCTCCAATACATGGTCGGCGGCACCGACTGGACCGAGGAGCGGCTGAACCTGCGGCCACACCTGTGGATCGGCACCGGGCTGCTGGTCGCCGCGGGCACCGCCTTCGCCGCACTCCCCTTCGGCCGACCCTTCCTGACGACCTACTTCGCCTATGTGGAACTGCCGCTGGTCGGCAAGGTGCCGACGGCCAGCGCGCTGCTCTTCGACATCGGCATCTTCGCCCTCGTCGTGGGCGCGACGCTGCTGATGCTGGTGG
>JBHYDO010000255.1:0-6576 GCA_051860645.1 Roseococcus sp.
ATCGTGATGCTCGGGATGCGGTGGACGCCTTCCTGGCCGGCCGGCCGGTGCGCGTGCTGACAGGCCCGTCAGGCAGTGTGGTTGGTGCCGGCTAGCCCAGCTTGGAACGGCCGTGTTTCGAACATCGAAAGGCGGGTCTTGACTGCCCCAGCCTTGCTCAAGGAACCAACGCCTCCAGAACTGGAATGATGGCGAGCAAGGTGACGAACAAGTATGCGCCTCAAAAGCGTGACCGGGCGGTGCGGATGGTGCCCGACCTCGAGGCGCAGCCCCCATCCCGATGGGCGGCGGTCCTGCCAATCCCGGCCAGCGTCGGCTCCATGCCCCGTACGCCGAACCAGCAGCCGAAACCGACTGCGCGCGACACGGGCCGCAGCCCGCAAACGGCCACGGACATTGCGGTCGGGTCCAAGGCACCTGACGCGAGCAGCGGGAGATGCGGCAGGCAAACGCGATCCTGCGCCAGGCTCCGGCGCATCTGGTCCCGGCGAACACGCCGGCGTAACCGATCAGGGCCAAGCAGCATGGGCAAGGTCTCGGGGTTACGGGACGCGGGTGCACCGGTGCGCCAGGGGGCGAGGCGTCTGCCCATCGGACGGCACGGGCGAGACCTTGAATGCGGTTGTCGGCCGCACGGGCCAGGGCCATGCGTGGCGCTGAGTCGGGCTGCGAACATCTCATCTTCACGTTGTCCGGTGCGGCTCCCGACTGTCCAGGGGCAGCAGAAGAAATTCTCGATCAAAAAACTGACTTCACTCGCGCATGAGACGAAAATGACATCATAGTTGGTTTCTGCGGCGGGGCTGTCTCACTATTGGGTGCCCTACCCGCTCCCGCCATGAAGGGCTTCGCACGCTGTCCCCTGCGGAACCATGCGGAACCATTGGCGCCTCGCGTCATGGAGCCTCAGCGACGGGAATCGTGTCGAGATCGCCTCCGCGCGTGTCGCGAAACGCGGTGCTTCCATTTCGTGACTTCGTCCAGGATACGCTTGATCCCCACAGGACACCGGGCACGCCACCGCAGATTTGCAGGAAGCGCGCATTTTCGCGCGCAGGCAGTGAAACGCCCCAATCAAATGTTGATGGATGCTACCAATATCTATCTTCCTGTTTTATGTTGAGGAAACGGGTGAAGAGAGGTTTGTCGGGGGTGGCCAGAGCTGTGCAGACGCGTGGGGAAAGCCGGCAGGGCCCGCTCCATGGTATCCTTGACCCCCAGTGCCGGGCCTTGCTGGCCGGCCTCCGCTCGCTTGCGAGCATCTAGGAACTCGAGGGCGCGCGCTGGGGCGCCCTGCTGACTCCGCCATTGCCGGCCGTTCCGCCACTCGCCGTTTCGCCGCTTTCCGTTTCGCCGATGGTCCGGGCCGACGGCTTCCGGCTGGTGGTTTTCGGCAGCTTCTGGATCGGGCATGCGGCGTTGCGGGCGGCGCTGGCCTACCAGCGCAGCGGACCCAGCGCGGCACGAATCGTCGGCGTCTCGACCGACGATCCGATCAGTCCCAGGGCCCGCATCAGCCTGCGCAAGCGCGCGTGGAGTCTCATGACCGAAGCCGAGCGCCGGTCGGTCGTGCTGGCACTGCTGGGAACCGCGCTGGACGCCGGCCTGCCGGTGCACACGGGCGAGATCAAGACGCCGGGCTTCCGCCGCCTTCTGGCCGACTGGCGCCCGGACGCGATCATCACCTGCGGCTTTGGGCAGATCCTCGACCGCGCCATCCTCGATGCGGTGCCCTACGGGGTCTACAACTGCCATCCGACCGATCTCGCCAACGGTCATGGCGCCGGACCCGCCCCATGGGACGACATGTTCGCGCGCGGCGTTCACCACACCGTCTGGTCCGTGCACCAGATGACCGAAATCGTGGATGCCGGCCCGGTGATCGGCCAGACCCCGCCCATCAACGTGGCCGACGCACAGGGTCGCCTGCCGGAGGATCGGCGCTCGTTCTTCTACAAGGTGGTGCCGCCGATCGGCTGGATGGTGCTGCGCCTGCTGGACGCACTTGTGCTCCGCAAGGAGCAGGGGCTGTCAGGACCGCTGACGCGGCTGGACCTCAAGACCGGCATACCAGCCGGGTTGTTGCAACGCATGGGGCAGCCGCTCGCGCCGGACTGGGCAACAGCCCCAATCCCGGAGCCAGGCGCGGAGGAGTTCGCGGCGCTCCGGGCCTACGCGGCGGTGAAATAGGCGGTCACGGCGGCCGTCCGGGTTGCTTCATGCCGGCGGAATGGCGATCCATCGCGCGACGGGCGCCCGGTGGCCGTCTGGGCCCTGGAGGACTGGGCCGGGGATGGCGCGCCCAAGGCCCTGGGAGGGGGAGCATTGTGGTGCTCAGTCGCATCGCCTAGGTTCCTGCAATGCCCTGGCTTTGCTGGAAGGATATCCGAGCGATGACGCTTGCCCCCGTCGCACGACGCTGGGACGTGCTACGGTGAGTGCCGCCGCCGATGCGCGGATCCAGGCCCTGATCCAGCGCTACTATCCGCCCCCCACCCATCCCTCGCACCGGTTGAACGCCGAAATCCAGCGTCGGCTACGCCCCGACATGACCGTGCTGGAGATCGGCTGCGGGCGCAGCGCACCCGTGCTGGTGACGCTCAAGGGGCAGGCCGCGCGCCTGATCGGCGTGGATGTGGTGGACTTCACCATCTCGGATCCCGCCCTTGAACTCTGGCAATGCGACGTGACCGCGATGACGCACATCGCCGATGGCAGTGTCGACCTCGCCTTCTCGCGCAGCGTGATGGAGCATATCGAGGACGTGGCGGGCGCCTATGCCGAAATCCAGCGCGTCCTGGCGCCGGGCGGTCTCTACATCTTCCTCACGCCCAACTTCTGGGATTACGCGAGCCTCATCGCGGCCGCTGTGCCCAATTCCCTGCATGGCCGGATCGTCCGCGCCACCGAAGGCCGCGAAGAAAGCGACGTCTTCCCAACCCATTATCGATCCAACACCGGCCGCAGCATCCGGCGACTCGCAGCAGCGGCGGGGCTTTCGTTGCAGCAGCTTGATTATCTTGGGCAATACCCCGTGTATCTGCGGTTCAACCGGACGCTGTTCCATCTGGGCTGCCTCTACGGCAAGCTTATCGAGCGGGTCGGGCCACTGCGCGGCTTGCAGGGCTGGATCTTCTGCGTGCTGCGCAAGCCCGCATAGCAGCTTCCGCCCCGGCGCCTCATCCGGGCGCGGAAGGCAGCACCGGCCAGACGCCAAGGCGCACCGCATATTGCGCCATCCCCAGCCACTCATGCATGGCATAGGCAGAGTCGGCGAGGGCCTGGGCGCTGGGGATGAGCGCTCCCACGGTCAGTTGCGGAACTCCGCGGTGGCTGGCCGGGGCGGGAATGGCGTCCAGACCGGCAGCTCTGAAGGCCATCATCGCCCGCGGCAGGTGCCAGCCATGCGTCACCAGGTGGAAGCGGCCAATCGCGTCCCCGCGCAGAAGCCGCGTGGAAAAGATCGCGTTCTCCGCGGTGTCGGTGGACGCCGCCTCGCGCCAGCGCACCGGCATGCCGAAATCCTCGACCAGGGCCTCAGCCATGAGGGTCGCCATCGCCGGCATGCGGGCCGGCCCGGCGGGGGGGCCGCCGCTCACCAGAAGCGGCAAGCCCGACGCCCGGTGCAGGCGCGCAGCAAAGCGCACGCGCTCCAGGCTCAGCGCATCCAGTGTGTCGCCGCCGTACATCGGCGCTGCCCGCTCCCGCCCGGCCGAGAGCACGACGATCGCCTCGGCAGGGGTTGCCGCCTCGGGCAGCAGGGGCGGGTACCAGTGCAGCGAGAGCATCAGCCAGCCGGCAAAATAGGGTGTGCTCAACGCATAGAGCATCCCGATCCCAAGCAGTGCTACGGCTTGGCACGCCCGCCGCCGCCGGCGAAGCATGAGCAAGAGAATCAGCAGCCCAAGGATCAGATTGCCCGGCGGCAACAGGAACTGCTTGAGCATGCTGTGCGCGCCCTTCGGCCAGCCGAGCCTGCATTCTACAGCAGGTCGCGATGGGCGGAAATCGGCCCGGAGCGTTGATCCACGCGGCGCCCGGGCCCTGGCGCTCTGCGCGCTAGAGTCGTTTCCGTTCGCCTTGGCTCACGGCAACGCCTCTAGCGCCTTGTTTTCACGAGCACCTTCATCCGATCAGGTGATTCCAGCTGATCGGGATTCGCACTAACTCCCGGCGCCCTGAATCACGTTTCCGAAGCGCTCCCAGCTGGTGCCGTTCCAGCGCTGCAGTTGCATCTGCCGGATCACGTTGTAGTTGTCGGGCTGGGTCTGCACCTTGATGCCGGGGAGCAGTGTGGCCACGTCCATGGGCGCTATGCGGCGCGCCTGGTTCATCACGTTCTCGCGGCTGAAGTCGTTGCCGCATTGCCGCAGCACCTGGATCATGGTGGTGCCGACGCCGTAGCCATAGGTGTAGTTGTTGTCGCCCAGGTCACCGTCGGCAACGTAGCGCTGCATGAAGGCGCGCCACTCGTTCATGCCCGGGTCATTGGCCCAGGCAGGGTCGGATTGGTCCTTGCGGTAGTCCGACGTGATGAGGCCCACGCCCTTCTCCACGCCCGCCGGCTGCATCACAACGCCCACCGAGACCGAAACGTTGGTCATGAACATCATCGGCCGCCAGCCGATGTCGTGCACGCGGCGGATGGCCTGCGCGGCGAAGCGCGGAATGACGCCGCAGATCAGCACATCGGCGCCCGTCGCCTGCAGCTGGACGATCTGGCTGTCGATGGTGGGGTCCGTCGCCTCGTTGGTGGCGGTGACGACGCGGTCGCGGAAGCGGTCGCCCAGCACGTCCTGCACGCCGTGCAGGTAGTCGCGCCCGAAGTCGTCGTTCTGGTGGAGCAGCGCGATCTTGGCGTTGGGGCGCTGTTCCAGCACATGCTTGGTGTAGATCTGCGCCTCGACGCGATAGCTGGGCTGCCAGCCCATCGTGTAGGGAAACTCGCGCGGGTTGGCCCATTTGTCCGCGCCGGTGGCCAGGAACAGATGCGGCACGCGGCGTTGGTTCACATAGCGGTGCACGGCGTTGTTGGTGGGCGTGCCGAGCTGGTTGAACAGGAAGGCCACGCGGTCGCGCTCCACCAGGCGGCGGGTCTGCTCCAGGGTGCGCGGCGGCTGGTAGCCGTCGTCATAGACCGTGAACTTCACGCGGCGGCCGCCCACGCCGCCCTCGTCGTTCAGCCGGCGGAACATGGCCTCCAGGCAGCGCGAAATGACGGAGTAGGATGAGGCCGGGCCCGACAGCGCATTGGTGCTGCCGATATGGATCTCGGTGGCGGTGACGCCGGGCGCGTCCTGCGCGGCGGCGATCTGCGGGGCAGCGAGTGCGCCGGCGCCGGCGGCCAGGAGGGTGCGGCGGGTGGTGGTCATGGATGTGTTCCTCTCGTCTTTTGTTGTTGTCAGGAGCTGCGGCCGCCCAGCCGGGCGAGGACGCGGCGCACCAGCCCCGCGACGCCCTCCGGCAGGACGAACAGGAATACGATGAGAATGATGCCGTAGATGACGCCGGGTGCCGCGCGGCTGATGCTCTCTGCGATGTTGGGCACGAACAGCACGAACAGCCCGCCGAACACCGAGCCCAGGATGGACGCGACACCCCCAACAACCATGCCGACGAACAGCGAGATGGAGAGCAGGAAGGTGAAGCTATCGGGTGCGACGAACTCCACCGCCACGGCCGAGAGCGCGCCGGCCACGCCCGTGATCATGGCGCTGACGGCGAAGGCACGCGTCTTCAGCGCGGCGATGTCCATGCCCATGGCCTCGGCGGCGGTGGGGTGGTCGCGGGTGGCCATCAGCGCGCGGCCGATGCGCCCGCGGATGAGGTTCCAGGCCAGCAGGTAACAGAAACCCGCCACCACCAGCGCCACCAGGTACATGAACTGGTCGGGGTTGATGGGGATGATGGAGGTGAGCCAGGCGGGCGGCTCCGGCTTCATCAGGAACAGCCCCTGCACGCCGCCGGTCCAGCCCTCCAGCGCGCGGTGCTTCAGCAGTTGCGGCACGGCGACGGCGAGCGAGAACGTCACCAGCGCCAGGTAGAGCCCGCCCAGCCGCAGCGCCGGCAACCCCACCGCATAGCCCACGATGCCGCAGAAGGCCGCAGCGAAGGGCAGCGTGGCGTAGAAGGACCAGTCGGCCTGCGCCATCAGGATGGCCGTGACATAGGCGCCGATGGCGAAGAAGGCGCCATGCCCCAGCGAAATCTGCCCGTTGTAGCCGGTGACGATGTTCAGCCCCAGCACCGCCAGCGACATGATCACCGCCATGGTCAGCTGGAACAGATGAAAGCTCTCCAGCACCCAGAGCGGCGCCAGCGCGGCGGCGAGGCCGAGCGCCAGCAGCAGCGTGCGCTGTACCGCACTGGCGCCGGCAGGGCGCGGAGCGGCGAGGATGGGGGCTTCCTGGATCGCGCTCATCGCCTCACACCCTCGAGAACACGACGCGGCCGAACAGGCCCGAGGGCTTCAGCACCAGCACGCCGATGATGATGACCAGCGCCACCGTCAGCTTCAGCTCCGTGCCCACGATGTAGGCGCCAGCCAGGTTCTCCAGCACGCCCACCAGGAAGCCA
>JBHYDO010000256.1:0-6538 GCA_051860645.1 Roseococcus sp.
GGCGCCGCGCGAATTCCCCGGCCTCACCCGCAGCATGGACAGCTGGGACGGCTACCCCGCCGCGCGCGACCGCGTGCTGGAGATGCTGGAAGGCCGCAACGCCGTGGTGCTGACGGGCGACGTCCATCGCGCCTGGGCGGGCGATCTGCAGCGCCGCCCGGGCGGGCCGACCGTGGGCGTGGAGTTCGTCGCCACCTCCATCAGCAGCGAGGGCGATGGCAGCGAGACCCAGCCCTTCGCCGAGGCCGTGCTGCGCAACAACCCGCATTTGCGCTTCCACAGCAACCGCCGCGGCTACACCCGCCACGAGGTGCGGGCGGACCGGCTGGAGGCGCGCTTCCGCGCGGTGCCCTTCGTGGAACGCCCGGACGCGCCGCGCGAGGACCGCGCGCATCTGGTGACGCTGGCCGGGCGGCCGGGGGTCGTTCAGGGCTGACGCCTGTGCTTTCCTCGCGCGGGTGACAGGAGGAGGACAGCACATGGCACGCATCGGCTTCGTCGGGCTCGGCAACATGGGCCTGCCCATGGCCCGCAACCTCACGCGCGCGGGCCACGAGGTGGCGGGCTATGACCTCAGCGCCGCCGCCATGGACGCGGCGGCCGAGGCGGGCATCACCCGCGCCCAATCCGCCGCGGATGCTGCGCGGGGGGCCGGCTTCGTCATCACCATGCTGCCCGCGGGCACCCATGTGCGCGACGCCTGGCTGGGCGCGGGCGGTATGGCGGAGGCCTGCGCACCTGACGCGGTGCTGCTGGATTGCTCCACCATCGACGTCGCGACCGCCCGCGAGGTGGCGGCGGGCCGGCCCATGCTGGACGCGCCGGTCTCCGGCGGCACCATGGGGGCCGAGAACGCCACCCTCACCTTCATGGTGGGCGGCGACGCCGACGCCTTCGCCCGCGCGAGGCCCATCCTGGAGGCCATGGGCCGCACCGTGGTCCATTGCGGCGAAGCGGGCGCGGGCCAGGCGGCCAAGCTGTGCAACAACATGCTGCTGGCCATCTCCATGATCGGCACCTGCGAGGCCTTCACGCTCGCGGAAAAGCTCGGCCTCAGCCACGCGGCGCTGTTCGAGGTGGCGAGCAAGTCCTCCGGGCAGTGCTGGTCGCTCACCACCTATTGCCCGGTGCCGGGGCCGGTGCCGGGCAGCCCCGCCAACCGCGGCTACGCGCCCGGCTTCGCCACCGCGCTGATGCTGAAGGACCTCGGGCTTGCGCAACAGGCGGCCGGCGTGGCGGGCGCGGCCACGCCGCTGGGGGCGACGGCACTCACCCTCTACGAGCGCTTCGCGGCCGATGGCGGGGCACAGCGCGACTTCTCCGGCATCATCGATATGCTGCGGAAGGCGTAGCGCCAGCCACCCGGCAGCCGCCATTCGCGCCGCGGCGCGTGGCGGTTCAGCCAGAGGTCCAGCACCAGGGCGACGGCGGCGCCTGCCAGGATCAGCACGGCGCCCGGTTCGGGGAGGAGGAGGGGTTCGGTCATGCGGCGAGCCTGCCCCCCGCCCACGTCAGTCCCGGACGGGCGGCCTCAGCGGAACACCAGCACCGGCACCTTGCACGCCCGCAGCAGCGCGCTGGTCGTGCTGCCCAGGATCATGGTGCGGATGCGGCCATGGCCATAGGCGCCCATCACCAGCAGGTCCACCTCGGCCGCGGCGACATGGGCGGCGATGGCCTCGTCGGTCTCGCCCTGCAGCACGGCGCGCACGGGCGTGCGGCCGGCGGCGGCGAGGATGGCCGAAGGCGCTTCCAGCAGCGCATCGCCCTGGCCGCCCACCGTGACCAGGTGCACCTCCATGCCCGCCAGCACCGGGCTGCGCGCCGCGAACTCCACCATGCGCAGCGCCGTCGGGCCGCCATCATAGGCAATGGCGCAGCGGCCGATGGGCTTGAAGGCGCGCGACGTCACCAGCACGGGCTTGGGGCTGGAGCGCAGCACGCGCTCGAGGTTGGCGCCGAGATGGCCCGCCGCAAAATCCGCCGCCTCGCCCCGCTTGCCGATGACCAGCAGGTCGGTGTCGCGCTCCATCTCCAGCACCGTGTCCACCAGCGCGCCATGGCGCTGCGACAGGGTGATCTTGGCCACACCCGCGGCCCGCAGCCGCACCTCGGCCGCCTCCAGGATGGCGCGGCCGCGCTTCAGCGCCACGCGCCCGCGCGCCTCGTCCAGCGCGGCCAACTCCTTCAGCAACTCCTCGGACCGGTCGAGGCCGAGCGCCCCGCTGCGGTCCACCGGCGCCTCGGCCGGCGTGCGGGGCAGCACGTGCAGCACCTGCACGCCGGCACCCAGCGCGCGGGCCGCCCAGGCGGCGTGGTCAATGATGCTCTCCGCGTAGATCGAGCCGTCGGTGCAGGCCAGGATGCGTGGCATGTCGTTGTCCCCCGTCAGTGCATCGCCGGGGCGTCCGTGGCCCCTGGCTTGTCGTGGCGAGCGAGCCGCCCGATGAGTTCGGAACTGGCCTCGTTGAGGCCGAGGATTTCCACCTCCGTCCCCTCGCGCCGGAACTTGAGCACGACACGGTCGATGGCCGCCACCGCCGTGAGGTCCCACACATGCGCGCCCGAGACGTCGATGACGGCGCGCTCGATCGCCTCGCGCAGGTCGAAGCTGTCCACGAAGGCCTCGGCGGAGGCAAAGAAGATCTCGCCCGTGACGAGGTAGGTGCGGCAGCGGCCATCCTCCGACAGCGTCGACGTGATGCGGAAGATGCGCGCCGCCTTGCGCGCGAAGAAGATGCCCGAGAGCAGCACGCCCACCGCGACACCCTGCGCCAGGTCATGCGTCAGCACCGTCACGATGACGGTGGCGATCATGACGATGGAGCTTTCCCACGGGTGCACCGCCAGGTCCCGCAGCGAGGACCAGCGGAAGGTGCCGATGGAGACCATGATCATCACCGCCACCAGCGCCGCCATGGGGATCTGCCGCACCAGGTCGCCCAGCAGCATGAGCAGGATCAGCAGGAAGACGCCGCCCCACAGCGTGGACAGCCGCCCCCGCCCGCCCGACTGCACGTTGATGACCGATTGCCCGATCATCGCGCAGCCCGCCATGCCGCCGAAGCAGCCGGCGACGATGTTTGCGATGCCCTGGCCCGCGCTCTCGCGGTTCTTGTTGGAGGGGGTGTCGGTCAGTTCGTCCACGATCTGCGCCGTCATCAGCGATTCCAGCAGGCCGACGACGGACAGTGTCAGCGCGGTGGGCAGGATGATGCGCAGCGTCTCGAGGTTCCAGGGCACGTCGGGCAGCAGGAAGGCCGGCAGGTCGCTGGGCAGCTCGCCCATGTCGCCCACCGCGCGCACGTCGAAGCCGAAGAGCAGCGTGGCCGCGGTGAGGAAGACGATGGCCACCAGCGGCGAGGGCACGGCGGTGGTGAAGCGCGGCAGGATGTAGATGATGGCGAGCCCCACCGCGACCATCGGGTAGGTGATCCAGGTGACGCCGATGAGTTCGGGCAGCTGCGCCATGAAGATCAGGATGGCCAGCGCGTTCACGAAGCCCGTCATCACCGAGCGCGAGACGAAGCGCATCAGCACGCCGAGCTTGAGCAAGCCGGCGATGATCTGGAACACACCGCAGAGCAGCGTCGCCGCCAGCAGGTATTGCAGCCCGTGGTCGCGCACCAGGGTCACCATGACCAGCGCCATGGCCCCCGTGGCGGCCGAGATCATGGCCGGCCGCCCGCCCGCGAAGGCGATGACCACCATGATGCAGAAGGAGGCGTAGAGCCCCACCTTCGGGTCCACGCCCGCGATGATGGAGAAGGCGATGGCCTCGGGGATCAGGGCGAGCGCCACGACCGTGCCGGCCAGGATGTCGGCGCGGACATTGGGGAACCATTCGGCGCGAAGCCGTTCGAGATGGGTCAAGTTGGAGGCACTCCGCGAGGGCGCAGCAGGGGCGCGCACGTCAAGGGTCGCGCCCGTCGGGGGGCGCGGAAGTCAATCCGGTGACGCGGTGTCAGGGCGGAGCGAAACGCATCCCGGTGGAGTAGACGCTCGTGCTGCGTCGCACAACCACAAAACCTCAGTCGCGGTCGCGCAACCAGGCGACCGCGATCCAGACGAGCACCGCCAGCAGCGGCAGGATGACCCAGGGCTCGCTCAGCAGCACGGCCAGCCCCATCATGGCTGCATCAATCCGGGAAGGGGTCGGGCACGCCCTCGGGCAGCGCCACCCGGTCCACGTTCAGCGTGAAGGAGACGGCGGTGTAGTAGCCGGTGATGCCGAGGAGTTCGGCGCAGCCCTGCTCGCCGAACAGGCGCTTCGCGTCGTTGAAGGCCTCGTCGCTGACATCGCCCGTGGCCTGCACCTCGGAGACGAAGCGGAACACCGCGGCCTCGTCCGCGGCCATGCCGGCGGGGGTGCGGCCCAGGCGCACATCCTCGGCGATGGCGGGGCTGAGGCCGCCGTCCATCGCCATCTTGTGATGCGCGAACCACTCGTAGCGCGCGCGCCAGCGCTTGGCCGTCACAAGGATGGCGAGTTCGGACAGGCGCGCGGGCAGGCTGCTTTCCCAGCGCATGAAGCGGCCGACATTCTGCATGCGCTCGGCCATCTCGGGGCTGTGCAGCCAGGCGGGGAATGGCCCCTTCACGCCCGCGCGGGCACCCGAGGCGATGCCGGCGGCCACCTCGCGCTGGCGCGGCGTCATCGCCTCCTCGGTGAGTTGGGTGAAGCGGGTCATGGGCGTGTCCTCCTGTGGTGTTCAGGCTAGGATGCAGTGACACGAGGGGAACGCCAATGGCCGCGCGCAACGTCCTTTTCATCATGTGCGACCAACTCCGCTGGGACCATCTCGGCTGCGCCGGCCACCCGCATCTGCGCACGCCCAACCTGGACCGCCTGGCCGCCCGCGGCGTGCGCTTCGACCACGCCTATGTGCAGTCGGGCATCTGCGGCCCCTCGCGCATGAGCTTCTACACGGGGCGCTATGTCGCGAGCCACGGCGCCACCCACAACCGCGTGCCGCTGAGTGTCGGCGAGGTCACGCTGGGCTGGCACCTCCGCGAATCCGGCCGCACGCTCGCCTTGGCCGGCAAGACCCACATGCTGCCCGACAGCCATGGCATGAAGCGCCTGCTGCTCGACGGCCAGGACGAGCTGGCCGTGCTGCTGCGCGAGGGCTGGTTCACCCTGCTCGACCGGCATGACGGCCATCACGCCGAGACGCAGTCCGCCTACGCGCATTGGCTGCGCGCCCAGGGCTATGACAGCCACGACCCCTGGACCGACTTTGTGATAGCCGCCACCGACAGCGATGGCAGCGTGCGCAACGGCTGGAAGATGCGCCACGCCCGCCTGCCCGCTCGCGTGCGCGAGGAACACAGCGAGACCGCCTACACCACCGACCAGGCGCTGCGCTTCATCACGGCGCAGGGCGAGGCGCCCTGGGTGCTGCACCTGAGCTACGTGAAGCCCCACTGGCCCTACATCGCCCCCGCCCCCTACCACGCGATGTATGGGCCGGAGCACGCACTCCCCGTCCGCCGCCACGCGGCCGAGCGCGGCGAGAACGCCCACCCGGTGCTGCGCGAATTCCAGAACGAGGAGGTGGCGCAGAGCTTCCAGAACGATTCCTGCATCGCCGCCGTCCGCCCCACCTACATGGGCCTGATCACGCAGATCGACGATCATCTGGGCCGCGTCTGGGCGCTGCTGGACCGCATGGGGCGCTGGGAGGACACGCTGGTCGTCTTCACCTCCGACCATGGCGACTACCTCGGCGACCATTGGCTCGGCGAGAAGGAGCTGTTCCACGACTGCATCCAGCGCGTGCCCATGATCCTGGCTGACCCCTCGCCGGGCGCGGACAGCACGCGCGGCACGGTGGAGGCGCGCTTCGTGGAGGCGATCGATCTCGCACCCACCATCCTGGACGCGCTGGGCCTTGAACCCGCGCCGCATGTGCTGGAGGGGCGCTCGCTGCTGGCGCTGACGCGCGGCACGGCCACCGATTGGCGCGATGCCGCCATCAGCGAGCTGGACTGGACCTTTCGCGGCGCGCGGCGGCGCCTCGGTTTGCCCACCGGCCAGCATCGCGGCTTCATGGTCCGCACCGCCGACTGGAAATACATCCATTGGACCAGCGGCCTGCCGCCCCAGCTCTATGACCTCCGTGCCGACCCGGACGAATTCCACGACCTCGGCACCGACCCCGCCCATGAGGGCATCCGCACGCAGATGCGCGAACGCCTGCTGGAATGGGCCACGAAGCTGAAGTGCCGCACCACGCTGACCTGGGCCGAGGCGGAATTCCGCACCGACCGCCACAAATCGGCGGGGGTCTTCTACGGCGAGTGGTGAAGCCAGCCCGGGGCGAAGACCGTCAAGCCGTCCACCTCGGCCAGCATGTCGCGCGCCGGGTCGTGCAGCGAGGCCACCAGGGCGCGCGTGGCGTCGTCGCGCAGGATGTAGAGCGTGCCTTCCTCCCAGCGCGCGGCCTCGAACTCGGCCCGCGTGCGGGCGTTCAGCGCCTCCACGCGCGCGGGGTCCACGCGCGAGAGATAGACGGCGTCCGTCGGCATGCCGCGC
>JBHYDO010000257.1:0-6516 GCA_051860645.1 Roseococcus sp.
GCCCTGATCCTCGCCGAACCAGAAGCCGTGCTCGCCGTGCCGCGTGACGACCGCGCCGACGCCCGAGGCCATGCACATCTCGGCCAGCGCCACCAGCAGCCCGCCATCGGCCGCGTCATGGCAGGCGCGCACCTGGCCCGCCAGGATTTGCGCGCGGACGAAGTCGCCGTTGCGGCGTTCGGCGGCGAGGTCCACCGGCGGCGGTGCCCCCTCCTCCCGCCCCAGGATTTCCCGCAGCCAGAGCGACTGGCCGAGCCAGCCCTGCGTCGCCCCCACCACCACGATCTCGCAGCCCGCGGGCAGGGCGAGGCCCACGGCCTGGGCCACATCCTCCAGCACCCCCACCCCGCCGATGGCGGGCGTGGGCAGGATCGCGCGCCCTTCGGTCTCGTTGTAAAGCGACACGTTCCCGCTGATCACCGGGAAGTCCAGCGCCAGGCAGGCCGCCGCCATGCCGCGCACGGCCCCCGCGAACTGCCCCATGATGCGGGGCTTTTCCGGGTTGCCGAAGTTCATGTTGTCGGTGATGGCGCGCGGCAGTGCGCCCACCGCGGTCAGGTTGCGCCAGGCCTCGGCCACCGCCTGCTTGCCCCCTTCCTCGGGGTCGGCCAGCACGTAGCGGGGGGTGCAGTCGGTCGTCATGGCCAGGGCCAGGCGGTGATCCTCGACGCGCACCACGGCGGCGTCGGCCTGGCCGGGGCGCTTGCTGGTCTGGCCGCCCACCTGCGCGTCATACTGGTCCCAGATCCAGCGGCGGCTGCACAGATCGGGGCAGGCCACCAGCTTTTGCAGCGCCGCCGTGATCCCGACCGGGTCCGGCACCGCGCCCAGCACGGGCTGCTTCGGCGTCTCCTCCGTGGGACGGTGATAGAGCGGCGCCTCGCTTTCCAGCGGGGCCAGCGGGATGTCGGCCTCCAGCACGCCATGGTGGCGGATCTCGATGCGGCCCGTCTCGGTGAGGTGGCCGATCACCGCGAAGTCCAGCTCCCATTTGTGGAAGATGGCCTCGGCCACATGCTCCTGCCCGGGCTTGAGCACCATGAGCATGCGCTCCTGGCTTTCGCTCAGCATCATCTCGTAGGCACTCATGCCCGTCTCGCGCTGGGGCACCTTTTCCATGTCCAGCACGATGCCCATGCCGCCCTTGCCGGCCATCTCGACGGAGGAGCTGGTCAGGCCCGCGGCCCCCATGTCCTGGATGGCGACGATGACGTCGGTCTCCATCAGTTCGAGGCAGGCCTCGATGAGCAGCTTTTCCGCGAAGGGGTCGCCGATCTGGACGGTGGGGCGCTTTTCCTCGGCGTCGGCGTTGAATTCGGCGCTGGACATGGTGGCGCCATGGATGCCGTCGCGCCCGGTCTTGCTGCCCACATAGACCACGGGGTTGCCAGCGCCCGTCGCGGCCGCGGTGAAGATGCGGTCGGCCTTCAGGATGCCCACCGTCATGGCGTTCACCAGCGGGTTGCCGTTGTAGGCCGGGTGGAAGTTGACCTCGCCGCCCACGGTCGGCACGCCCACGCAATTGCCATAGCCGCCGATGCCGCGCACCACGCCGTCCAGGATGCGCCGCGTGCGCGGGTGCGACGGATCACCGAAGCGCAGCGCGTTGAGGTTGGCGATGGGGCGGGCACCCATGGTGAAGACGTCGCGCAAGATGCCGCCGACGCCGGTGGCCGCGCCATTGTAGGGCTCGATGAAGCTCGGGTGGTTGTGGCTTTCCATCTTGAAGACGGCGGCCAGCCCCTGCCCGATCTCGATGACGCCGGCATTCTCGCCGGGGCCGACCAGCACCCAGGGCGCCTGGGTGGGCAATTGCTTGAGCCAGACGCGCGAGGATTTGTAGGAGCAGTGCTCGCTCCACATCACGGAAAAAATTCCCAACTCCGTGAGGCTGGGCGTGCGGCCGAGGATGGCGAGTGCCCGCTGGTATTCGTCGGGCTTCAGGCCGAACTCGCCGGCGAGTTGCTGGGCGCGCGCGGGGTCGAGGGGGGTGACGTGGCTCATGCCCGGTTTGTCGGGCGGGCGGTGGCGCTTGTCCATATGGGGGGTGTGTTGCGCATCAGACCCAGGCCCGCCGCACGCTGGGGGCGATGCGCCTTCGCCCGATGAGGGTTTTCAGCACCCGCAGCCAGGGCTTCTGGAATTCCCGCGCGGGTGGGCCGGCCTCCAGCAGCCTTTCGGACAAATCAGGATTGGGCAGCAGCCAGGGCGGGGCGTTCAGCGCGCGGCGAAAGCCCAGGCGGCGGGCGAGGACCAGCAAACCGAGGCCGCGCAGGCGGTGGGCGCGGCGGGCGGCGCGGCAGATCAGCGCCTCGATGGCGCGCAGCGGGTGCAGCGGCCCCGCCTCATGCAGGGCTTCGAGCAGGCGTTCCCAGAGGCCGGCATGGGTGAGGCGGCGGTAGTAGCGGGCCAGGCTGGCGGCGGCGATTCCCGGGTCGTCGGCGTGCTTCCAGGGGGCGTCGGTGGCGGTGAGGCGGAACAGCGCGTTCATGCGGGCGCGGAGATCGCCGATCTGGCGGCCCTGGGGGGAGCGGCGGAGCACGTAGGGGAGAAGGGCGTGCCATTCGAGGTCGGAGAGGGGGCGGTGAGGGATGCGGGGCTCGTAGGACATTTATCCTTATCCCCGAAATTTCGACCAACTTCAAGAAGAATTACCTAGTTCTTCTTTTGAAAAAAGGGGCGAAATCCAACCGTGAAGGAGTGGGTGGAAATGGCCGCTCAGGATGCAACATCAAGCACGCGGATGGCGGACAAACATTCGCCACGGTTCGGCGGCGATAACGTCGATGGCCTCTCCAACAAGCTGGCAGCATTGCAAGAGCGTTGGGAAAACAGGCTCACCGGGAAATATTTCCGACATATCGTCGAAAATTACGCTTGCGGAAGGCTTTCCGTGCTCGCGTATTTCAAGCCTGCTGGGCAGTCTGTATTGAATTGCGTTGATAATTCCACCCTCCAATATATGAAAATCTAATTTGAAGATACTATTGTTGTTCCTATCTTCAAGCACGACCCCGTTGAGGTTAGACAATAATAAGGCGGGGATTATCATGTTGTGCTTGTTGATGTTGTCAGCCTTCCTGACTTCCCATGTGCGGAAATTCCCTCCTTGATAAGGTTTTATTCTTGCGAGCATCAGCATCGCGAAGGCAGGGATGCATTCCACTATTCGACGGTTCGCTGGCTTTCGCTCGGCACTGACGGCTTTTTTTCCGGTGGTCATGAAGGACTTACGGAGAGCGTGCCGGCTTACGTGGGTTGGGAAAATTACACGCTTCGTGCTGGCGCCTGCCGCAAGCATGAGGCCTGTCATCACATAGTCCAGAGAAGCGCTCAAATTATGAAATGCATCTCCGATCGCAAGGGCCAGTCCGGCTGGACGCCAATCAGCCTTCACTCGAAAGAGTTGGCTTCCACTTTGCGGGTCAAGCTCTTCGACGATTTTGCAGAAATCAGTTTCGCAGTAGGCAGCAAACCATCGCTGCGCCTCATCAAGGTGGCGATAGGCCCGCTTGACCTTTAATCTGGCTTGCATGAAAGCTTGTTGGAGGACTTCTTCGTTCATGTGCGAACTTGCCTCGAAGCGGCGTGACGCCGTGTTGCGTCGCATGCTGGCGACGCCAAAGACTACCAAACCAACTAAGGATTCGGGCGATGCAAAATCTAAGGCCTGCGCGCCTGCGCCGCGCGGCAGCGCAAAAAAGCGCGGGCGAAGTGCCTCGGAGTCTTAGGCTTCACTAACCCGCCGATAGGTGAGCCGCTTGCCTTCAATGCCGCGCAAGGCCATCTCGGCGCGCATGGTGTCGTTCACGCCGAGCTTGGTGCGGTTGTTGTACCGGAAGGCAAATTCATTGAGGTTGAGCTGGAAGTGCTGCTCGCCGCAGTGCTGAATTGGGAATACCGCCTCCCTGACCGATGCCTCGCCTACCTACACACCCGCCGCGGCTCGATCCGCCAGAACACGCGCCCGAAGCGGTCCACATACCGCACCCGGACATTCTCCACCCAGCAGCGCCGCCGGCGGCGGCGACGGGGCGGCGGGCCGTAATAGGGCGGCAGGCCGCGATAGACGGGGGGACCCCATTGCACCTCCTGCATCAGCGCCTCGGCGCTCTCCTCCACGGTGGCGGGCGCGGGCTGCACGGCGGGTTGGGCGGCCGGCACTCTCTCGGGCAGAAGCGGCGCGAAGCGCGCAGGCGCGGCCTCGGCCGGCGCGGCGGCCAGCGTCAGGGCGCCGCCGGCCGCGGTCATGGCGCCGAGGAACAGGAAACGGCGCCGGTTGAGGATGGGGTCGCTCATGGGGTCTGGCCTCCCTCGGTCTGGGCCCGGGATGCTCCGGGCGTGGGACGGATCAGAGGGCTCCAATCCGACCGGGACGCGGCACGATCATGGCGCCGCGAAGGCCGAAAGTGTCGCGCGATGACGGGCGTTGTGCAACGGTCACGCGGCCCCGCCGCGCCCGTGCGGAAGTGCTCGCCTTCCGCGCCCGGCCTGTGCTTTCCTCGCCCGCCATGAAGATCCTGCCGCTGCTCGCGCTGCTGCTCGCGGCGCCCATCGCCCGCGCGGCGGAGCCCTGCCCGCGCGATGCCATGGGGCTGCGGGTGGGCACGAGCCTCACCTGCACCTGCACCCCCGCCGCCGTGCTGGAGGCCGGCAGCGTCGCCGGCAGCGATGTCTATACCGGCGACAGCCGCATCTGCCGCGCCGCCCTGCATGCCGGTGCCGCCAGCCGGGCCGGCGGCATCGTCACCCTGCGCGTGCTGGGCGGCGTGGCGCGCCACCCCGGCTCCTCCCGCCATGGGGTGCGCACGGCCGACTTCGGCGCCTGGCGGCAGAGCTTCACCTTCGAGGAAGAGGCCATTTCCGGCCCGCGCCTGTGTCCCGATACGCTGGCCGCCTTCGCCGGCAGCGCCGAACGCCTGACCTGCCTCTGCCCGGGCGAGGCCGCGCTGCGCGCCGCCGCGGTCTGGGGCAGCAATCCCTACACCGCCGATTCCGGCCTGTGCCGCGCGGCGCTGCATGCGGGGATGATCCCGATCACCGGCGGCGAGTTGCGGGTGGTGCTGGGGCCCGGCGCGGCAGCCTATCCCGCCAGCCTGCGGCATGGCGTGCAGACCCGCGAATTCGGCGCCTTCCGCGGCAGCTTCACCTTCGAGGGCACGCCCAACGCCACCCCCGGCGCGCCGACCCAGGCGCCGGTGCTGCAGGCGCTGCGGCGCGATGGGCGCGTCGCGCTCTATATCCGGTTCCGCACGAATTCCGCCGAGCTTGACCCGCCCGCCATCCCGCTGCTGACCGAGTTGCGCGACGCGCTGCGCGGCCAGCCCGCCCTGCGGCTGCGCCTGGTCGGCCACACCGACAGCCAGGGCGGGGCGGCCGTCAACAACCCGCTGAGCCTGCGTCGCGCCCAGGCGGTGCGGGCCTGGCTGGTGCGCGAGGGGATCGCCGATGCGCGGCTCGTGGCGGAGGGGCGCGGGCAGGCCGAGCCCGTGGCGGAAAACGCGAGCGAGGCGGGGCGGGCGCTGAACCGGCGGGTGGAGGCGGTGCGGCTGGATTGAGGCCGGGGGCCCGGGGCGTTCAGGAGGCCGCGAGGCTCTCCGCGATGGAAGCGAACAGCGGCAGGCCCTCGGTGCCGCCCGCGAGTTCGTCCACGGCATTCTCGGGGTGCGGCATCAGCCCCAGCACCCGGCCATTGGGAGAGCAGATGCCGGCGATGGCATCCAGGCTGCCGTTGCGGTTCAGGCCCTCATAGCGGAACACCACGCGGTTCTCGCCTTGCAGGCGGGCCAGCGTGTCGGCGTCACAGAAAAAATTACCGTCGCCATGGGCCATGGTGGCGCGGAAGGTGGCGCCGCGCTGGAAGTGGTGCGTGTAGGGGGTGTCGGCGCGCTCCACCCGCAGCACGCAATCCATGGCGAGGAAGCGCAGCGAGGCGTTGCGGAGAAGGGCGCCGGGCAGCAGCCCGGCCTCGGTCAGCATCTGGAACCCGTTGCAGACGCCCAGCACATGCCCGCCGCGCGCGGCGAAGTCGCGCACCGCTTCCATGATGGGCGATTGCGCGGCCATGGCGCCGCAGCGCAGGTAGTCGCCATAGGAGAAGCCGCCGGGCAGCACCACCAGGTCGAGGCCCAGGGGCAGCGTGGTCTCGCGGTGCCAGATCATGACGGGCTTGCGGCCGGTGGCGATGCGGAGCGCGAGTGCCATGTCGCGCTCACGATTCGTGCCGGGGAAGGTGATGATGGCGGCGTTCATGGGGGCGTCATCCTTGCAGTTGGCGCAGCCAGTGCATCCCGCCCAGGATCAGCATGGTGCCGATGGAGGCGATGGCGGCGGCGGCGACATAGCGGTTGGCCTTGGCCTTTTGCCGCGCCACCCAGCCCAGTCGCGGCGTCGGGCGCTGGGCGGAGAGGCGCTGTTCCCGCCAGCCCAGCAGCATCGAGATCAGCACCGTGAGCACGATGAGGATCAGGATGGAGGTCTTCACCACGGGTAGAGCACCCAGCCCAGCGGGTCGCG
>JBHYDO010000258.1:0-6386 GCA_051860645.1 Roseococcus sp.
CTCTTCCAGAAAATCCAGGCGCCGGCGTAATCTGCTGATGCTGATCGATTCCCACTGCCACCTGGACTATTTCTCCGACGCCGAGATCGAGGACATCCTCGCCCGCGCCCGTGACGCGGGCGTCGAGCGGATGGTCACCATCGGCACCTCAATCCCGCAGGCCGAGGCGGTGCGGGCGCTGGTCGAGCGCTTCCCGCAGGTTTGGGGCACCATCGGCGTGCACCCGCACCGCGCCGCCGAGGGCACCATGCCGACCGTGGAGGAACTGGTGGCGCTGGCCGCCCATCCGCGCGTCATCGGCATCGGCGAGAGCGGCCTGGACTACTTCTACGACAAGGCGCCGCGCGACACCCAGCGCGAGGGCTTCCGGCGCCACATCCGCGCCGCGCGCGCGGCCGGCCTGCCGCTGGTGATCCATGCCCGCGACGCCGATGACGACATCGCCGCGATCCTGGCCGAGGAGCGGGCCCAGGGAACGGCCCATGGAGGGGAAGGGGGCTCCTTCGCCTTCCTGCTGCACTGCTTCAGCTCCACGCCCGCCCTGGCGGACAAGGCCGTCGCCATGGGCGGCTACATCTCCTTCTCCGGCATCCTGACCTTCCCGCGCTCCACGGAGCTGCGCGAGCTGGCCGCCCGCCTGCCGGCCGACCGCCTGCTGGTGGAGACCGACGCGCCCTACCTTGCCCCCGTGCCGCTGCGCGGCAAGCGCTGTGAACCAGCCTATACGGCGCTGACGGCGAAGGTGCTGGCCGAGGTGCGCGGCGTCGGCGCCGAAGAGATCGCGGCGGCCACCACCGCCAATTTCCACCGGCTGTTCACGAAGGCCGGATGAACGGCTTGCGGGTCCGGCTGCTGGGCACCGGCCCCTCGCAGGGCGTGCCCGAGGTCGGCGGCGTCTGGGATGCCTGCGACCCGGCCGAGCGCCGCAACTCCCGCACCCGCAGCGCGGCTCTCATCGAGGCGCCGGATGGCACCGCCCTGCTGGTGGATGCCGGGCCGGACATCCGCGCCCAGCTCCTGGCCGCGCGCGTCGAGCGGCTGGACGGGCTGCTCATCACGCATGCCCATGCCGACCACGTCGCCGGGCTGGACGAAATGCGCGCCATCAACCGCCGAATGCAGAGCGCGCTGCCCCTCTACGCCACGGCCGCCACCCTGGCCGACCTGCGGGCCCGCTTTGCCTACTGCTTCCAGCCACCCACGCGCGGCTTCTACCGCCCGGCGCTCGACACGCGGGAGGTGGTGCCGGGCGAGACCCTGCGGATTGGCTCGCTCGATGCGGAGTTGCTGGACCAGGACCACCGGGTGATGCGCAGCCTGGGCCTGCGCATCGGCGACTTCGCCTACACGACCGACGTGGTGGCGTTTCCGCCCGAGAGCCTGGCGCGGCTGCACGGGCTGTCGCTCTGGGTGGTGGGCTGCTTCCAACTCGCGCCGCATCCGGTGCATGCGAATCTCGACCAGGTGCTGGCTTGGCGTGACAAGCTGCGCCCGGTGCGCACCGTGCTGACGCACATGAGCGGGGCGCTGGACTACGCCACGCTGCGCCGCGCGCTGCCGGCGGGGGTCGAGCCCGGCTTCGACGGGATGGAGTTGCGGCCCTGAAATGCGCGCCTTGTTCCGCCGTCCATCCACAGGCTTTTCCCCACTCCTCTAAATTCCATAATAAATCTTATGCGGCTATCTCATCCTGTGGACAGAAATGTATGGCCCGATAGAACCTGCCCATGACCCCTCCCGATCCCGCCGCGGCCACTCTCGCCCTCCTGGCCGTGATGGCGCGCCTGCGCGACCCTGAGACCGGCTGCCCCTGGGATGTGGCACAGGACTTCGCCTCCATCGCGCCCTACACCGTCGAGGAGGCCTATGAGGTGGCCGACGCCATCCAGCGCGGTCCTGACCCCGCCATGCTGCGCGACGAGTTGGGCGACCTGCTGCTCCAGGTCGCCTATCACGCCCGCATGGCGGAGGAGCGCGGCTGGTTCGCCTTCGCCGATGTCGCGGCCGGCATCACCGCCAAGATGATCCGCCGCCACCCACATGTGTTCGGCGATGCCGAGATCCGCGGCGCCGCCGCCCAGACCGAGGCCTGGGAGACCGCCAAGGCCGCCGAGCGCGCCGCCCGCGCCGAGACCGGCACCCTGGCCGGGGTCGCAACCGGCCTGCCCGCCCTCACCCGCGCCGCCAAGCTCACGAAGCGCGCCGCCCGCGTGGGCTTCGACTGGCCGGATGCCGGCGCCGTGCTGGACAAGCTGGCGGAGGAAACGGCGGAACTGCGCGCCGAACTGCCGGAAGCCGACCCCGCCCGCTTGGCCGATGAGTTGGGCGACATGCTGTTCGTGATGGCCAACCTGGCCCGCAAGCTCGATCTCGACCCCGAGGCCTGCCTGGCCCAGGCCAATGCCAAGTTCGAGCGCCGCTTCGGCGCGGTTGAGGACGCGCTGGCCAAGCGTGGCCAAAGCCCCGCCGATGCCGGGCTGGAGGCGATGGAAGCGGAGTGGAAGGCCGCGAAGGCGCGGGGGTTGTAGTGCCCCCTGCCGCTTCAGTGGGCGAAGCTCATTTCCGGGATGGATTCGCTGGCGGTCCAGAAGCGCCCGATGCTGTCGGCGTGCACTGCCCGCGCCGCTGCGTCAGCCTCCCCCCTGGGCTGCGCCTCCAGGTCGAAGTGGTCATGGGTGTTGGCGCCGCGCACCAGCGTAGCCGAGAGCCGCGTCGGCCCCACATGCCGCACCCGCGCCGGGATGTAGCTGATCCCGAGCCCGATCCGGTCATGCGCGGCCCGGTTGGGCTGGGAGGCGTGCAGCACCAGCGTGTCGTGCAGCGAGAACTGGCCGGGCTGCAGCGGGATGGGCACGGCTTCGCGGGGCTCGATCTCCGCCACCACGCTCTGCCCGCGCGAGAGCATCACCCGCGGGTCCTTGCGGTCGGCATGGGGCAATTGGCCGTGGCGGTGCGAGCCGGGCAGGACCGTCACGCAGCCCGCCTCCTCCGTGCTGGGCGTGAGCGCCAGCCAGGCCGTCACATGTTCATGCGGGGCCAGGCCGAAATAGGTCGAATCCTGGTGCCAGGGCACGAAGCCCTCGGAATGGGCGGGCTTCCACCACAGCGTGGTGTGGAAGACCAGGATGTCCGGGCCGATCAGGTCTTCCACCGCGTCCAGGATCACCGGGTGGCGGACGATCTCGGCCGCCCAGGGGAAGAGCAGATAGGGCTTCACCCGCGTCGAGGGCTGGCGGATGCCGGCGCTGGAGGTGGCGCGCTCGGCCTCCCCGCAGCAGCGCAGCACGTCCTGATGCCAAGCTTCGGCCTGGGCGGGCGTGCAGGCAGTGAGCGGGGTAACATAGCCATCGCGCCGGTATTGCGCGATGGCGGCGTCGTCGAGGAGTTGGGGCAAGTTGGCCTCCGCGGGGCTTTTGCGGTGCCAGCATGGGGCCGGTGCGACGGGGACGGCAAGCCTCGCCTGGCGCTTTTCCGGGCAGGAGGGATGTGCGCCCCCTCGCCTGCCCGCGAAAGCGTCAGCCGCGCGCGCTCATGCGCGGCAGCGGGATGAACTCCGCCTCGTCGCCCGGCACGCGGGCGAAGCGGCCGGCCTGCCAATCCGCCTTGGCCGCCTCGATGCGGTCGCGGCGGGAGGAGACGAAGTTCCAGAAGATGTGCCGCGGCCCGTCCATCACCGCGCCGCCCAGCAGCAGCAGGCGGGCACCGGCCGGTCCGCCGCGCAGGGTGATGGCATCGCCGGCGCGGAAGACCAGCATCTGGCCTTCCTCGAACCCCTGCCCGGCCACCTGCACCTCGCCCTGCACGACATAGGCGGCGCGCTCCTCGTGGATGTCCGGCATGGGCCATTGGCCGCCCGGCGCGAGGGAAAGGTCCGCGTAGAACAGGGGCGAATGGGTCCGCACCGGCGCGCGCAGCCCCCAGGCCTCGCCGGCCACAAGGCGGGCGCGGCTGCCGCCCTCCTCTGCCGTGGGCAGCGACTCGGCCGCATGGTGGGCAAAGGCGGGCGGCGCTTCCTCATGCGCGGCGGGCAGCGCCACCCAGGACTGGATGCCGAACATCCGCTGGGGTGCCAGGCGCAGCGCGGGGTCCGAGCGTTCGGAGTGAGTGATGCCGCGGCCCGCCGTCATCCAGTTCACCGCGCCGGGGCGGATGGGCTGGGTGGTGCCCAGGCTGTCGCGGTGCAGGATCTCGCCCTCGAACAGATAGGTGACGGTGGAGAGCCCGATATGCGGGTGCGGGCGGACATCCAGCCCCTCCCCGGTCAGGAACTCACCCGGGCCCATCTGGTCGAAGAAAATGAAGGGACCGACCATCTGCCGGGCCTTGCTGGGCAGAGCCCGCCGCACCTCGAAGCCCCCGATGTCATGCGCGCGCGGGATGATGAGGGCTTCGAGGCCGGCCGGGAGGGATATGTCCATGCAGCCGGAGGTTGGGTGCAGGCGATCCTGCCACAAGCCTCAGGCGGTCTGCCCCGGCCAGCGCCCGCCGGAGGCCGGGCGATCCTTCGCCGGAAACAGGCTGCCACCATAGCCTGCCGCCTCGGGGATTCGGAGCATCACGCCCCCCTGCCCGTCCGGCACCGGCTCGGGCATCACGGTGACGATGGGGGTGGCGCGGGCGACGGCGATGGCCTCCTCCATATGGCGGTGGCGCGCGAGGCGGGTCAGGTTCAGCCGCGTGGGAAACACGAGCGTGCGGCGCCCTGCCTCGGCCTCGGCCAGCGCCTGTTCAGGACGCATCCAGACGGCCTCCACCATCTCATGCCCGTCATGCACCGCTTCCTGCCCCTCGGGGGCCGGGGCCACGAAGAAATGGGTGTCGAAGCGCTTGGGGCTGTGCACGGGGGTCACCCAATGGGCGAAGGGGGTCAGCGCCTCGTGGTGCGGGCGCAGGCCGAGGCTGGCCAGGTGGGACGCGAAGGCGCCCTCGGCCGGGGGCGGCTCGGGTGGGCGGGCCAGCAGCAGGCCGCATTCCTCCCAGGCCTCGCGGATGGCGGCGATGCGGAATTGGCCGAGCGGGTCCTCGGCCGGGGCCAGCGTCGAATCACCCGCCTCCACGCGCCCGCCGGGGAAGACCAGCGCGCCGGAGGCGAAGTCCACCTCCCGCGCGCGGGCCACCATGAGAACCTCCAGGCCGCCCGCGCCGTCGCGCAGCAGAAGGAGGGTGGCGGCGGGGCGGGGCGCGGCGGGGGGCGTGTTCATCGCCCCAATGAAGCCCGGCGGCCCATTCTTTACCAGACGGGGCCTGGCCAGCCGGCCGCCTCAGGCCGCGCGGATGTTGCCCTCGCGGATGATCGGCGCCCAGGTGTCGAATTCCTGGCGGATATGCGCGCCGAAAGCCTCAGGGGTGCCCGGCACCATCTGGCCGGCCTGCTGCCGCGCCACCTGCTCGATCACCTCGGGCATGGCCGCGATGCGCGCGAAGACGGCGTTGATGCGCAGCACGACGTCCCGATCCATGCCGGCCGGGCCCAGGATGCCGTGCCAGATGGCCGTGCTGAAGCCGGCCAGCACGTCGGCCACGGGGCGGATGTCTGGCAGCAGCGGCGTGCCGGCGGGTGAGCCGAGCCCCACTGCGCGCACCCGCCCCTCGCGGATCATGGCGATCGCAGAGGAGACGGAGGGGAAGGCGAACTGCACATCGCCCCGCACCAGCGCCGTTACCAGCTCCGCCCCCGAGCGGTAGGGGACATGGACCATCCGCACGCCGGCGCGGCGCAGGAACAGCTCCATGAACAAATGCGAGCCATTGCCATTGCCGGCGGAGGAGTAGCTGAAGCCGTCAGGCCTGGCGCGGGCGGCGGCGATCACCTCCTGGGTCGTGCGCGCCTCGATGCTGGGATGGGCCAGCAGCACCGAGGGCAGGTTCACCAGGTGGATGACGGGGGTGAAGGCCGTCATCGGGTCGTAGGTCAGGCCCGGATTCAGTTCCTTGCCGATGGCGTTGGCGCCGATGTCGGCCATCATCAGCGTCAGCCCGTCCGGCCGCTGCTGGGCGGTGAAGGCGCCGGCGATGGTGCCGCCCGCGCCCGGGCGGTTTTCCACCACCAGGCTGTGGCCGTTCGCGTGTTCCGCGAATCGGGCCGCCACGATGCGCGAGAGCGTGTCCACCGCCCCACCGGCGCCAAAGGGCACGATCAACCGGATGTTGCGGTCGGGCCACTGGCCCTGCGCACGCAGTGCGGGGGCGACCAGCATGGGCAGGATGCCGGCGGCGGCTGCGCGGCGGGTGATTTTTCTCATGGGCTCGTTTCCTTTTCGGCGCTGGACTTTAACCGGACGAAATTATGGCACAAGCCGTGTCGTGTCGCGCGGATCTCACCATACCACTTGGCCTGCCCCCTGAAAAGTGGTCCTCCCTGAGGTAGGCTTTCGAGCCTTTGGAGG
>JBHYDO010000259.1:0-6362 GCA_051860645.1 Roseococcus sp.
GTCCTGCAGGGGCAGGCCGGCGCGCAGCACCATGCCGCCGCCATCGCCCGTGCAGGTGTGCGCCGAGGTGGCGGAGAACCAGGCGCGGCCATAGCCGCCGGTGGCGAGAACCACCTTCTGCGCGCGGAAGCGATGGATGGAGCCATCCTCCAGGTTCCAGGCGGTCACGCCGCGGCAGACGCCCTCGTCATCCATGATGAGGTCGAGCGCGAAGTATTCCACGAAGAACTCGCAGCCATGCTTGAGCGACTGCTGGTAGAGTGTGTGAAGGATGGCATGGCCCGTGCGGTCGGCCGCGGCGCAGGCGCGCATCGCGGGCTCCTTGCCGTATTCCTTCATGTGGCCGCCGAAGGGTCGCTGGTAGATGCGGCCATCCTCGGTGCGGCTGAAGGGCACGCCGTAGTGTTCCAGCTCGATGACGGCGGGAATGGCCTCGCGGCACATGTATTCGATGGCGTCCTGGTCGCCCAGCCAGTCCGACCCCTTCACGGTGTCGTACATGTGCCAGCGCCAGTCATCCTCGCCCATGTTGCCGAGTGCGGCACCCACGCCGCCCTGCGCGGCCACGGTGTGGCTGCGCGTGGGGAAGACCTTGGTGATGCAGGCCGTTTTCAGCCCCGAGGCGCCCATGCCGAAGGTGGCCCGCAGGCCCGCCCCGCCGGCGCCGACCACCACCACGTCATAGGTGTGGTCCACCACCCGGTAGGCCCCGAAAGACGGCTTGCTGATCGCGTTCATCGCTTCCGATCCATCCTTTGCGGGGCGCGAGGTGCCGCGCCGCCGCGCCCATCTGTTTTGGGCCGCCCCGGCGGGGCCGCCAATTTCATTCCGCCTAGGTTACGAACCCAGCGCCATGCGCAGCACGGCCAGCCCACTGGCCAGCGCCATCAGCAGGCAGGCCCCCTTGATGCCGAGGATGATCGCCGTCCGGGCGAATTCGCCGCGGGTGTAGTCCTCGACCACCACCTGCAGGCCGGCGGCCATGTGGTGGAAGGTGAGGCCGATCATCGCCAGCAGCAGCACCGCGTTCAAGGGCGATGCGATCCAGGCACGGGTCTCGGCATAGCCGACGCCGGCCAGGCCCACCGCGCTGAACACGAACCAGATGGTCAGTGGCAGCAGGGCGATGGAGGTGACGCGCTGCATCCACCAGTGATGGGTGCCGCCCTTGGCCGAGCCGAGGCCGCGCACGCGCCCCAGCGGGCTGCGCAGGCTGGTCTGGGTCACGCTTTCCTTGACGGCCATCTTCAACCCCGGAACACGAAGACGAGGAGCCAGGTCAGCACCGACAGCGCCGCCGTGCCCACCAGCACGATCCGGCCGCTGCGGTAGGCCTGCGCGAGTTCGAAGCCATGGCCCGCATCCCACATCAGGTGCCGGACGCCGGCCAGGGTGTGATACCAGGCCGTGACCGTCAGACCAAACAGCACCAGCAGGCCCAGGATGGAGGAGAGAAACCATTCCACCCGGGCAAAGGCCTCGGGGCCGGAGGCCGCGGCCATCAGCCACCATACCAGCAGGACCGTTCCGGCCGACCAGGCCGCGCCGGTGATGCGGTGCATGATGGACAGGGCGCTGGTCATCTGCATCATGTCGTAGGCCTGCAGGTGCGGTGACAGCGGCCGACGCACCAGGGTGCCGTCGGTGCGCTGGCCGATCATGCCGGCCTCGCGGGGATCCTTCATGCGCCGAACCCCCGGTTGTTGCTGTCCATCTCCCGGCGATGGCAGGTCATCATGCGCGGCGTCATCGCCTTCGCTCCAGCTTTGCGTCCTCACTATTCTTGTAGGCTTTGGTGCGTTGCGGCGTCAATCCGACAAGCCCTCCGCGGGCCATGTGTTTCGCGCGCGCCAGCAAGCCGCGGCATGGTGGGAACCCTGGATTTCCGCGGGAAAGCCCATGGAGGGAAAGCGTCAGAAACGGACGCGATTGTGCCCTTGCCGCGGCCCTCCGCGGATGGAGCGGGGGTCACCTGCATCCAGCGGGGGGCAGGGGTGCAGTTCCGGAATTGATCCGGACACCCATACAGGTCTATGTCCATGGGGCTGTCACTTGTTTGCCATCGGCGCTTGATGGTCGCCAAGCCGGCCTGACCAGGCCATCCTCGCGCGCTCCGCGCCGTGGTGCCCCGGACAGGTGCTTGTCGGCCCCGGGTTCGCCGCGTCGGATGGAGGGTCCACCCCACCGCCGCCGCCGCTTTTCCGCGAGGCATGGGGGTTGGCGGCGGCCCTGCCGGCGGCGCGTGCGCCTGTCGGGGTCGAGCGGCCGAAGGCGCCGGCGTGTTTCCCTGGGTTCAGGGACGCGCGGGCCCACCAGCCACCACCCGCGCGAGGTCTTTACAGTGGGGGCCGGTGGCGGATGCCACCGGGGTGACGTTGATTGACACTGCCCTAGAAGCTCCGATCCCTCGGAAGCTCGGATTCAAGCCCGGGATGGTCTGCGCCGTCATTGACCCGCCCGCCGGGTTCAAGCACGGCCTGCCCGCCACCAACGCGTCCGAGCCCGAGTTGATCCTCGCCTTCGCGAGCGACCGCGCCACCTTGGCGCGCGTGGCCGCCCGGGCGCTGGACCTCTACGGCGTGGGCGGTCGTCTCTGGTTCGCCTATCCGAAGAAGACCGGCCCCGTGCGCTCCGACCTCGACCGCGACCATGGCTGGGAGCCACTGACCCAGGCGGGCCTGCTGCCGGTGACGCAGGTGGCGCTGGACCACATCTGGTCGGCCCTGCGTTTCCGCCTGCGCGAGGAAATCCCGACGCTCACCCGCAAGGTCTGACGCCGCGAGGTCCAAGCGGACGCCCTCCTTCAGCACGAGGGCGGCCGCGCCCGCAAAGCACGTCGCGAATTGCAACGAGGCGTTCGGGCGGGCCGCGGGCAGCGGAGGGCCGACACTACCGCCCCGGCAGCAGGCTCCGTGGCCCCACCCGCAGGGCCGGGGTGGCGCAGACCTCCAGCCCCGTCATCTCGACGGCGCTGCCGTCCACGAAAACCACCCGCACCGCCTGCGGTTCGGCGCCCGTGCGGGTCTCGACGGTGCCGCCGGGCGGGAGGATGTCCGGGGCCAGGATGTCCCGCCCCCATGATGCCGGCCCGGTGGCGCTGACATAGAGCTGCTCCACCGCCATCCCCGCACCATTGCTCACGCGCAGCACCGCGTCGCAGCGGGGGCCGACGCCGCCGCCGGACGCCACGCAGCCGGCCAGCAGCAGCAGGGGAAGGGCGCGCCACATGGTCAGATCCACTTCGGGTCAATGGGGGCGATGGCCGCACCCGCCCCGGTGATGGCCTCGCCGGCCGCCAGCAGCACGTCCTCGCGGTAGCGCGCGCCCACCAGTTGCACGCCGACGGGGCGGTCGCCCGCCATGCCCGTCGTCACGGTCAGCCCGGGGAGGCCCAGCAGCGGCAGCCCCACCTGCGGCAACTGCGCCTCCATGATCTCGGCGAAGCGTTCGGCGCCCTGGGTGTCGTCCTCGTTGGGGAAGGGGAGTTCGCCGCAGACCGGCATGAGCACCACCGGATAACGTTCGAAATAGACCATCCATTGCCGCACGAAGCCGGCCCGCGCGGTCAGGCTGTCCTGGTATTCGGCGAGACTCGGCGGCGGCGACATGCGCGACATGTGGCGATAGACGGCGAGCGAGGCCGGCTCATTCTCCTGCTCCACCGCCGCCATGCCGCCGCGCGGCAGCATGGACATCCACAGCAGCGCCTGCAACCGGGCGGGTTCGCGCAGCGGCGGCAGGTCGTCCACCTCCGTCACCACCCAACCGGCATCGGCCAGGCGCCGGGCCGATTCGCGCAGCGCGGCCTCGATGGCCGGGTCCACCTTCATCCCCTCCGGCGCCACGCAGAGCGCGGCGCGCTTCGGCACCTCGGGGCCTTCCAGGGGCACGGGCACATACCAGGGGTCGCGCCCATCGGGCAGCATCATGGCGGCCAGGCCCAGCCGCACATCGGCGATGCTGCGCGCCAGCGGGCCGCTGACCGACATGACCTGCGGGCCGATGTCGCGCTCCGGCAGCGAGGGGTTCCAGACGGGGATGCGCCCCAGCGTCGGCCGCAGCCCATGGATGCCGCAGGCATAGGCCGGATACCGCACCGAGCCGCCGATATCCGTCCCATGCCCGATGGCGCCGATGCCCGCCGCCGTCGCGGAGCCGGCCCCGCCGGACGAACCGCCGGGCGTGATGTGCCTGCCATGCGGGTTGAACGTGGCACCGTGCAGGAGGTTGGAGCAGAACCAGCGCACGGAAAACGCCGGCGTGTTGGTCCGCCCGATGATGACGGCACCCGCCTTCTTCATGTTGGCCACCACCGGATTGTCCTCCGGCGCCAGGTGGCCGGCCTGCATGCGCAAGCCATTGGTGGTGGCGAAGCCGGCCTGGTCCACATTGACCTTGATGGTGACGGGCACGCCCGCCAGCACGCCCGGCGCCTCGCCCCGCGCGAGCGCCGCGTCCACCGCGTCCGCCGCTTGCAGCGCCTGTTCGGGCATGGTCTGGACCACGGCGTTGAGATGGGGGTTCATCGCCCCAAGCCGCGCCAGTGCCGATTGCGCCACCTCGCGCGCGGAGACCTTGCGCGCCGTGATGGCCGCCACCGTCTCGCTGGCCGTCCAGCCCCACATCCCGCTCATCGCCGCCCCCGTGATTCGATGGGCGGCATCATCGCCGGGTGGCGGTGGGCGTCAATCAGCCGAAGCCCTTGCCGGCCTTCCGATACTCCGGCCGCGGCGGGCTGAAGATGTCCAGCACGCGGCAGCCCTCCGGCCCGGCCCGCATGGTGTGCGGCACGCCGCCGGGGGTGCGCCAGAAGTCGCCCTTCGTCACCTCGATGGCCTCCTCGCCCTGGAAGCGGATGGCGCTGCCTTCCAGCAGCACGCCCCATTGCTCCTCCGGGTGGTGGTGCAGGACGCCCTCGGCGCCTGGCGCGATCTCGACGACGGAGAGCATCGCCCCCTCGCCCGCGAAGATGCGCGTGGTGACACCCGGCGCCAGTTCGCGGAACAGGCCGGCGGCGGTGTCGTGCAGGTTGTGGAATTCCTCGCGCTGGCTCATCCGGGCAAATCCAGCACGTTCTTGCTGATGATGTTGCGCTGGATTTCGTTGGTGCCGCCATAGATCGTGGTGGGCCGCGCCTGGATGTAGAGCGCGCCGGGGTTGAGGTTGCGGTTGCCCTCCATCGGCCCGAAGAGGCCGGCATTTTCGCCCGCCACTTCCAGCGCCGTCTCGGTGATGCGCTGGAACAATTCCGACTGCACGATCTTGAGCTGCGACACATCGGCCCCCAGCGGGCGGCCCTGCTTCAGCACCTCGACATAGCGCGAATACAGCGCCTTGAGGTCCTCGAGGTCGGTGCGGTGGCGGCTGTAGCGGTCGGCAAACAGCGGGTCCTCTGCGCTGCCCATCCGCTCGGCCAGCTGCCGCAGCCGCGTCAGCGCATAGGCGCTCTGGCGGGGGGAGCCCAGATAGATGCGCTCGAAGCTGAGCAGGGCCTTGGCCATGTCCCAGCCCTTGTTCAGCTCGCCGACCAGGTTCTCCTTCGGCACCTTCACATTGTCGAAGAAGACCTCGCAGAACTCGTCATGCATTTCGAGGTTGATGATGGGCCGCACCGTGATGCCGGGCGTGTTCATGTCCACCAGCAGGAAGGAAATCCCCTGCTGCTTCTTGGCCGTCTTGTCGGTGCGGACCAGCAGGAACACCCAGTTCGCGTCCTGCGCGAGCGTGGTCCAGGTCTTCTGGCCGTTGACGACATAATGGTCGCCCATGTCCACGGCCTCGGTCCGCAGGCTGGCGAGATCGGACCCGCTGTTGGGCTCGGAATAGCCCTGGCACCAGATGTGCTCGCCGCTCAAGATCTTCGGCAGGAAATGCTGCTTCTGCGCCTCGGTGCCATACTTGATCACCAAAGGCCCCAGCATGATGATGCCGTGGTCGTTGCAGCGGGCGCAGCCCCAGCGCTCGAGCTCCTCGGTGAAGATGATCTGCTTGGGCGAGGACAGCCCCAGCCCGCCATATTCCCGCGGCCAGCCCGGACACAGCCAGCCCTTCTCGGCCAGCTTGAAGTACCAGACCTTGTTCTCCTCCCAGTGCAGCCGCTTTTCCGGATTGCGCAATTCGGCCGGATAATTCGCCTCGATCCAGGCGCGGATGTGGAGGCGAAACGCCTCGTCCGGCATCGCATTCAAGTCATCCGGCTCACGCGGCGTGATGGCATTCATGGCAGAGCATCTCCCTGGGGATGATGAGGGTGGGACGGGTGGCGCTGCGGGAGGGCGCTGCCCTCCCGGACCCACCCGCCAGGGGCCAGTGGGCCCCTGGACCCGTTCACTTCGATTGGGTTTGGAGGGAGGGGCATGGCC
>JBHYDO010000260.1:0-6342 GCA_051860645.1 Roseococcus sp.
CCCCCCCCCCCCCCCCCCCCCCCCCCCCCCCCCCCCCCCCCCCCCCCCCCCCCCCCCCCCCCCCCCCCCCCGCCTCGCCAAGTTGCCCCGGTGCAACGCAGGCCTTATCTCTGTCGGCGAATGAACCAAACCACCCCCCTCCCGGCAGTGGAGCACCAGCGCACGGTGTTGCGCGATGGGCTGAGGCTGGATTCCGGCACGCTCATCCGCCCCCTCCATGTCGCGTGGCGCAGCTATGGCAGGCTGAACGCAGACCGCAGCAATGCCGTCCTCGTCTGCCACGCCCTCACCGGGGACCAGTATGTGGCCGAGCCCCACCCCACCACCGGCAAGCCCGGCTGGTGGTCCAACCTGGTCGGGCCTGGGTTGCCCGTGGACACCGACCGCTTCTTCGTCATCTGCGCCAATGTGCTGGGCGGCTGCATGGGCAGCACCGGCCCGCGCGAGGATATGACCGACGCGGAGGGCAATGGCCTCGGCCGGCCATGGGGCACGGATTTCCCCTCCATCACCATCCGCGACATGGTCCGCGCCCAGAAGATGCTGACGGACCATCTTGGCATCGGGCGGCTGCTGGCTGTGATCGGCGGCTCGATGGGTGGGATGCAGGTGCTGGAATGGGCCGCGACCTTCCCCGAGAGCGTCTTCGCCGCCGCGCCCATCGCCTGCGCCACGCATCATTCGGCGCAGAACATCGCCTTTCATGAGGTGGGCCGGGCCGCCATCCAGTCGGACCCCGACTGGATGGGCGGGCGCTACTGGGAGGCCGGGGGCGTGCCGGAGCGCGGGCTGTCGGTCGCGCGGATGGTGGCGCATATCACCTATCTGAGCGAGGCGGCGCTGACCCGGAAGTTCGGCCGGGAGCTGCAGGGCGGCTCGGCGCTGACCTTCCTCGAGGACGTGTTCCAGGTGCAGAGCTACCTGCGCCACCAGGGCAGCACCTTCGTGCGCCGCTTCGACGCGAACAGCTACCTCACCATCACCCGCGCCATGGACTACTTCGACCTGGCGACGGAGCATGGCGGCCTTGCCAAGGCCTTTGCCGGCACGCCGACGCGCTTCTTCGTGGCGTCCTTCTCCTCAGACTGGCTGTTTCCCACCTCCGAGAGCCGCGCCCTGGTCCGCGCGCTCAACACCGCGGCCGCGCGCGTCAGCTTCATCGAGATCACGACCGACAAGGGGCACGACGCCTTCCTGCTGGACGAACCCGACTTCCACCGCGCGCTGGGCGGTTTCATCGCCGGCGCGGCGCGGGAGCATGGGCTGTGAGCGCAGCCCTGCTTTTGCACGCCCAGGCACGCAACAACGCCTGGGCGAACCACCGGCTGCTGCGGGCCTGCCTGGGCTTGGCGCAGGCGGAGTTCGAGGCGCCGCGCACCGGGTTCTTCCCGTCGATCCGCGCCACCCTGAACCACATCCTCGTGGTGGATCGCTTCTATGTGGATGCGCTGGAGGGCGGCACGCTCGGCCCCGCCGCCTGGAACGATCCGGAGCCCTGCGCCACCCCCGCCGCGCTGCTGGCCACCCAGGCCGAGGTGGACCGTCGCCTGGTGGCCTGGTGTGCGACGCTGGCCGACGGCGACATGGAGCGCATCATCCGCGTGCATCGCGGCCACCGCGTGCAGACCGAGCGCACCGACCGCCTCCTGCTGCACATCTTCCAGCACCAGCTCCATCATCGTGGCCAGGCGCATGCGATGCTGGCGGGCACCTCCGTACGGCCGCCGCAGCTGGATGAGTTCTACAGCGTGGCGGAGGCGCCCCTTCGCGCGGCGGAGTTCGCCGCCCTGGGCTGGACCGAGGGCGACCTCTGGCCAGGCCAGCCCTGATGCGCGCCATGCCGGCCACCTATCCCATCCAGTATGTCGCGAAGAACATGCGGCTCGACCTCCGGCTCATCGCGGAGATGATCCCCGAGCGTGCGCGCGTGCTCGACATCGGCTGCGGCGACGGCGCGCTGATGGCGCACCTGGCCACCGAGAAGGGCGTGGATGCGCGGGGCATCGAGATCGACATGAAGGCGGCCACCGAGGCCGTTGCCAACGGCCTGGCCGTGATCCATGGCGATGCCGACACCGACCTCGCCTTCTATCCGGACGACGCCTTCGACTTCGTGGTGCTCAGCCGCACCCTGCAGGCGGTGGAACGCCCGCGCGAGGTGCTGCGCCAAATGCTGCGCATCGGCCGTCACGCCATCGTGAGCTTTCCCAACTTCGGCCACTGGGAGGTGCGGCTGCGCCTGCTGCGCGATGGTCGCATGCCCAACACGGAGACCTGGTCGCGCGCCTGGTACGAAACGCCGAACATCCATCCCTGCACCATCCTGGACTTCTTCGCCCTGGCAGAGATGGAGGGGTATGTGGTGGAGCGGTGGCTTGCGGTGGATGAGCGCGGGCTGAAGGCGCCCTGGCGGAGATCGGTGCGGTTGGCGAACCTGTTCGGACAACAGGCGCTGTTCCAGCTTCGCCAGAAGTAGCGGGCGGCGGCCCGGCGCTGTCGAAATTCCGTGTCGCCCCAGTGTCGTCGCGTATAGCATGGCATCGCCTGTCCGCGCGCACCCGGCAAACGAGGCGCGGCGGGCGGGTTTTGGCGAGGCGCGACAGGGCGCGAAGGGGAGACACGAGATGGCACGTCTGGCGGTGGTAACGGGAGGCACCCGCGGCATTGGAGCCGCGATCAGCCGGGGGCTTCTCGCCGCTGGCCGCACGGTGGTCGCGACCTATGGCGGGAACGACGAGGCCGCGAAGGGCTTCGTGACCGAGACCGGCATCCCGGCCGTGAAGTTCGACGTGAGCGACTTCGACGCTTGCGTGGAGGCTGTGAAGAAGATGGAGGCCGAACACGGCCCGGTGGAAATTCTGGTGAACAACGCCGGCATCACCCGCGACGCCATGCTGCGCAAGCAGACGCGCGAGATGTGGGATGCGGTGATCGATACCAACCTCGGCTCCTGCTTCAACATGTGCAAGGCGGTGTGGGACGGGATGAATGCGCGCAAGTTCGGGCGCATCGTGAACATCGGCTCCATCAATGGGCAGGCTGGGCAGTTGGGCCAGGTGAACTACGCCGCCGCCAAGTCGGGCATCCACGGCTTCACCAAGGCGCTGGCGCAGGAAGGCGCGCGCGCGCAGATCACGGTGAACGCCATCGCGCCCGGCTATGTGGACACGGAGATGGTCCGCGCCGTGCCGGCCGACGTGCTGGAGAAGATCATCGCGCGCATCCCTCGCGGGCGGCTCGGCACGGCCGATGACATCGCGCGGGGCGTGGTGTTCCTCACCGCCGACGACGCCGATTTCATCACGGGCAGCACCCTGTCCATCAACGGCGGGCAGCACATGTACTGAGGCGGGTTGGGCCCTGGCGCACAGCCAGGGCCCGGCCGTTCAGGCGTGTTCGAACGCCACCGTGAACTCCGCCTCGGTTGCGGCGCGCAGTTCGTCGAGCGTGACGCCCGGGGCCAACTCCACCAAACGCAGATCCGTGGGGCCGCGGCGGGCCAGAGAAAACACGGCCATGTCCGTCACCACCATGTCCACCACGCGCCGCCCGGTCAGCGGCAGGGCGCATTCGCGCAGCAGCTTCGGCTTGCCGCCGGCGGTGTGCTCCATCAGCACGATCACACGCTTGACGCCGGCGACGAGGTCCATGGCCCCGCCCATCCCCTTCACCATCTTGCCCGGGATCATCCAGTTCGCGAGGTCGCCATTGGCGGCCACCTGCAGCGCGCCGAGGATGGACAGGTCGATGTGCCCGCCGCGGATCATGGCGAAGCTGTCGGCGCTGCTGAAGATGCTGGTGCTGGGCAGCATCGAGACCGTCTGCTTGCCAGCGTTGATGATGTCCGGATCCTCGGTCCCCTCCTCCGGGAAGGGGCCGATGCCCAGCATGCCGTTCTCGCTTTGCAGCTGGACGGAGATGCCAGCGGGAATGTGGTTCGCCACCAGCGTCGGGATGCCGATGCCGAGGTTGACGTAGAAGCCATCCTCCAGCTCACGGGCGGCGCGGGCGGCCATCTGGTCGCGGGTCCAGGGCATGGTCGTCTCCTTTCCTCAGGCCACTTCGCGGGGGCGGACAGTGCGGTTTTCGATACGCTTCTGATAGCCAGGCGGCAGCTGGATCATGCGCTTCACGAAGATGCCGGGCGTCACGATGTGGTCGGGGTCGATCTCGCCCACCGGCACCAGGTGCTCCACCTGCGCCACCGTCATCCGCGCCGCGGTCGCCATCATCGGATTGAAGTTCCGCGCGGTGCGGCGATAGACGAGGTTGCCCTCGGTGTCGCCCTTCCATGCATGCACGAGCGCCAGGTCGGCCATGATGCCGCGCTCCATCACATAGGTCTCGCCGTCGAATTCCGCGGTGGGCTTGCCTTCGGCCACGGCCGTGCCGACGCCGGTCTTGGTGTAGAAGGCCGGGATGCCGGCGCCGCCGGCGCGGATGCGCTCGGCCAGGGTGCCCTGCGGGTTGAACTCGATCTCGAGTTCGCCGGCCAGGAACTGGCGCGCGAACTCGGCATTCTCGCCGACATAGCTCGCGATCATCTTCTGGATCTGGCGGGTGCGCAGCAGCCTGCCCAGGCCGATATCGTCAATGCCGCAATTGTTGGACACGACCGTCAGTCCCTTCACGCCCGAGTCGCGGATGGCGTCGATCAGAATGTCAGGGATACCGCACAGCCCGAAGCCGCCGGAATGGATCACCATGTCATCGCGTAACAGGCCGGCAAGCGCCGCCGTCGCGTCGGGGTAGACCTTTCGCATCGTGCCTCATCCTCAACATCGAAGGGCCGCAAGCTACCCGCGGGGGGGCTTGCAGGAAAGGGCGGGGGTGGGCTTGCGGGGTGTTTGCAGTGCGGCTATAGCCCGGCCCACCCCAGCGGGGCCATAGCTCAGTTGGTAGAGCGCTTGAATGGCATTCAAGAGGTCGGCGGTTCGATTCCGCCTGGCTCCACCACCACCCCCTGCTCCATCCCTTGGCCGCACCGGCAGCACAATCATGGCGCAAGACCGCGTTGGCCGGCTGTGATGCTTCGCCAGTTGCGCGGCGACATGCCAGCAAAGCGGCGAAACACGTTGCTGAAATGCGCCTGGGTGCGAAAACCCGACGCCTGGGCCACCTCCGCCAGTGGCACCTCGCCGGCGGCCATGAGCAGGCAGGCACGCTCCACCCGCAGCCGCAGCAGGTGTTCGCGCGGCGTTTCGCCCAGCGTCAGCTTGAAGCAGCGGGCGAAGTGGAAATGGCTGAGGCCGACCACGCGGGCCATGTCAGCCAGGCTGACGGGCTCAGCGAGGTGATCTTCGAGATAGCGCTCCAGCCGGCGCAAGCGCCATGCTGGCAGGGCATCACCGCGCGGCCGCGGCGCGATCGTGCAAAGCCGGACCGCTAGCAACCTCATCACCCGCCGAACCGGACCGGCATCGTCGACCGGCAACCCGGGCCCGCTGAGCAGACGCGGTTCCCCCAGCATGCCATCCACTAGGCGATCCTTCACGACGCCCGCGGGGCTCGCCGTGCCGGCCCCGGCCGCCCGCTGGGCCTCTTCCATGAGGCTCGGCGGCAGGGCGATGGCCAGCAGCCGGCAGGGACCGCGCAACGAGATCCGGACCACGCTGCCGGGCGTAAGCACGATGGGCGCGCTGCCCGCCCGCAGCGAAATCACGCCGAGCTCACCGCCCTCGATCTTGCTGCCTGCGCCGGCCGCCAGCACCTTCAGCACGACGGTTTGCAGGGGCTTCACGTCGAGGGTGCGCGGCGTTTCGACCGCTTCATCCAACTCCAGCACCGCACCGCCTTCCAGCTGTTGCAGGGACTTGGTGCGGGGGCAGGCCCCCGCGGTCATGCCCGCCGATCCCATGGGAAAGCTGGCGGCGTCCATCAGCATGACGCGTCTCCCGCCTGCCGCCGTTCGGACCTTGCAACCGTGAAACCGGACATATCGATGTCGCCCCCTTCGCTGCCTGGCCTCGCCTGTCGGAACGCGGCGCGTCCATCGTTCTGGATACGCAGGGGCATGCGGCAAGGTTACGCCAGCCCACCCCCCTAGGCCGCGATGGTGGCCTGGATCGAGGCCCAATTGGCGCTGCTGCGGCGGCCGCCCTATGCTTCCCCCCTTGCAAATCGGCCGTCAGGGCCGGCACGCCTCACGGCGCGCGCCAGATGGAACAAGGGATGCGCCGCGGCCCCCAGACGAACCTCCTCCTGCTCGCACTCGGCGCCATGTTCTTCCAGCAGACCTTCGCGGCGCTGGGACGTAACCTGCCGCCGATCATCGCCCCAGCCATCCTGGTGGATCTCCAGCTCGATCCGGCATGGATCGGCGTCTATGTCGGGCTGACGGCC
>JBHYDO010000261.1:0-6278 GCA_051860645.1 Roseococcus sp.
CCCCGACACCGCCGAGCACATCACCGCCACCGAGCGTCGCGCCGCCGCCGCCGAGCGCGAGGCGACCGACCGCTTCCTCGCCGCCTTCCTGGCCGAGCGCGTGGGCGCGGTCTTCGCCGCCCGCGTCTCGGGCATCCATGCCTTCGGGCTCTTCGTGACGCTGGACGAGACCGGCGCCTCCGGCTTCGTGCCCATGAAGGCCCTGCCGGAGGATTTTTGGGTGGTGGAAGAGGGCAACCGGCGCCTGATCGGGCGGCACACCCGCCAGGTGCTGGCGCTGGGCGACCCCGTCGAGGCCCGCCTTCGCGAGGCCAATGGCCAGACCGGCAGCCTGCTGTTCGAGTTGCAGCTTGGCGGCAAGGCGGCACCCATCCGGTCGGGCCGGCGGCGCGCAAAGGCTTGACCTCCGCCCCCCGGTCGTTAGATACACGCTTTCCCGGTTTCGAGCGCAAAGAGTAAGATCATGGCCAAGGCCAACACCATCCTCATCAAGCTGACCAGCACGGCCGACACCGGCTACTTCTACGTGACGAAGAAGAACACCCGCACGGCCACCGGCAAGCTGGAGCTGAAGAAGTACGACCCCGTCGCCCGCAAGCACGTCGTCTTCCGCGAAGCCAAGATCAAGTGAGCTGAAGGGCCCCTTCCGGGGCCCGCCTCGCCGCTGGAAGCTGGTGACCTCGCGCCCGTCGGGCGCGAGGTTTTTGTTGTGGGCGGAGGCGCAGGCTCAGCCGTGGCCCTTGCCGTCTTCCTCGCTGGCGAGGTAGGCGCGGTTGCGGCCGTCCCGCTTGGCCCTGTAGAGGGCGCCATCCGCCGCCCCGATCAGCTTGTCCGCCGGGGTGCCGGGGTCTCCCACCGCCACGCCGATGCTGATGGTGATGGGCACGGTGTGGCCCTCGGAGGTGACGGGCTCGGCCGAGACCGCCTCGCGCAGCCGCTCGGCCACCAGCATCGCCGAGTTGGTCTGCGCGCCGGCCAGCACGGCCAGGAATTCCTCGCCGCCATAGCGGGCCACCACATCCACCGCGCGCACCTGCTCGCGCAGCCGCTCGGCCACCTCGCGCAGGGCGGCGTCGCCCACATTGTGGCCGAAGGTGTCGTTGATCGCCTTGAACTTGTCGATGTCGAGGATGAGCACGGCCGCGGACTCGGTGCGCAGCAGGCTGTCCAGGTGGCGGCGGACGTAGCGGCGATTGCGCAGCCCGGTGAGTTGGTCGGTCACCGCCATTTCCAGCGAGCGATCGAGGTCGGCGCGCAGCCTCTCCTGGTAGCGCTTGCGGCGCACCTGGTTGCGGGCGCGGGCGCGCAACTCGTTCGGGTCGATGGGGCGGAAGGAATGGTCGTTGGCGCCGAGGTCGAAGCCGCGCAGCACCTCGGTCTTCTGGTGCGAGTCGGCGAGCAGGATCACAGGCAGGTCGCGCGTGGAGGTCTGGGCGCGCAGGCGCGAGGCGAGGCGCAGCACCTCGCCCGGATCCACCGGCAGGGCCAGAAGCGCCAGGTCCACATCGCCCTTGGAGAGGCGCTGGAAGGCCTCGTCCACCGTGGCCACGATGTAGACGATCATGTCATCGGCCAGCAGCGCTTCGCGCACGCCACGCGCCTCGTCGGCATCGGCGTTGAGGATGAGGGCGCGCGCGCCCTGCACCGAAATGGCCGGCTGGGTCGGGTTGTCGATCCCCAGTTCGCGCGCGGTGTCGGAGCGCAGGCGCCATGCATCCTGCACCTGCTTGACCCGCAGCAGCGCACGCAACCGGGCGAAAAGCGTCGCGTTGTCCACGGGTTTCGAGAGAAAATCGTCGGCACCGGCCTCCAGCCCCCGCACCCGCTCGGTGCTGTCGGTCAGGGCCGTGACCATGACGACGGGGATGTGCTGGGTCCGGGCATCGGCCTTCAGGGCACGGCAGACCTCATAGCCATCCATTCCTGGCATCATGACATCTAGAAGAATAACATCTGGCAATTGTGTGAAAGCGACCTGCAACGCCTCCGAACCACTGGAGGCCAACAGGACTTCGTAATACTCGGCCTGAAGCTTTGCTTCGAGCAGCCGCAGATTGGTCGCGATGTCGTCCACCGCGAGGATGCGGGCCGTCATCGCCGACCTCCACGACCGTCAACCGGGCCCGAAGCGGGCTGCCAAAACGACAGGAGTGCCACGTGTCTGAAATCACCCCCGGCATCAACAGCTCTGGACGGCCTCAGCAGGCCGCCCATCAAGACAATCCGGCGACGGGCGAAACCGCCAACGCCAGCCTGTTCTTCCGCCGTTGGCTGCGCAACCCGCTCCAGATGGGTTCCATCATCCCGTCCTCGCCGGCGCTGTGCAAGCGCATCGCGGCCGCGGTGGAGCGCGGCCCCGAGGAGTACGTGCTGGAGCTGGGCGCCGGCACCGGCGTCATCTCCCGCGCGCTGCTGGCCGCCGGCGTGCCGGCGAGCAAGCTGATCGTGGTCGAGATCGTGCCCGAGATGGCGGAGTTCCTGCGCGAGAGCCTGCCCGGGGTGAATGTGATCTGCGGCGATGCCTTCGACCTGAAGAACACCCTGCCCGCCCACATGCATGACCGCATCGGCACCGCCATCTGCGGCATCCCGCTGGTGCTGCTGCCGCTGGAGCGCCAGCAGGCCTTCGTGGACGCGGTGGAGAGCGTGGCACCGGGCCGCGGCTTCCTGCTCTACACCTACTGCATCACTTCGCCCCTGCCCTACGGCAAGCTGCAGCTGGGGGCGCGGCGCCTGGCCTGGACGCCGCTGAATTTCCCGCCCGCCAGTGTCTGGCGCTACCGCCCGGGGAAGGCCTGACAGGCGGCCGCGCGCAACCCCCGCCGGGGCCTCGTGCCCCGGGGCCGGTTGCGCGTCCGCTCCACCGAAGCGTGCCAAGGGGTTAGGCCTTACCATCGCGCTGCGATAGCATGGCCGCGCAGCTTCCGGGAGGGCCAAGCCGCCGGCCCTGCGGCACCTCTGGGTGGTTGGGTGCTCCCATTGGACAACTTAACCGCTTGTGAGCGCCACTTCCGCCCCATCGGGCCCACGCAGCCGCGCGATCAGGCGGGGATGCGTGCCCCGCTTCACCAGCATCGCATCGCCCAGCCCGCGCTCGCCCAGCGCCGCGCGCAACTGCTCGGCCTCCGGATGCTCGGCTTCCAGGTTCAGCAGGCGGAAATGGCTGTCGCGCAGGCGCTTGCCGGCGCGCTCGCCCTTCCACTCGATGAGCGCGGGAATGAGGTTGTCCATATCCTGCCGCTGTGGCGGGATGGCCATGCGCCAGTGCAGGTCGCCCCGCTGCATCTCCCGCACCTCGCCGCCGCGAGGGCCGAGGCGGCCCATCACGGCGTCCATGGCCGCGGTGCGCGCCACCCAGCTCAGCAGCCGCGGCTCGGATTCGAGCATGGTGCGCGTGGCCGCATCGTCCAGGTCGAACAGACGCGGGTGGGGCGGCTCGGGCTGGTCGGGGTCGGGCGCAATCACTTCAAGATAGCAGTCAGGACCGAGGCCCAGCAGCATGTTGTGCGTCCCCGCGCCCTCATGCCGCCCGCCAGGCTGGGGCTTGGCACCCAGCAGACGCTCCACGAAGGCGGCCCCCTCGGCCAGGGTGCGGGCGCCGATGACGATGTGGTCGATCTCGGCCATGGGCTACCGGGCCTGGAACTGTGTGGCGCCGAACATGTTCTCGCGTTCCTTGTCGGTCATGTCGCCCTTGCGCTGCCGGTCGGCCAGCACCTGCACCCCGCGCTGGACGGCGGGGCGGGCGGCGATGGCATCGTGCCACCGCTTCACGTTCGGGAATTGCGCCAGATCAATCCCCCGGCGCTCGGGCATGCGGATCCAGGGGAAGGTCGCGATGTCGGCCAGGGTGTAGTCGGCGCCGCCCAGGTATTCGGCCTGCGACAACCGCTTGTCCAGCACGCGGTGCAGGCGCTGCACCTCGTTGGTGTAGCGGGTGATGGCGTAGGGAATCTTCTCGGGCGCGTAGGTCGCGAAATGGCCGTACTGGCCGAACATCGGGCCCACGCCGCCCATCTGGAACATCAGCCATTGCAGGCAGATGTGGCGCGCCGCGCCGGTGGCCGGCAGCAGGGCGCTGCCCGTCTTCTCGGCCAGGTAGATCATGATGGCGGCACTCTCGAAGAGCGCGATGGGCGCCCCCTCCGGTCCTTCGGCATCCTCCATGGCGGGGATGCGATGGTTGGGGGTGAGGGCGAGGAATTCCGGGCGAAACTGCTCGCCCGCGCCAATGTTCACCGGAACCACTTCATAGGGCAGGCCGAGTTCTTCCAGCAGGATATGGACCTTGTGCCCGTTCGGCGTGGGCCAGGTGTGCAGGCGTATGGTGGCGGACATCATGTCTCCGTGGCTCGCGGCGCCGAAGGATGGGCCGAACGCCCCGCCGCGGCAAGCAAGGCCGCCGTGGCCTCAGGCGCGGCGCTCGAAGATCCCCATGCGCAGGCTGCGCGCCACGCGCTCCGCGCGCGCGATGAAGGCGGCGGCCAGGTCGGGCGCGAGTCGCGCGGCACAGTTGGCGCCGAACAGGTGCAGCCAATGGGCGAACATGTCGGCGGTCAGGCCCGGCAGGCGCAGATGGGCGCTGTAAGGGTCTCCATGATAGGCGCCGCTGCGCCGCATCAGCGACGACCAGAAGCGGCAGAGCCTTGCCGCATGGGCGGCCTATGACGTGTCGGAAAACCACCTGATGAAGGTGGCGCATCTCCTGGGCCAGGCCGGGATGTTGCGGACGCTGCGCGGGCGGGGCGGCGGGCTCAGCCTCGCGCGGGCGCCTGCGGAGATCACTGTGGGCGAGGTGGTGCGGCGGATGGAGCCGGACATGGACCTCGTGCCCTGCTTCGCGGACGGACGCTGCGCCCTCCTCGCAGCATGTCGGCTGAAGCATCGCCTGCACGCGGCCCAGGCGGCCTTCCTGGCCGTGCTGGACGAGACCACCCTGGCCGAACTGGCCGCGCCGGCGCCGGAGTTGCGGCGCCTGCTGGGGCTCAGCGGGGCCGCTGCTCACCCATAGGCGCGCTCCAGCCGCGGGCCGGGTGGCGGCGCGGCGGCGATTTCGCGGATGATCTTGCGGCGCACCGCCTGGCCGAAGCTGCCGAACCCCTCGGCCACCATCAGGAAGGCGCCAGGGCCGCCGATGACCCTTTCGTGGAAATACTCGTCGAGCGGCTGCGCGGGCATGAGGCCGGGCGGCGCCGGCGAGCGGTCCACCACGGCGAGGCCGTTCAGAACGATGCCCTTCTCCAGCGCCTCCTGCCGGGCATCGGCCACCTCCCGGCCAGAGTTGTTGATGCCGTCGCCCGAGATGTCCACCACGCGGCGCGTGCCCTCATAGCCCCGGCCGAACAGGCCGGAGGCATAGTCGATGGCGGCCGAGATGGAGGTGTAGAGGTGGGTGCGCCGGGGGGCCGCATCCAGCGCCTGGGCGAAGCGCTCCGCCGAGGCGGGACTGTCCAGCTTCATCCAGGGCACCAGGTGCTCCTGGATGTTCCAGTCCGACCAGGTGAAGAGGGTGACGGCGATGCTGCCGATGGGGCCGCGCATCATGGCCTCGATCAGGCGTGGGTCGCGGAAGGCGTCCGAATAGCCGGTGAACTGCACCTCCTGCTCGACCGCGTCCACCGAACGGGAGACGTCCACGGCGAGGACGAGTTCCACATCCACCGGCTCGGGTTCGGCCAGGCGCTGGGCGGCGCCGGCGGGGCGGGCGGTGAGCAGCGCCGGGGCCGGCAGGAGCAGGCCGGCGGCGGTGGCAAGCAAGTGACGACGTTGCATCTGACCCTCGTTGTTCCAGTGCGCGGCCCCCGGGACAGGGGGCCGTGCGTGAAAGGGCCGTGCAGCGAATTCTCCCGTATGCAGATCAGTATGGGCGCATCAGGACAGGGATCAAGACCTTTTTGTTGCAACGCAACATGCATTCTTTTTGAACACGGGAGACAGCGCCTTCTGGCCGCGCCGGCACCATGGCCGGCACGGCGTGAAGGAAATGTGAAGGCGCAGCCGGTCCCGAAAGGTCAGGCCTTGAAGGCCGTGCCCCCCACCCGCGCGTCGGCGTTCAGCCGGCTGGCGAGGCCTTGCAGGCCGGGGTAGCGGCCCTCGACCATGGCGGGCAGCACCTTGGCCGCGAAGTCGAGCGCCACCACCGCCGTCACATCCGCCTGGGTGAGCCGCCCCAGGCAGAGGTGCTCGCCCCCGGCCATCGCCTCCAGCGCGGCCAGCCCGCCCTGGGCCTGGTTCTGCAGGTTCGCCGCGCCCTCGGCCCAGCGCAGGCCCTCGGGGCG
>JBHYDO010000262.1:0-6250 GCA_051860645.1 Roseococcus sp.
CGAACAGCAGTTCTGCGGCGGCCACGGCGGTCACCACCGCCGCTGTGTCGCCCAGGAACAGCAGCGGCGGGAGGAAATCGGGAACCGCCAACGCGGAAGAGGCCAAGCCTGCGGTTGCGCCGAGGCCGGGGGAGGGGTGTGCACCACCGGCCCTGCCCTCGGCTGGACTCTTGACCATGCCATCCGCTGGTGTCGCGTCGGTGTTGTCGAGACTGATCGGAATGTCCAAGACGCTCATCCCCTCGAACGCAACGGCACCCGCCCGCAAGGCTGTAGGTTACCTTACGACACGAGCACGTGTTAACCCCTCCCTACACCCGTCCTAAATTTGTTACCAGTACCTTAATTTGGGATACGGCGGAAATTTCCTGAACATTGTCTCACAGTTGTCGTTTGCCGCGCCGCGCCGCAACGTAAGAACGCGACGGGGTGGCCTATCGCACTCGTTTTGGATACCGATACCTGCGGTGGTCCAGGCTCCCGCCTTCGGGCAGCCCTGTGGCCGATGGCCAGCCCGGGCGGATTGGTGCGGGTGGAGTGATGATGGAGGTGCAAGGGCCTTGCCGAATACGGAACCTGCCGCGCAGCGCGCGCCCTCGCCCCGCCTCCTGCTGGGAATCGCGCTCACCTTCCTGGCCAAGGCGGGTGGTGCTGTCGCGATGCTGGCCAGCCAGCTCCTCGCGGCGCGCTGGCTGGGCGTCGCCGAATTCGGCACCTTCTCGGCCGTGCTGGCCGCGGCCGTGCTGGTGGGAGTCGTCGCAGGCGGCGGGCTGCCCTTCGCCTCCATCCGCTTCCTGCCGGGCTATGCCGCCACCGCCGACTGGCCGGCCTGGCGGGGCTTTCTGCGCCTGTGCGGCCTGGCCCTCGCGGCCGGCGCGGCCATCGGCGTTCTTTCACTGATCCTGCTGCTTCCCGCCATCGCCCCGGGGGAGATTTCCACCTCCTCCATCCTGGCCGGCGCGGCGCTGGGCGGGCTGCTGACCCTGTCGGGTGGTGCGCAGGCACTGATGCAGGGCCTCGGCCGCGCCGCTCTGGCCGAGTTCCTGGGCAATTGCGCGCGCTCGCTCGTCACCGTCGCGCTGCTGGGCCTGGCCTGGCTGGTGGTGGAGCCCTCGGTGGGCGCGGCCATGTTCGCGATGGCGGCAGGCACCGGAGTGTCGCTGCTGGTGCTCGGCGTCACGCTGCACCGGGCCGTCCCCGCGCCGCTTCGCGGCCCGCGCGACACCTCGCAGGGCCGCGCCTGGTTCGCGACCGGCCTCGCCTTCATGGGCACGGCCGGCGTGGTGGCACTAATGGAACGCACGGACCTGCTTGTGCTGAGCCTCTGGCGCCCGGCCGAGGAGGTGGGTGCCTATGCCGCGGCCTCACGCCTTGCCATCACGATCACCTTCGCCGTCAGCGCGGTGGGCGCGGTGTTGGCGCCGCGCATCGCAGCCGCCATGGCGCTGCGCGACACCGAAGCCCTGCGCCGGCGCTGTGCCGCCTCGGCAGGCGCGGGCTCGTTCATCGCCCTCCTGTGCGGCGGCGTCCTTCTGCTGTTGGGCGAACCCGCCCTGCGGCTGTTCGGCGAGGGCTTCGACATCGCGGCCCCTTCGCTCGGCCTGCTGGTCATGGGGCAGGTCGTGGTCGCGGTGCTCGGGCCGGCGGGTGCCGTGCTGCTGCTGGCCGGGCGCAACGCCCTGCTGGCCCGCGTGATGCTGACGGCGTTGGCGGTCAACATCGCCGCCGCCCTGCTGCTGGTGCCGAACTTCGGCATGCCGGGTGCAGCCCTCGCCACCGTCCTGGGCGGGGCGGCCGCCGCGGCGCTGGGTGCGGTCGGCCTGTGGCGCGCCGAGGCGGTGGACAGCACGGTCATGGGCGGGCTGCGGCTGATGGCGGCGTCGTGGCGGCGCCGCGCCGCGCTGGCGCTCGGCCTTGTGGTCGGCCTGTCCTGGAGCGGAATGGCGATGGCCCTGCCCGTGAACGGGGACTTCACCCAGGGTGGCGACCCGCCGGCCGGATGGTCGGTCGATGCCGATGCGCGCGCGAAGGGTGCCATCGCCGTGGTGCCGGGCGCCATCCTGCCGGGGCCCCGGAGGCCGGTTCTGGAACTCCGCCCCAACGCCCGCAACACGCCGGGGCCCCGCCCGCTGGCGCTGGGCCAGGTCCTGCCCGCGACGGGGCTGCGCGGACGCGACATCACGGTGAGCGCCGCGCTGGGCGGCGAGGGCGGCGCCGCGGCGGTGCTGGGCCTGGTCGCGCTGCGCCGCGACGGTCGCGCCGCCGCCAGCAGCTTCCTGCGCGCGGCTGAACCCGCCACGCCCACCGTGCTGAGCGAAACCTTCCGCCTGCCCGACGACGCGGCGATCACGCAGCTGATCCTGTTCCTCGCCGCGGAGGGCACCTCCGGCGTCGCCCGCTTCGCGCAGGTCGAGGTGCGGGCGGGTCCGGCTGCGGCCGCCTCCCCGCCGCCGGCCACCGCGCGCGCGCCCGACATCGCGGTTCGGCTCACGGTGCGCACCCAGGAGGTGGGCCGGCGCATCCCACGCGGCCTGTTTGGCGCGAACATCGAGGTGATCCGCGATGCCAACGGCCTGTGGGACCGCGCGCGCGACCGGCTCGACCCGCAGCTCGTCGCGCTGGCGCGGGAGTTGCGGCTGGACAGCATCCGCTTCCCGGGCGGCGTCTGGGGCGATGCCTATGACTGGCGCCTCGGCGTGGGCCCGCGCGCCGCGCGCCGCGCCGTGCCCAACGTGCCCGGCGACACCGAAACCCATGCCAACCGCTTCGGCACGGCGGAGGCGCTGGAACTGGCCGCGGCGCTGAATGCGCGGCTCTTCCTCTCGGCCAACATGGGCACGGGCGATGCGGCGCTGGCTGCGGGTTGGGTGCGGCATGTGAACGGGGAGGGGGGGCGGCACCGCCAGGTGCCGCTGTGGGAGGTCGGCAACGAATCCTACCTGGCAGGCGACCTCGCGGGCGCGCACATGCCGCCCGAACGCTATGCCGAGCGTCTGGTGGAATACGCCGCGGCCATGCGCGCGGTGGATCCCGACATCCGCATCGCCGGCATCGGGCTGCGCAATTTCGGCCGCTATCAGCTCAACGCCTTCCCCAACTGGAACGAGGTGGTGCTGCGGCGCGCGGGCCACGTCATGGACGTCTTCGCCGTGCACAACGGCTACGCGCCGCTGCTGACCGACACTGGCGCGCGCGACATCGAGCGCGTCTATGCCGCGCTGCTGGCCTTCCCCGAGCAGATGGCGCGCAACCTGCGCGACACGGCGGCCGAGATCGTCCGCTTCGCGCCCGACCATGCCGCGCGGATCCGGCTCGGCGTCACGGAATGGGGGCCGCTCTTCGCGGTGGACCCGGCGAACCCCTGGATCGACCATTCCAAGACCTTGGGCTCGGCCGTCTTCGTGGCGGATGTACTGCGCGTCATGGCGCAGGACCCGCACACGGACGTGGCGCACTTCTTCAAGCTGAACGAGGCCTCCTTCATGGGCTGGCTGCGGCGGCACGGCTCGGGCTGGATCACGACGCCGCCCGCAATGGCCTTCGGCATGGTGTCGCGCGGCATGGAGCCCTGGCTGCTCGGCAGCGCTGTGGAGGGGCCGACCTATACAAGCCCCACCATCGGACATGTGGCGGGCGAGCGCGGCGTGCCCTACGCCGCCGGCATGGCGAGTGCCGCCGAGGACGGGCGCGCGGCGACCGTGCTGCTGATCAACCGCCACCCGCGCGCCGCGGCATACTTCGAGGTGGTGCTGGAGGGGCTCGGCGGGGCAGGCCGCGCCGCCGCCGAGGTGCTGACCGGCCCGGCGATGGACGCCCACAGCGGCGCGGCCCTGCCGGTGATCCCGGGACTGCGCTGGGCCGCCCAGGCGGGCAGCGGCCCGCACGGCCGCATGCGCGAAGGTGCGCCCGACGAGGTGCGGATCGTGCCGGCCGAGGTCGCGCTCGAGACGGTGGGCGGCAGGCCGGTCGGCCGGGTGCGCGTGCCGCCGCACTCGGTGGCACTTCTGCGCTTCGAGGAACTGCGCCGGTGAGTGCCGCGCTGGCCCGCGCCATCCCTGCGGGGCTCGGGCTCCTGCTGGTGGCGCTGGTTGGTCTTGGCCTCGTCAGCGTGCTGGCCGGCGCGGGGCTCAAGACGCTGGTGCTGCTCATGGCGGCGATCGGCGGCCTCGTCCTGGCCGTGCTGTCCCGCCGGCCCAAGGAACTGCTGCTGGCGGCCACCATCATCGCACTGACCTACAACCGACAGTATTTCACCCTGTCCTGGGTCAATGGCGTCGAGGGCCCGCAGGCGCTGTTCTGGGTGCTCGCGGACATCCCCATGCTGGGCCTCTTCGCGGTGTCGCTCGCCGAACGCGCCCTGCACCGGCCCGTCCCCCGGCCCGAGGTTCTCGGCGTGGTGAGGCTGCCGGCGCTCCCCATCATGCCGCTCCTGGTTGTGGCGGGGCTGTCGCTGCTGATCTCGAACAACCCGGACTGGGCGATGGCGGACTACAACCGCGTCGTGAAGTTCGCCCTGCTGCTCTGGTGGCTGGAGCGCAACCTCACGCCCTCGCTGTGGTTCACCGCGGTGGCCACGCTCGGCTTCGCGATCCTGATACAGGCGGGGCTGGGCGTGCTGCAGGTGCTGACCGGCAGCGATTCCGGCCTGCTCTCGCTGTTCGGCGTCGGCAGCACGCCGGAGGAACTGCGCGGCCTGACCGACAACCGGGCGCGCGGGACGCTGGCGCATCCGAATTTCTATGCGCCCTGGCTGCTCCTGCTCGTGCCGGCGGCCCTTGGCCTCGCACTGTTCGCGCGCAACCCCTGGCTTCGCGCCCTGGGGCTGGTGGTGGCGCTGGCGGGCTTCGCCGGCATCTTCGCCTCGAAGTCGCGCGCGCCATCGGTCTTCGTGCTGGTCGCCTTCGCCTTGGTGGGCGTGGCCGCGGTCGTGGCGCGCTCGATGCCGCTGCGCCAGGCCGTGGGGCTGGGACTGATCGCAGTGTGCGCGCTTCTGCTGGCCTTGCTGCCCTTCCTTGACCAGATCCTCGAACGGCTCACCGGGGATTTCGGTGCCTCGGTCAGCTTCCGCCAGGTCTACAACGAGGTCGCGCTCGACATCTGGCAGCGCAGCCCGTGGTTCGGCGTGGGGTTGAATCACTCCCTCGACGCAGCGCTGGACCTGTTGCCGCCGCTGCTGCGGATCGACATCGAGAACTCCATGCGATTCCAGGTGCAGACCAGCGCCCGCTCCGCAGCCCCGGTGCACAACCTCTATCTTCTGTTCCTGGCCGAGACCGGCACGCTCGGCCTTTGCGCGCTGCTCTTCCTGCTGGGCTGCATCCTGCTGCGCGCATTGCGCGCCGCCCTGACGCGCGAGGGCAGCGTGCGAGGCATCTCCGTGGGGCTGGGGGCCGGGTTGGTTGCGCAGATGATGCAGCAGATGGTGGATTTCTCGCTGTTCTGGGACGCTTCCTGGTACACGCTCGCACTCGTCGCGGCCTTGCTGGCCACCGCGCCCAAACCCTCCAGGGCGCTGGCCTGATGCGCCCGCGCGTGCTCTTCGTGGTGCCGAGTTTCAACCGCGCGCGCGACCTGCCGCGCACGCTCGCGGCCATCGCCGCCCAGCGCGACGCCGCCGAACTTGCCATCCTGGTGGTGGACAACGCCTCGACCGACGACACCGCGGCGGTGCTGTCCGCGCTGCGCCCGGCGCTCGGCGTGCCGCTAACCCACCATGTGAAGGCGCCCGAGGGGCCCACCGTGGCGCGCAACCTGGGCCTCGCCCGCGCCTTCGCGGCGGAGGGGGAGGGCGCGTTGGTGGCGCTGGTGGACAGCGATGTGGAACTCGCGCCTGGCTGGCTCGCCGCCGCCCTTGCCGCGCTGGCCGAGGAAGCACGGATCGCGCAGGTGGCGGGCCCGCTGGTCTACGCCCATGCGCCCGGCACGCTGAACAGCTATGGCGGCGAGACCGGGCCGCTCGGCCTGTGCTGGGACCGGCTGGAGGGCGAGGCGCTGTCCGCCGCCGCCGGCCCCTGCGAGGTTGGCTGGCTCAATACCGCCGCGGTCCTGATGCGCGCGGCCCCCGTGCTGGAGGCGGGTGGGTTCGAAACCAGCTTCTTCTATGGCTATGAAGAGCCGGACCTTGGGCTGCGACTGGCGCGGCGCGGCTGGCGTTCGCGCGTCGTCCCGCAGGCGCTGGCGCTGCACCACGTCGGCACCGCGGTGGCACCGAGCCACCCCGACATCGTCTTCCACTACACCAAGAACCGCC
>JBHYDO010000263.1:0-6202 GCA_051860645.1 Roseococcus sp.
CGCCCCCGCCCTCAGCGCCCCGCTGGCCCGACCTCGCTCAGCGCGATGTTCTGCGCGGCGAGGTTGGCGGCCATGCTTTCGGGGGCGACGGTGATGGCGCGTTCCCAATCCTGCCGGGCGCCGGCGGCGTCGCCGCGCAGTTGCCGCAGGATGCCGCGTTCCAGCAGGGCCTCGGCATTGTCGGGCGAGAGGGCCAGCGCGCGTTCCACGGTGTTCATGGCTTCCGTGGTTCGGTCCAGGTGGCGCAGCGCGGCGGCGCGGAACACCATGGCTTCCGCGCGGTCCGGCTCCAGCGCCAGCGCGCGGTCGAGGTCATCGAGCGCGTCGCCATAGCGCGCGAGGGCGGCCTGGATCACCGCGCGGTCCACCATCAGGTCCGGGTCGTTCGGCGCGAGGGTGAGGGCGAGGGTGACGGCGCCGAAGGCCCGGTTCGGGTCGCCGGCCATCATCCAGGCTTGCGCGGCCTGGCCGTAGACGGCGGCGCGGGCCGTGCCGCCGGCCTGGCTGCTGGTGCCGATCCGCTCGAGGCTTGCCGCCGCGCGGTCGGGCTGGCCGAGGCCGATCAGCGCCAGCGCCGCGCAATGCAGCGCGCCGTCGCCGCCGCCGGTCGCGTCCCAGGCCTGGGCGAAGCGCATGGCTTCCGCCGGATCGTCGCGCAGCAGGGCGAGGCAGTTGTCGTAGTCGGGCCCGTCGCCGAGGCGCGGCAATTCGGGCGGCAGTGGCAGCGGCAGGGCGGCCTCCTGCTGCGCGCGGGGCGGCTCGGGCGTTGCGTCTGCGCGGGCCACGGGCGGCGGCTCGCGCGACCAAAGCAGGCCCACGGTCAGCAGCACGAGCGCGGCCGCCAGGGCCAGGAAGAGGGAGAAGCGACGGTTCACGCGCGGACCATAGAGCAGGTTTTGTCGCGCTGGCATCCGCCCGCGACACCCCGGCGACGGAAAGGTGACGGGGACGGCCCTTGGCGCGGGGCGCGACCCGGGGCCAGATGGGGTTCATGACCCAGACCCTGACCCTGATCGGCCTTGGCTACACCGGTGCCGCGCTGGCCGCGCTGGCTGTGCGCGGCGGCTGGCGGGTGGTCGCGACCGCCCGCGACCCCGGCCGCATGACGCCGCCGCACGGCGTGGAAGTGGTGCCCTTCGCTGACGGTGCCGCCCTGCGCGGGGCGACGCACCTGGCCATCACCGCCCAGCCCGGCCCGGAGGGCGACCCTGCCTGGGCCGCCCATGGGGAGGCGCTGCGCGCCGCGCCGCTGCGCTGGGCGGGCTATGTCTCGACCACCGGCGTCTATGGCGACCGTGGCGGCGCCTGGGTGGACGAGACGAGCCATCCCGCCCCCGGCCAGGACCGCAGCCGAAGGCGGCTCGCGGCCGAGCGGCAATGGGCCGACCTCGCGGACCGGGTGGCGGTGGACCTGTTCCGCACCGGCGGCATCTACGGACCGGGGCGCAGCCCGCTCGACGATGTGCGGGCCGGCACGGCGCGCATCGTGGTGAAGCCCGGCCACCGCTTCAGCCGGATCCATCGCGACGACATTGCCCGCGCGCTGTTCAGCGCGGCCGCCCGCCCGCCCGAGGCCGGGGTGCGCGTGCTGCACTTGGTGGACGACGCGCCAAGCGCCCAGGCGGAGGTGACGCGCGAGGCCTGCCGGCTGCTTGGCGTGCCGCCGCCGCCCGAAATGCCGTTCGAACAGGCGGCGGCGCGGATGACCGAGATGGGCCGCAGCTTCTGGTCGGAAAGCCGGCTGGTGGCCAATGCCCGCACCAAGGCGGCCCTCGGCCTCGCCTGGGCCTACCCGACCTATCGCGAGGGGCTACGCGCCATCCTGGCCGAGGAGCGCCTCCAGGGTGCGGCCCAGCAGTAGCAGCTCAGCCGGATCGGAGAGCCGGTGGTCGCCGCCCTTCACCAGGGTGACCTGAACGTCCTGGCCGGTGATCTGCTCGGCGATGCGCAGGGAATGCTGCCAGGGCACGTCCGCATCGGCCTGACCGTGCAGCAGCCGGACGGGGATGTCGAGCGCGATGGGCGTGCGCAGCAGCAGGTGCCGCCGCCCGTCCTCGATCAGCGCGCGGGTGATGGGGTAGGCTTCGCCATAGGCGCTGGGGCGCAGCCATTGGCCCTCGGTCATGATGGCCTGGCGCACCGTGTCGGCCATCTGCGCCCACATGAGGTCCTCGGTGAAGTCGGGCGCCGGGGCGATGCCGACCAGCGCCTGCACCCGGGCGGGGTGGCGCAGCGCCAGCAGCAGCGCGATCCAGCCCCCCATGGAGGAGCCGACCAGGATCTGCGGCCCCTCGGTGAGGCCGAGCAGCGCCGCCTCGGCATCGGCGGCCCAGCGGCCGATGCTGCCCTCGTCGAACCGCCCGCCCGAGGCGCCGTGGCCGCTGTAGTCGAGGCGCAGGAAGGCCCGCGCGCGGTCCGCGCACCATTCGGCGAGGAACTGCGCCTTGGTGCCCGTCATGTCGCTGTGGAACCCGCCCAGGAAGACGACGCCCGGGCCGCTTCCGGCCAGCCGGCGGAAGGCCAGGGGCGTGCCGTCGGGCGCGGGGATGGTGCCGGTGATCTCGTCCATGCGGCTGGCATGGCACCCGTGGGCTGGCCCGGCAAGCCGGGGGTTGCCGCAAGCGGGCCGCCCTTGAGGCGCGGGCGCCACGGCCCTACCACCGCGGGATGGAACGCCCTCCCGCCCTGTTGCAGGTGCTGCCGGCCCTCGATGCGGGCGGGGTGGAGCGCGGCACGCTGGAGATTGCGGCGGCGCAGGTGGCGGCGGGATATCGCGCCGTGGTGGCCTCGGCCGGCGGGCGGCTGGTGCCGGCGCTGGAGGCGCTGGGGGCGCGGCATGTGACGTTGCCGCTGGCCACCAAGAACCCCTGGTGGATCTGGCGCAACGCGGCGCGGCTTGAGGCGGTGATCGCGGCCGAGGGGGTGGCGCTCGTCCACGCGCGTTCCCGCGCCCCGGCCTGGTCGGCGCTGTGGGCGGCGCGGCGGGCGGGGTTGCCCTTCGTCACCACCTATCACGCCACCTATTCGGAGAATTTCCCCGGAAAGCGCGCCTACAATGCGGTGATGGCCAAGGGCGATCGCGTCATCGCCATCAGTCGGCACATCGCCGACCACATCCGGGCGCGGCATGGGGTGGAGGAGGGGCGGCTGCGCATCATCCCGCGCGGCGCGGACCTTTCCTCCTTCGATCCAGCCCGCGTGGACGCGTCGCGCGTGGCCGCGATGCGCGCCGCGTGGGGCGTGCCCGCGGGGGTGCCGCTGCTGCTGCTGCCCGGGCGGCTGACCCGCTGGAAGGGCCAGGCGATGCTTGTTGGGGCCCTGGCGCACCTGCCCACGGCCCATGCCGTCCTTGCCGGCGACGCGCAGGGAAGGGCGGGCTTCGTGGCGGAGCTGGAGGCGCTGGCGGCGCGGCTGGGGGTGACGGAGCGCACGCACATCGTGGGCCATGTCACGGACATGCCCGCCGCGCTGATGGCCGCCGAGGTGGTGATCCATGCGAGCCTCCAGCCCGAGGGCTTTGGCCGCACGGTGGTCGAGGCACAGGCCATGGGCCGGCCCGTCATCGCGTCGGACCTCGGCGCCCCGCGCGAGACGGTGGAGGAGGGGGTCACCGGCTGGCGCGTGCCGCCGGGCGATGCGGGGGCGCTGGCGGACGCCATCCGTGGCGTGCTGGCGCTGGACGCGGCGGCGCTTGCGCGGCTCGGCGCCGCGGCGCGGGCCGCGGCGCCGAGTGTCGCCGCCATGCAGGCGGCGACACTCGCCGTCTATTCGGAAATACTCTCCGGCACGGGCGCCGGCAGCCATTCCGGCCGCAGCACGTAGCCGCCACCGGTGCCGTCCTGGCGGATGAAGCCGCCGGCGGCCTCCAGCATCGCGTCCACCGAGCCATACCCCGCATAATCGCTGCCGCGCAGCGTCTCGCCGGTGCGGTCGCGCACGATCTGGCCGAGGTCGGGCAAATGGAGCGGGGCGCCGGCTTCGGCCATCACGTCGCGGATCACGGCGAGGATGGCCTGGCGCAGATCCGGCCCGAACACCTCCTCGGGGCCGGCCGCGGGCTGCCAGCCCAGCGCTTGGGCAAGCGAGTCGATGCCGATGACTTCATCCGCCGCGGCGCGCACCACCCGGCCCAGTTCGGGATGGGCGACGAGGCGCGTGCCGCGGTCGGCCGCGCGCAGGCGCAGCAGCAGCGGCACGAAGTCGCTGTCGGAGGAGAGCAGGGTGAACTCGTCGATCCGCGCCAGGGGCGATTGCAGCGCGTCCATCACGTCGAGCGCGATGCGCAGGTCGGCGCCGTTCTTCATGCGCGTGAGGCGGGGGCAGTCCACCACCTCGAAGCCGGCCGCCTGGAAGGCGAAGCGGAAGGAACTGAAATAGCGCCGCAGCCCTTCCGGCTCCTCGAGGTAGCCGGCCGGGTTCATGTAGCAGCGGCGCACCAGGCAGCGGCGTGGCGCGCCCTGCATCAGCCAGCCGAGCCACTCCTCCGGGGCCTCGGCGAAGCGGCGCGCGACCTCGACGCCCGCACCCTCCCGCAGTCCGGAGAGGACATTGTCGAAATCGAGGAAGATCGCGGTGCGCAGCGCAGGGGCTTCGGCCATGGGATCAATTTGCGCGCGGCATGACCCGGGTGCAACCCGCGGCCAGGGCATGCCTGCCCTTGACCGCGCGGCGGGGGGTGCCCATGGTCCCGCCCCTTCGCAACCCCCCCTTTCTGTGAGCCTCCGATGCCCGTGATCACCCTGCCCGACGGTTCCACCCGCCCGTTCGACGGCGCGGTGACGGGCACGACGGTGGCCGCCAGCATCGGGCCCGGGCTCGCCAAGGCGGCCCTCGCCATGGAGGTGGATGGCCGCATGATGGACCTCTCCGCCGAGATCGAGGCCGACGCCCGGCTGCGCTTCATCACCCGCCGCGACCCCGAGGCGCTGGAGATGATCCGGCATGACTGCGCCCATGTGCTGGCCGAGGCCGTGCAGGAGCTGTTCCCCGGCACCCAGGTGACCATTGGCCCCTCGATCGAGAACGGCTTCTACTACGACTTCCACCGCAACGAGCCCTTCACCCCGGAAGACTTCCCGGCCATCGAAGCCAAGATGCGCGAGATCATCGCCCGCGGGGCGCGCTTCGAGCGCCGCGTGGTCAGCCGCGCCGAGGCCGTGGACCTCTTCGTGAAGAAGGGCGAGCGCTTCAAGGTGGAGTTGATCCGCGACCTGCCGGCCGACCAGGTGATCAGCCTGTACAGCCAGGGCGAGTGGACGGATCTCTGCCGCGGCCCGCATATGCGCACCACCGCCGACATCGGCGTGGCCTTCAAGCTGACCAAGGTCGCCGGCGCCTATTGGCGCGGCAAGCCCGAGAACCCGGTGCTGAGCCGCATCTACGGCACGGCCTGGCGCGACCAGAAGGAACTCGACGCCTACCTCACCATGCTGGAGGAGGCCGAGAAGCGCGACCACCGCCGCATCGGCCGCGAGATGCACCTGTTCCACCTCCAGGAGGAGGCGACGGGCAGCGTGTTCTGGCACCCCAAGGGCTGGAAGCTCTACCGCACGGTCGAGGACTACATGCGCCGGCGGCTCGACCTCGCCGACTACGAGGAGGTGAAGACCCCCCAGCTGGTGGACCGCCGCCTGTGGGAGGCCTCCGGCCATTGGGAAAAGTTCCGCCACGCGATGTTCCTCGCCAAGGTCGAGGACAAGGACGAGGCGGACCGCGTCTACGCGCTGAAGCCGATGAACTGCCCCTGCCATGTGCAGATCTTCAACCAGGGCATCCGCTCCTACCGCGACCTGCCCATGCGCATGGCGGAGTTCGGCGCCTGCCACCGCTTCGAGCCCTCAGGCGCGCTGCACGGCATCATGCGCGTGCGGGCCTTCACCCAGGATGACGCGCACATCTTCTGCGAGGAACACCAGATCGCCGACGAGACGGTGCGCTTCGTGGACCTGCTGTCGGGCATCTACCGCGACCTCGGCTTCACCGAATTCCGCGTGAAGTTCAGCGACCGGCCGGAGGTGCGCGCCGGCGAGGACGCCGTGTGGGACCGGGCGGAGAACGCGCTGAAGGAGGCCTGCGTCACCGCCGGCGTGGAGTACGAGCTGAACCCGGGCGAGGGCGCCTTCTACGGCCCCAAGCTCGAATTCGTGCTGCGCGACGCCATCGGCCGCGACTGGCAATGCGGCACCCTGCAGGTGGACTTCGT
>JBHYDO010000264.1:0-3752 GCA_051860645.1 Roseococcus sp.
GAAGGCGCGCACCACGGGTTCGCGCGCCGCCATGACCTCCAGGCAGCGCTCCAGGTAGGCGCGTGGCGTGTCGGTGCCCCCGGCGAAGCCGGGCAGGGCGTCATGCCAGGTCAGGCCGCGGAAATGGGCGGGGTGGTAGGTGTGGGTGGGTTGGTCCATGGCGCGCTCTCCCTTGCGTCTGGGGAGAGGCTAGAGCGGGTTGCGCCGACGGGGAAACCGGGGGGGGGCGCCAGCGCTCAGCCTCGCGGCAACCCCCGCGCGATCTCGCCCAGGAAAGCCCGCGCATCCGCCGCGGGCGGCGTGTCGCGCATCATGGACACGCGCAGCCGCACCACATGCCCGCCCGTGGCGCCCACGCACAGCGTGGTCTGCACCGGCTGCCGGCCATAGCTGCCCTCCAGCGCCGCGCAGCGCAGGCCGGGGCCGCCCGGTTCGTTGAATTCCTCGGCCACGCGCAGCCGCCGCCCCGGGCGGGCGCCGGTGGAAGCCTCGGTCAGCCAGCGGCTGTATTCGGCGGCGGCGGCCCCTGCCGCGCCGGCGGCGGGACGGACGATCTGCACGAAGGCGGCGCCGCGGCGGTTGGGTGTGGCGTAGTTCACCTCCAGCCCCTCCATGGGCTGGCGCACCGGCACGGTGGCGCCGCGGGCAAAGGCATCGGCGTTGGCGGGCAGGGTGGCGGCCAGCGCCTCCGTCGAACCGGCCGGTGGCGCGCCGGCGCCGGGGGGCACGCCCTCCGGCCCGGCCGCCTGGCGCGGCGCCCCGCAGCCGGAGAGGGCCAGCCCCGCCACGAGCAGCGTCAGCCCCAACGCGGACCCCCGGGGCGGGCGGGAGCGGTGCGGCGCCGCCGGAGCGGCCGTCATCTTCCTGTCTTGCATGCCCGAGGGTCTACCGCGGATCGCGCCGGGAGGGAATTTTCCCCGGCACGAAGCATTCCTCGGCAGGTGGTTTCTACTCTTCCTGGCGGTCGGCGCGGCGGCGGGCGCGCCTCACCGCGTCCGCCATCAGCACCCCCACCGCCGTCAGCACGACCACCTGCAGCAGCGTGGCCCCCGCCCACATCCAGGCGGGGAAGACCCCCGGCAGCGCCAGATAGCCCAGCGGCAGCATCAGGAAGCCATAGGAGGAGGGCACGACGCCCGCCACCTCGCTGGTGCCCGAGTAGATCATGTCGCCCGCCACGTAGAGGATGATGATCAGCCCCACCCAGGCGATCCAGCGGTGCCGGTTCAGCAGGCCCGCGATGAAGGTGGCGGCCACGCCCATCAGCACGACCGAGATGGCGAGGCCCACGATCAGCACATAGGGGTGGTCCTTCGCCGCACCTGCCACGGCCAGCACGTTGTCCAGGCTCATCGAGATGTCGGCCACCAGGATCTGCGTGATGGCCTGGCGCATGGATTTGCGCGGCGGCTCGTTCACGGTGACGGTGCCGTCCTCGTTGATGGTCTCGCTGTGGCCGCCGTAGCGCAGCTCGCTGTACATCTTCCAGCACACCCAGAGCAGCAGCAGGCCGCCCGCCAGCGTGATGCCGACGATGGCCAGCAGCTGCACCGTGATGCTGGCGAAGGCGATGCGCATGACGGTGGCGGCGACGATGCCCCAGAAGATCGCCTTGCGGCGCTGGTCCGGCGGAAGACCGGCGGCGGCCATGCCCACGACGATCGCATTGTCCCCCGCGAGGACAATGTCGATCATCAAGACCTGCATGAGGGGGATGAACCAGTCGGGCATTGGAACCAAACCTTGCTTGTTTGTCATCGCGGAGGAGGGTTCCGCGTGCGTTTCTAATCCGTTTCGCGCGCGGCTGCCATGGGGCAGCCATGCCCTCGCGCAAAGCTGCGCCGCGGCGCCCCGCTTGCCGGAAGGGCCTCGCCGCGCGACACCACCCCCGCACCGCTTGCAGGATTGACGCCCATGGTCCCCCGCTATTCCCGCCCGCAGATGGCCGAGATCTGGTCGCCCGAGGCGCGCTATCGCATCTGGTTCGAAATCGAGGCGCTGGCGGCCGAGGCGATGGCGGCCCAGGGCACCATCCCGGCCGAGGCCGCCCGCACCATCCGCGAGAAGGGGGCGGCGCGCATCGCGAACATCGGGCCCGCGGACGTGGAGCGCATCGACGAGATCGAGCGCGTCACGCGCCACGACGTGATCGCCTTCCTCACCTGGCTGGGCGAGGGCATGGGCGAGGATGCCCGCTTCATGCACCAGGGCATGACGAGTTCCGACGTGCTGGACACCACGCTCGCCGTGCAGATGGCCCGCGCGGCGGATCTGCTGATCGCGGACGTGGACGCGGTGCTGGCCGCGCTCAAGGCAAGGGCGCTGGAGCACAAGCACACGCCCAGCATCGGCCGCAGCCACGGCATCCATGCCGAGCCCACCACCTTCGGCCTGAAGCTCGCCGGCCACTACGCCGAGTTCGTCCGCAACCGCGCCCGCCTGGTCGCGGCCCGCGCGGAGGTCGCCACCTGCGCCATCTCGGGGCCCGTGGGCACCTTCGCCAGCGTGGACCCGGCCATCGAGGCGCATGTGGCGAAGCACATGGGGCTGGAGGTGGAGCCGGTCTCGACGCAGGTCATCCCGCGCGACCGCCACGCGGCCTTCTTTGCGGCCCTGGCCGTGGTGGCGGGCGGGGTGGAGCGGCTGGCCACCGAGGTGCGGCATTTGCAGCGTTCCGAGGTGCGCGAGGCCGAGGAGTTCTTCCACGCCGGCCAGAAGGGCAGCAGTGCGATGCCCCACAAGCGCAACCCGGTGCTGAGCGAGAACCTGACGGGGCTGGCGCGCCTCGTGCGCGGCTATGCCATGCCGGCGCTGGAGAACATCACGCTGTGGCATGAGCGCGACATCAGCCATTCCAGCGTGGAGCGCGTGATCGCCCCCGACGCCACCATCGCGCTGGACTTCGCGCTGATGCGGCTGGCCGGCATGATGGAGAAGCTGACCATCTACCCCGTGCGGATGGAGGAGAACCTCGAATCCCTCGGCGGCGTGGTGCATTCGCAGAAGGTGCTGCTGGCGCTGACCCAGGCGGGGCTGTCGCGCGAGGGTGCCTATGCCGCCGTGCAGCGGGCGGCGATGGCCACCTGGACGAAGCTGGGCCAACCCGACGCCCGCCGCTTCCGCGACAACCTCCTGGCGGACCCGGAGGTGGCGGGCGTCATGGACGGGGCGGCGCTGGACGCGGCCATGACCCCACAGCGGGATTTCCGCCACGTCGAGACGATTTTCGCCCGAGTCTTCGGATCGGCGTGATCCTGCCGCCTTTGTGCCATCTGGCGGGCGCCCCATCTCCCTTCACACGAAGCGCGCGATGATGGCCTCGCCCCCCAACCTGGAGGGGCCCCGCGCGTTCCAGGAGAATGGTGATGCGCGCGACGATGACCTTGGTGCTGGGCCTGTTCCTGGCCGGCTGCGTCAACGATGGCGGCGGATATTCCGGCGGTGGCCCGGGCTATCGCGGCCCTGTCTATGGCGCGCCGGTCTACCGTGGGCCCGTCTATCGCGGACCCGTGCATTATGGATACGACCGGCGCGACCGCTGGGGGCGCGACCACAGGGACCGTGACCGCCGGCGCGACGACCGCGGCCACCGCGAGCCGCCGCGGCGCGAGACGGCACCAAGCCCGCCGCGCCGCAACGACACCAACGCGACCGGCGAGGCGTTGCGCGACCTGATCCGTCCCCGCAACTGATCCGGCCCGGAGGGCAAGACATGCGCGCGATCCTTGTGGCTCTGATGGGCCTGTTCCTGG
>JBHYDO010000264.1:3762-6197 GCA_051860645.1 Roseococcus sp.
GGCTGGCTGCGTCGCCGATGGCGGCGGGTATTACGGCGGCGGCCCAGGCTATCGCGGTCCGGTCTATCGCGGCCCGGTCTATGGCGGCCCGGCCTACGTGGCGCCGTTCCATGGCAGGCCCGTCTATCGTGGCCCCATCTACCGTGGTCCCGTCTACGCGGCGCCGGTGTATCGCGGCCCGATCTACCGTGGTCCCGTCTACCGTGCCCCCGTCCATGTCGGACCCGTCCACCGGGGGCCCGGGCTGCGCTATTCCGCCCCTCCTTCGCGCCACTATTCCCCGCGGCACGACGGCCGCGGGGACGCATGGCGGAGCCACAGGGGCCGGGATGATCGCGGCGACCGGCGTGGCCGGCATGATGGGCGGCGCGGCCGGTACTGAGGCCTGGCCGTCTGGGGGCGGCCGGCATTCCTCATCACGGCTTTGGCGTGGCGCGGGTCGTGTCCCGGCGCGTTTCCCGCGCGCGCCGGACCCCAAGCGCCCCCTTGCGCGGGCGCCCGCGGGACGGCCTTTGCCAGCACAGGACGCCCATCCGCCCTCCCTTCGAAGGGGCACAATGACGCCACGCTTTGGCCATCCGGAGCGGGTGGAATCCACACTCAGTAAAGGGAGTTGTCCGCCATGCGTAAGTTGTTCCTGGGCGCCGTTCTGGGCCTGCTGGCCCTGGGCATCACGGCACCCGAGCCCGTCGCCGCGCAGACGCTGGTTCTGCCGGGGGTCGAAATCCGCGTGGGGTGGGATCGCCGGGGCTATTACCCGCCGCCCCCGGTGTATTACGCGCCGCCCCGCCCGCGCTACTACGCGCCGCCCCCGCCACGCGTGTTCTACGCCCCGCCGCCGCGCGCCTATTACGGCCCGCCGCCGGTCTACTACGCGCCGCCGCGCCACTGGGACCGGCCGCGCCACTGGGACCGCCCGCGCTACCGCCACTGGTAGGCGTGCCGCAGACGGGGGAGACTGCCCCCGATGTGCACCGTGATCGTCTCGCGCCAGCCGGGCGCGACCTGGCCGCTGCTGCTGGCCGCCAACCGCGATGAACGCCTGGACCGCCCCTGGGACCCGCCCGGCCCGCATTGGCCCGACCATCCGGGCGTGCTGGGTGGGCGGGACCGGACCGGTGGCGGCAGCTGGATGGCGGTGAGTGACGCGGGCGTCGTCGTGACCGTGCTGAACCGGCCGGGCAGCCTGGGCCCCGCCGCGGGCAAGCGATCACGCGGGGAATTGCCGTTGCTGGCGCTGCAGGCCCCGAGCGCGGAGCGTGCCGCCGCCGCCCTGGCTGGGCTCGACGCCGGCGACTGGCGCCCCTTCAACGCCGTGGTCGCCGATGCGGACACCGCCTGGTTCGTGGCTGGATTGGGTCATGGCCATGCGACGGCCACAGCCCTGCCGCCCGGCCTGCACATGGTCACCGCGCACCCGCCCAACGACCCGGCCAGCCCGCGCACCGCGCGCCACCATCCGCGCTTCGCGGCCAGCCCGCGACCCATGCCTCCCGATTGGGGCGAATGGCCCCGGCTTATGGCGGATTCCCGAGGGGAAGCGGGCGAAATGCTGAACATTCCGCCGCTCGGCGGCTTCGGCACGCTGTGCACTTCGCTGCTGGCGCTGGGCCCCGGCGGCGCCCGGCACTGGCTCTTTTCACCTGGCCCGCCCGACCGCACCGATTTCGCGGAGGTCAAGCCCGCGCCCGCCCGCGTGGCACAATAGTCAGATGCTGCTATACGGCCCGTGATTCGCACGAGGACAGTCCGCCATGGCACGCCGCCGCCAACTCTATGAAGGCAAGGCCAAGATCTTGTTCGAGGGGCCGGAGCCTGGCACCATCGTCCAGTACTTCAAGGATGACGCCACCGCGGGCAACGGCGCCAAGAAGGGCACCATCACCGGCAAGGGCGTGCTGAACAACCGCATCAGCGAGTATCTGATGCAGCGGCTGGGCGAAATCGGCATTCCAACGCACTTCATCCGGCGTCTCAACATGCGCGAGCAACTTGTTCGCGAGGTGGAGATCATCCCTCTCGAGATCGTGGTGCGCAACGTGGCGGCGGGCAGCCTGGCCACCCGACTCGGCATCCAGGAAGGCACGCGCCTGCCGCGTTCCATCATCGAATACTACTACAAGAACGACGCCCTGCAGGACCCGATGGTCAGCGAGGAGCACATCACCGCCTTCGGCTGGGCCTCCACGCATGACCTGGACGACATCGTCCAGCTCACGCTGCGCGTGAACGACTTCCTGACCGGCCTGCTGCTCGGCGTCGGCATCACGCTGGTGGATTTCAAGCTGGAATTCGGCCGGCTCTATGAGAATGACGAGATGCGCATTGTGCTCGCCGACGAGATCAGCCCCGACAATTGCCGCCTCTGGGACTCCAAGACCGGCGAGAAGATGGACAAGGACCGCTTCCGCCGCGACCTGGGCAAGGTCGAGGAG
>JBHYDO010000265.1:0-6136 GCA_051860645.1 Roseococcus sp.
AGGCGTTCGGCCCCGGGCAGGGTCCGGGAATGAGCGGCGAGATCGGCCACGGGACGCCGGCCGAATCGGTGGCCGATGACGCCGTCCCCGCCGAAGCCCTGCCGCCCGAAGCCGTGCCCATTGAAGTGCCGGCTGCGAAGCCCGCGCCCCATGATGCGGCCACCGCCGCGGGGCAGCGCCCCTCTGATCGCACGGCCGTCGTGGAGCCGCCGCCCGAAGTCATGGCCGGCAACGCGCCCCAGACCATCCGCGTCGCGGTGGACGTACTCGAGGACCTCATGGTCCTGGTCAGCGAACTGGTGCTGACGCGGAACCAGTTGCTCCAGCTTGCCCGTTCGGAGGAGAATGCGGCCTTCTCGGTCCCGTTGCAGCGCCTCTCGCAGATCACGTCCGATTTGCAGGACGGCGTGATGAAGACGCGCATGCAGCCCATCGGCAATGCCTGGTCGAAGCTGCCGCGGCTGGTACGCGACCTGTCCGGCGAACTGAACAAGCGCATCGTGCTCGACATGCGCGGCGCGGACACCGAGCTGGACCGCCAGGTGCTGGAACTCATCAAGGACCCGTTGACGCACATGGTGCGCAACAGCGCGGACCATGGCCTGGAGACACCCGACCAGCGCCGCGCCGCCGGCAAGAGCGAGACGGGGCGCATCATCCTCAACGCCTTCCACGAGGGCGGGCACATCGTGCTCGAGATCGGCGATGACGGGCGCGGCCTCAACATCGAGCGCATCAAGGCCAAGGTCCTGGCCCAGGGCCTGACCACCGACTCCGAACTGGCCGGGATGAACGAGCGGGAGATCCACCGCTTCATCTTCCGCCCGGGCTTCTCGACCGCCGCCGCCGTCACATCCGTCTCGGGGCGCGGCGTGGGCATGGATGTGGTCAAGACCAACATCGAGCGCATCGGCGGCACGGTGGACCTGCGCTCGCGCGAGGGGCATGGCACCACCTTCATCATCAAGATCCCGCTGACACTTGCCATCGTCGCCGCCCTGATCGTGGAAGCGGGCGGCGAGCGCTTCGCCATCCCGCAGAACGGCGTGCTGGAGCTGGTCCGCGTCGGCGACGGGGACGGCCCCAAGGTCGAGCGCATCAAGGACGCGCCGGTGCTGCGCCTGCGCGACCGGCTGCTGCCGCTGGTTCCGCTGAAGCGCGTGCTGAGTTTGGCCGATGATGCGCCCGGCACCGACACCGCCGCGGCAGAGGGCTTCGTGGTGGTGACGCAGGTGGGTGCGCAACTGTTCGGCATCGTGGTGGACCGCGTCTTCGATACGGAGGAGATCGTGGTGAAGCCCGTGGCGCCCATCCTGCGGCACATCACCATGTTCTCGGGCAACACCATCCTGGGGGATGGCAGCGTCATCATGATCCTGGATCCCAACGGCATCGCCCGCGCGACGGGCCTCGGGTCGGAGATGGCGGGCGACTCCGCCACCATGGCCTCCCAGGCCGCCGCCGTGGCGCGCGGCCCGCGCCACACCGCGCTGCTGCTGTTCCGCGCCGGCGAGGGCGCGCCCAAGGCCGTGCCGCTCGCGCTCGTCGCGCGGCTCGAGCATCTGGCTGCCGACCGCATCGAGCAGGCTGGCGACAGCCTCGTGGTGCAGTACCGTGGAAGCCTCATGCCGCTGCTGCCCATCGCGGGATATGGCGCGCCGGCGTCGGAAGGCGGCGACCAGGCCGTCCTCGTCTTCGGCGATGGCGACAGAGCGCTCGGCCTGATCGTGGACGAGATCCTCGACGTTGTGGACGCGGTGCTCGACATGGACCGCGCCGGCCAGCGCCCGGGTTTCCTCGGTTCCTGCGTGGTGAATGGCCGGGTGACCGAAATCCTCGACACCAGCCACTGGCTCCAGCAGGGCCAGGCCGACTGGTTCGGCAGCCGCCGCACGGAACAGCTTCGCCCGCGCGTGCTGGTCGTGGAGGACAGCGCCTTCTTCCGCAACCTCGTCGTGCCTGCCGTGACGGCAGGCGGATATGAGGTGACCACCGTCGCCAATGGACGCGAGGCGCTGGCGCTGCGCGATGCGGACGAGATGTTCGACATCATCGTCTCCGACATCGAGATGCCCGAGCTGGACGGCTTTGGTCTTGCCCGCGCCGTGCGCGAGGGCGGCATCTGGGCTGCGCTCCCCATGATCGCGCTCTCCGGCCGGAGTGAGCCGGAAGACGTGGCCCGTGGCCGGGATGCTGGCTTCAGCGACTACATCGGGAAGTTCGACCGCGACGCACTGCTGGCCAGCCTGCAGGACTGCCTGCAGCCGGCCGTCGCGTCGTGATCCGCCGCCACAGCTAGGGACAGAGACATGCAACAGCCACAAGCCCTGACGCACGGCGGCCCGCCCCCGCGCGCTGCCCTGGGCGCCGACGCCGCGCACATGGTGCTCACCCTCACCGTCGCCGGGCAGCAATGCGGCGTGCCGGTGCTCTCCGTGCGTGACGTGCTGGGGGTGCAGACCATCACCCCCATCCCGCTCGCCCCGCGCGAGGTGGCCGGCAGCCTGAACCTGCGCGGCCGCATCGTCACCGCGGTGGACCTGCGCGCGCGCCTTGGCCTGCCTGCACGGCAAGCGGGCAAGGGTGCGATGAGCGTGGTGGTGGAGGTGGGCGGCGAACTCTACTCGCTGCTGGCCGACGAGGTGGGCGAGGTGCTCTCCCTCGCCTCGGAGGAGCGTGCTGCCAACCCGCCGACCCTCGACCATCTTTGGCGCGAGGTTTCGCTGGGCGTGCACCGCCAGGGCGGCAGCCTCCTCGTCATCTTCGACGTGGACAAGCTGCTGGCGCTCAGCGCATGAGCGCCGGGACATGCCTGGTCGTGGATGACAGCATGGTCGTCCGCAAAGTGGCGCGCCGCATCCTCGAGAAGCACGGCTTCACCGTGCGCGAGGCCGAGGACGGGCAGAAGGCGCTGGAGGCCTGCCGCGCCGAGTTGCCGCGCGCCGTGCTGCTCGACCGCAACATGCCCGTGCTGGACGGCATCGGTTTCCTCAAGGCGCTGCGCGCAGAGTTCGGCCCCGACGAGCCCATCGTGGTGATGTGCACCACCGAGGCCGCGATGGAGCGCATCCTGGAGGGGATCGAGGCCGGCGCGCAGGAATACGTCATGAAGCCTTTCGACGAGGAGATCCTGCTGGACAAGCTCGCTCAGGCCGGACTGCTTCCCGCATGAACCCCACTCCCCAGGCGCCGCAGAGGCCCAGCCCAGGTGGGGTGCAGGCCAGCCCGCCGGCCCATCAGGTGCGCGTGATGCTTTGCGATGACAGTGCCACCGCGCGCGGGGCGCTGGCCCGGGTGCTGGAGACCGATCCCGGACTGCGTGTGGTCGCCCGCGTGGGCGATGGTCGTCAGGCGCTGGAGGCGCTCGATGCCGCCGCGCCCGCCGACCGCGCGGAGGTCATCCTGCTCGACCTCGAAATGCCCCAGATGGATGGGATGACGGCGCTGCCGCTGCTGCTCCAGCGCGAGCCGCGGCCGATCGTCATCGTCGCCTCGGCGCTGACGCAGCGCGGCGCCACGGCCACCATGGCGGCGCTGCGCGCGGGCGCCTCCGACTACGTGCCCAAGCCCGGGGCGGCCGGCGGTGGCCTGCAGGACCCGGCCTTTCGCGCGGAATTGCTGGCCAAGGTGAAGGGCTGGGGGCGGTTGCGCCATAAGCCCGCCAACGTCGCGTCGCCCAAGCCGCGCCTCGCCCCACGCGCGGCACCTCGCGGCCGCGCCGCCGCGCGGGTGCTGTGCATCGGCAGTTCCACCGGTGGGCCGCAGGCGCTGGCAGCCCTGATCCGCCGCCTGCCGCGCAACCTCGCCATCCCGACCGTGATCGTGCAGCACATGCCGGCCGGCTTCACCGCCATGCTGGCGCAGCACCTGGACGGGCTGGGCGGCCCGCGCGTCAGCGAGGCGCGCGAGGGCCAGCCCTTGTTGGTCGGCGAGATCCTGGTGGCCCCGGGTGACCGACACCTGCTTCTCCGCTCCGAGGGGGACCGGCTTGTGGCCCACCTCTCGGACGCTCCGCCCGAGAACTTCTGCCGCCCCGCCGTGGACCCCACGCTGCGCAGCCTGGTGGCCGCCTTCGGCGCCCGCGTGCATGCCGTGATCCTCACTGGCATGGGCCATGACGGTCTGGCCGGCTGCCGCGCGCTGAGCGAGGCGGGCGGCACGGTCTGGGCACAGGATGAAGCCTCCTCCGTCGTCTGGGGCATGCCGGGCGCCGTCGTTCGCGCCGGCCTCGCCATGGAGCAGGGCACGCCCGACGCGCTGGGCGAGGCTCTCGCAAACCTGATCGGACGCGGCGCATGACCCCCGCGACCTTCACCTTCCTCACCGGGATCGTGCGCGCTCGCTCGGGCGGCGTCATCGGCGCCGACCAGGGATACATGCTGGAGACGCGGCTGACGCCGCTGCTCAAGCGCGAGAACCTGCCGAGCCTCGACGCCCTGGCCGAGCGACTGAAGCAGCCGCGCACCGAGGCCATCGCGCAGGACATGACGGAGCTGCTGACGACCAACGAGAGCAGCTTCTTCCGTGACGGCAAGCCCTTCGAGCATTTGCGCGGCCTCATCCCGCGGCTGCACGCATCCCGGCCCGTGGGGCAGAAGCTCCGCATCTGGTCGGCCGCCTGCTCGACGGGGCAGGAGGCCTATTCCATCTCCATCCTTCTGGCGGAGCTGGCCGAGGCCGACCCGGGCCTCAAGGCGCGGCCCTTTGAAATCCTGGGGACGGACATCACCTCGGCCGTGCTGGACCGCGCGCGGGCCGGCGTCTTCACCCAGTTCGAAGTGCAGCGCGGCCTGCCCATCCGCACGCTGATGAAGCGCTTCACGCAGGAGGAGGGGCGCTGGCGCATCAAGCCGGAACTCGCGACCCTCTGCCGCTTCGAGAAGTTCAACCTGCTGGGCGACCTGCGCGCGCTGGGGCGCTTCGACGTGATCTTCTGCCGCAACGTCCTGATCTACTTCGACGTGCCCACCAAGGGGCGCGTGCTAGCGGGCATCGCGGGGCAATTGGCGCCGGATGGCGCGCTGTATCTCGGCGCGGCGGAAACGGCGATCGGCGTCACCCGCGCGCTCACCCCCCTTCCGGGCGAGCGATCCGTCTATGGGCCGGCGGCCGCGGGCGCAGCGGTGGAGGGCGCGCGGTTGCGGGCGTGAGGGGCCGCGCGCAGCATGGCGCGATGCCCCAAGAGATTCGCCTGAACGCCTTCGACATGGCCTGCGTGGGCCACCTCCAGCACGGGATGTGGACCCACCCTGCCGACACCTCGGTGAACTACACCCGGCTGGGCCATTGGCTGGACATGGCCCGCCTGCTCGAACGCGGGTTGTTCGACGGGCTGTTCCTGGCCGATGTGCTGGGCGTCTATGACGTGCTGGACGGACGCCCGGACGCGGCGCTCCGCAGCGCGGCGCAGGTGCCGCTGCTCGACCCCGCGGTGCTGGTGCCTGCCATGGCGGCCGTCACCACCCATCTGGGCTTCGGCATCACGGCCAACCTCTCCTACGAGGCACCGTACCTGTTCGCCCGCCGCATGAGCAGCCTGGACCATGTCACCGCGGGCCGCATCGGCTGGAACATCGTCACCGGCTATCTGGACAGCGCGGCCCGCGCCATGGGCCTGCCGGCGCAAGGTGCCCATGACGACCGCTACGACGCGGCCGAGGAATACATGGAGCTGGTCTACCGGCTCTGGGAGGAAAGCTGGGCCGATGACGCCGTGCGGGCCGACCGCGCCGCCGGCCTGTACGCCGACCCCGCGCGCGTGCGGCGCATCCGCCACGAGGGACGGCAGCACCGGCTGGACGCGCTGCACCTGGTCGAGCCCTCGCCGCAGCGCACGCCGGTGCTCTACCAGGCGGGCGCCTCGGCGCGCGGGCAGCAATTCGCCGCGCGCCACGCCGAATGCGTGTTCCTCAACGGCGGGCCGGCGCCGGTGGTGGCGCAGCAGATCGCGGCCCTGCGCGCCGCCACGCCGCGTCCGGTGAAGGCTTTCGTGGGCGCCACCCTCGTGCTGGGCCGCAGCGAGGCCGAGGCCGAGGCGAAGCTGGCCGATTGGCGCGCCCATGCCAGCGTGGAGGGCGCGCTTGCGCACGCTTCCGCCTCACTCGGCGTGGATTTCGGGAAGTTTGGGCTGGACGAG
>JBHYDO010000266.1:0-6125 GCA_051860645.1 Roseococcus sp.
GCCATAGGTGGTCCGCACGCCGGCCACGTCGGTCAGGTCCTTGATGGAGACGGGCAACCCGCCCAGCCAGCCCGGCTGCCCTTCGCGCTCGCGCCCCTCGCCGCGCATCAGGCGCTTCGCATGGTCGCGCGCGCGGTCGAGGCACAGCGTGGGCAGCGCGTTCACCTCGGGCTCGACGGCGGCGACGCGCGCGGCGGCCGCCTCCACCAGTTCGAGGGGCGAGACCTCGCGGCGGGCGAGGCGGCCCACGGCGTCGGTGGCGGAGAGGCGGATCAGGTCTTGGGACATGGTGCCAGAGTGGCACCGGCAAGGCCGCCCCGACAACAGGTGCGGATGCGGGTTGCGTCCTGCCCCCCGGACGCGTTAGCCATGCGCCATAAACTGGGAGGACAACATGTTCACACGTCGCATTCTTTTCGCGTCGGGGCCCGCGCTTGCCGCGCCCGCGCTGCTCACCGGCACCGCCTTCGCGCAGAACTACCCCACGCGCCCCATCACCATGGTGAACCCCTATCCGCCCGGTGGCGCCACCGAGTTCGGCGCGCGCCTGATCGCGCAGCGCATGGAGCAGGAACTCGGCCAGTCGGTCGTGGTGGATGCGCGTGCGGGCGCGGGCACGGCCATCGGCAATGCGCATGTCGCGCAGCAGCGGCCCGATGGCTACACGCTGCTGATGGGCACCACCTCGCTCGCCGTGCTGCCGGCGCTGCAGCCGACCTCCATCCCGCGCGACCCGCGCGCGGCCTACACGCCCATCGGCCCGGCCACCATCTCGCCCTTCGTGCTGCACGTGAACCCGGACTTCCCGGCGCGCACGGTGCAGGAGGTGATCGACTACGCGAAGGCCAATCCGGGCCGGGTGAGCTGGGGCAGCTCGGGCATCGGCGCCATCAACCACATGACGCTGGAACTGTTCCGCGCGCAGACGGGCATCGACGTGGTGCACGTGCCCTATCGCGGCGGCGCGCCGGCGCTGGTGGACATCGCGGCCGGGCGCATCCAGTGCATGTTCGCCGCGGCACAGGAAGCGACCAGCTCCATCTCCGCCGGGCGCACGCGCGGCATCGCGGTGACCTCCACCCAGCGCGTCGCCGTGCTGCCGGACCTGCCGCCGATCGCGCAGACGGTGCAGGGCTTCAATTCGGTGTTCTGGCAGGGGGTTTTCGCCCCGGCCGGCCTCCCGCAGGAGATCGCCGCCCGGCTGGAGGCCGCCGTGCGCAAGGCGGCCGAGCACCCGGAGGTGATCGAACGCCTGGCTGGCGCCGGCATCACCAACTGGGCCGGCACCGCCGCCGAACTGCGCGAGACGCTGGTCCGCGACACCGAGGTGTGGGGCAACATCATCCGCACCCAGAACATCACGGTGGGCTAGCCCCTGCCCTGCCGACGCGGCCGAGGCTGCGCCGCCCCGCCGCGATCGCCCCTGGCGCCCGCCAGGGGCGATCGCCTGACCCCCAAACGGCGAAGCGACCGAGGGCTTGAGGCACGCCGCCAACCGGAATCCCGGCCCATGATCGGCGCTGGCGGCACGCTGCTCCTTCACTAGTCCAGCAGCCCCCAGAAAGCGCAGATGCGCCGGGCAGCGGGCACCCCCGCCGGCAGCACCCAGCGCGATGCCCGCCCCTCGGCGCCGGCGATCGGAAAGCCGTGGCCCATCTCCTCCAGCACCCATAATTCCAGGGCGGGCCGCCCCGCGCGCAACCAGACGCGGTGGCGCGTGCCGGGCAGGGGGCGGGTTTCGGTGCTGGGCGCTTCCTCCACCCCATGCAGCGCGCCCCATTGTGCCGCCAGAAGTTCGGCATTGGCGGGGTCCACGGTGCCGTCGCGCCCGCCCTGCCACAGCGAGACCCGCGGCCAGGCCGCCGCGCCGCGCGCCGGGTTCATCGCCCGGACCGAAGCGGCCAGGCCCGCGCGGGTGGTGAAGCGGTCGGCGCGGCGCATCCGCATCATCGCCCCGGCGGGGGTGACGGCGGCGCCCACCGGCATGCCGGCCACCACCGCGCCGGCGGCAAACACCGCAGGGTAAGCGCCCAACAGTGCCGCCGCCATGGCACCCCCGGCGGAAAGCCCGACGACGAAGACGCGCCGCTTGTCCGTGCCAAAATGACGCATGGCCCAGCGCAAGCCCTGCCGGATGGACATGGCCTCGCCCTGGCCGCGCGTCACGTCCTGCGGGCGGAACCAGTGGAAGCAGCCATGCCGGTTGTTCTCGCGCGTCTGCTCGGGCAGCAGCAACGGCGCGCCCAGCGCCTCCGACATTGCCACCCACCCCGCATCCTTCGCGAAGCCCGTCGCATCCTGGCCGCAGCCATGCAGCACCACGATCAGCGGCGCGCCCCGCGCCGGCGCGCGCCGGGGGATGTGGACGAGCATGCGCAGCCTCCCCGGATTGGTGCCGAAGCCCATGACCGGCGAGGTACGCCCCGCCGGCAGCGAGCCCGGCGCCCAACGCTGCGCCACTGGGGCCAGCGCCTGTTTCCAGAGTGCACCTACCGCGCGGCTGGCGGCCCGGTTCGCGCGCCGCAATACCGCCGCCGCCCCGCGCGGCCGTCCGAAGCGGATCAGGCGCACGGCGTCATGCCGCCAGCCGGTCGCGGGCCATCCGCAGCGTGACGACCAGGCCCGCCGGCGCCCAGTCCTGCGCCATGTCGCCGCCGAGCCGCCCGCCGACGCTCTGCGCGATCATCCGCTGGCCGAAGCCGGGCTGCGGCGCGGCGGGCACCTGCGGGCCCCCTGCCTCGCGCCAGGTCAGCAGCAGCCAGCCCGCTTCCTCGCGCGCCGTGATGGACAGCGTGCCGGTCTCGGCGGAGAGCGCGCCGTGCTTGATGGCGTTGGTCGCCAGCTCATGGAAGATCAGGGCCAGCGCGGTCGCCGCGCCCTCGCCCACCGGCAGGGCGGGCACGTCCAGCTGCAGCCGAACGCCCCCTTCTGGCTCGGCGTAGGCAGCCAGCAGCGCGTATAGCAGGTCGGGCAGGGTGGTCGCCTCGCCGCCGCCCCCGCGGGCCGGCCGGGCGAGGCGCTGCGCCCTGCCGAGCGCATCGAGCCGCAGCCGGAGGTCCTCGGCCATGAGGGCGGTGCTTTGGGCGGAACGTGCCGAAATCCGGGCGAGCGCGGTCGCGACGGCGAAGAGGTTGTGAATCCGGTGCTCCATCTCGTCGGCCAGCAGCGCGCCGGCCTGCTCTGCCCGCTTGCGTGCCGTGACGTCGAGGAAGACGCCGAACATGCGCCGGCCCAGCCGGCCCTCGCCATCGCCGCGGCCGCGGGCGGACACCCAGCGCCCCCGCTCCGGGTCGCCGATGCGGAAGTCCAGCTCGTAGCCGCCCGGCGTGTCGCGCGCGGCTTGGAAGGCGCGGCGGACGCGTTCGATGTCCGCCGGGTTGATGCGGCTGGACAGCGTCTCGAAGCACACCTCACCCGCTGGCACCTCCCACAGCGCCTGGCTGCGCGCATCCAACTCCATCACGTCGCTGTCCACGTCCCAGGCCCACAGGCCCACCCGCGCCGCTTCGGTCGCGATGCGAAGCTGGTCGGCGTCCCAGAGGATGGCGCGGGCGGGCGGGGGCGGGGCGGCCGGCGCGAACAGCGCCGACATGGCGGTGCCCAGCTCCTCGGCGGTGAAGGGCTTCTGCAGCCGTGGATGGGCCCGGTAGTCCCGCGTGATGCCCTCCTGGCCATAGGCGGTGGCGAGCAGAAAGGGCACCTGGCGCGCCAGCAGCGCATCGGCCAGCGGGTAGCATTTCGCGCCGTTCAGGTTCACATCGAGGATGGCGACGTCGAGCTGCTCCTCCCGGATCAACTCTAGCGCATGCTCCACCCGCGCGGCCGGGCCGACCACCGTGCCGCCAAGCTCCGACACCATCTCGTCGAGCGCCCAGGCGAGGATCACCTCATCCTCCACGATCAGCACGCGGCGCCCGGCCAGCGGCCCGCTCATGCCGGGCGTCCCGTGCGGCGCAGCGGCAGGGTCATGTCGCAGACCAAGCCGGAGGGCGCGAAAGAGATCTCCGCGCTCCCGCCCAGCCCATGGCGCAGGCCCCTCTCGACCATGCTCAGGCCGAAGCCCAGGCGGTCCGGCGGTGTCACGGCCGGACCGCCGCTTTCCGCCCAGCGCAGGCTCAGTTGCCTTCCGCCCTCGCCGGTGGCCACGCTCCAGGTGATGTGCACGCGCCCTTCCTCCCGCGAGGGGGCGCCGCCCGCCACCGCGTTGGCGGCGAGTTCGTGGAAGGCCATGGCGAGTGGCACCGTGGCGTGGTTGGGCACGGGCAGGTCCTTTCCCTCGAGCAGGAAGCGCTCGGCGACACCGGGTTCCATGAGCGGCGGTTGCAGCATTGCGCCGAGCATGCGGCGCAGCCCCACCCCCTGGGCATGGCCCGTTCGCAGCAGGTTCTGCGCCCGCGACAGCGCCAGGATGCGGCTGATGAGGCGCTGGCGCACCGCGGCGTCCGCCTCGCGGCGCAGCGTGTTCCGCGCGATCTCGATCACGTTGGTGAAGAGGTTCTGGTTGCGGTGGTTCAGCTCATCGAGCAGGAACTGGAGATGGCCGCGGTCGGAATGCAGCCGCGTCAGGTCCACCAGCGAGATGAAGTGCTGCACCACCCCGCCCTGACTGTCATGGACGGCGCTGACCAGCATGGCGGCGCGGAAGGTGCCGCCATCCTTTAGGCGGAACTCGGCCTCGGCGCCGCTGTCCTCGTGCCGGTCACCGGCGCTGGCCGCTTCCGCGTCAAGTGCCAAGTCTTGCCCGGCGGCGAGGAGATTCTGGAACGGGCAGCCGAGCACCTCCTCGCACGAAAAGCCAGACAGGCTCAGGAAGCTGAGGTTGGCGAAGACCACGGGGCTGTGCGGCAGTTGCGCATCGGTGAACAGCATGGGCATCCGCGTGTGCTCGACGGCTGCCACGAAGGGCCCGCCCGAGTGGCGGAACTGGGCCACGGCGACGCCGTGCGCGATGGTGGGGCGCGCTTCTTCCATGGGCATCGGCTCAGGCAAAGCCGCTGCGGGGCGGCGCGATGGGCATGGGGCTCTCCTGTGGGCGCCCGGGGACAACGCCCCGCCCGCCCTCGGGTTGCCCCGCGGCGGGACTAGCCGGTCGCGCCGTCCCACCAGGGGCATGCGCCGGGCATGCGGGTGTGGTTGCCGTCAAGCACCTGGACTGGCGCGCGCTCCCCGCGCGCAGCGGCCGCCATGCGCATGCGCCGGCCGGCGGCGACGGCCTCCTCGCCGGCCCAGTGGCGATCATGGCCCCAGAGGCTCGGGCCGCTGTCCATGCGGCCGGGCTGCCAGGTTTCGGGCTCGATGCGGCGGCCGCCCCAACCGTACTCCACCAGGAAGCCGCCGGGGGTGCGGGCGTAGAAGCTGGTCATCCAGTCATTGGTGTGGCGGCCGAGCGTGGTGGCGACGCGGCCCTCCTCGGCCTGCGCCAAGTCGTAGCCCTGGCCGACATCGTCGAGACTGAGGCATTCCATCATCAGATGGTGCAGGCCGGCGCGCCCTGTCTCGATCAGCGCCAGCGAGTGGTGGCGGCCGTTCACATGCAGGAAGTAGCCGCGGAAGGGCTGCTCCACCCAGTCGGAGAGGCCGAAGCCGAGCACCTCATGGTAGAATGGCAGCACCGCGTCCACGTGGGGCACGGTCAGCACCGCATGCCCCATGCCGAGCGCCCCGGTGCGGAAGCCCGAGATGGCGCGGCCAGGGGCGAAGGGCGCGGTGGCCACCTCCGGCCCGTGGAAGAATTCCAGCCGGTTGCCGAGCGGGTCGGCGGCGAGGATCAGCGCCGCCACGCGCCGTTGGTCGGCAAGCGCCTGGCTGCCGCGGGTGACGGCCCCGCCGGCCGCCTCCAGCCGTGCGGCCACGGCGTCCAGCGCCGCGGCATCGGCCAGTTCCCAGCCGAAGGCGCCAAGCCCGTCATGGGTGTCCCCGGTGACGAGGACGCGCTGCCGCCGGTCATCCATGCGGAAGGCCAGTTCGGACTGTGTCCTCTCCGCTAGCATCAGGCCCAGCAGGCGCGGGCCGTAACCGGCCCAGTCATCCAGATTGCTGGCGCGCCCCGGGAGGGAGCCCCGGGCGGGGGGGGGGGGGGGGGGGGGGCCGATCGGGGGCCGGGGGGTCAGGGGCCAAATGTCACC
>JBHYDO010000267.1:0-6082 GCA_051860645.1 Roseococcus sp.
GGTGTTGCAATACCCCCGCGCGCCCGGTTAGCCACCCACGCCTGCTACACCAGCGAGGCGACCCGCAGGGTCGCCGCCAGCCCGGCCATGAGAGGCGCGAAAAGGCCGCCGCGCCAAGCCAGCACCCCCATGGCCGCGCAGAAGCCCGCCACCCGGCCCTGCCAGGGAATGAGGGTGAGGGAACCCGTCGGCGCCACCACCGCCAGCGTCACGAAGGCGGCGAGGGTGGCCAGCGCCACGCTCGCGGCCCAGCGCACGAAGGGGTGGTCTGCCCCCAGCCTTCCCGCCACGAACAGCCCGACCCCGCGCATCGCGGCGCAGGCGGCGACCAGCAGCGCCAGCGCCAGGTCATCGGCCGACACGGCCGCTCCAGAAAAAGGCCAGCGTCCCGCCCACCAGCCCCGCGCCGAGCAGCGCCCAGGCCGCCGGCAACACGAAGGCCAGCGGGGCGGCGGCGACACCCAGGATGGCCGCGCGGCGCACGAAGCCCTGGCCCAGGTCGCTCGCCAGGATCAGCCCGAAATACAGCGGGTTGACGAAGAGCAGCGCAGCCAGGAACCAGATGTCGAGGCTGGGTGCCACGAGATGCCCCAGCACGGTGGACAGCCCGGCCACCGTCCAGGAGGTGAGGCCGAAGCCCAGGAACCAGCCCAGCCTGTGTTCCGGCGGCACGGCCGGCAGGCGGCGCATGGCCATGGCCCAGGGCGTGACGGCGATGAAGGGCAAGGCGAGGAAGCGGCGCGGCCCGCCGCCCAGCCAGGGGGCCAGCGCCACCGCCATCGGCACGAAGCGCGCATTGGCCGCCACCGCGCCGGCCACCGCCGGCAGCGCGCCGCCAGGCGTGCCGAGTGCCGCGAGCAGCACCAACTGCCCCGGCATGCCATAGACCAGCAGCGAGGCAGCCAGCGCCCAGCCCAGCCCGAACCCCGCCGCCTGCACCGCGGCGCCGAAGGCAAGGAAGGTGGCGGCCATGGCCAGGGCCGGCACACCGAGGGCCTCCCGGCAGGCGGGGCGAAAGCTCATCCTGCCCATGGTGACGCCGGGCGGGCCGCCCGTCCATGCGGGGCCCGCGCGGCCGGGCGCCCACAAAATCCTGGTCCCTGGGGCGCGGTTGCATTGTAGGCTGGCGCCAAACACGCGAGAGGAAATGTCATGTTACAATTTTCGCGACGCGAAATTATCGCATCGCCGCTTGTTGCCTTGCCGCTGCTTGCCGCGCCCGCTCTGGTGCGCGCCCAGGCGCCGTTTCTGAACCGCCCCGCGCGAATCATGGCCGGATTCCCGGCCGGCGGCACCGTGGATTTCACCGCCCGGCTCCTGGCAGAGCGGCTGCGTGGCGTCTGGGCCCCCCAGGTGGTGGTGGAGAATCGCGCCGGGGCGGCCGGGCGGCTGGCCATCGAGGAGGCGATGCGGGCGGAGCCCGACGGCTCCACCCTGCTGCTCTCGCCCGCCAGCATGATCACGATCTACCCGCATCTCTATGGGGACCGGCTGCGCTACAGCCCGCTGCGCGACCTGGCGCCGGTCTCGCCGGTGGTGATCTATCCCTTCGCGATGGCGGTGGGGCCCGGCGCGCCCGGGGTGACGAACCTGGCGGAATTCCTGGCCTTGGCGCGGCAGCGGGGCGGGCTGAACTACGCCTCGCCCGCGGCCGGGTCGGTGCCGCACTTCACCGGCGTCATGCTGGCCCGCGCGGCCGGGGTGGAGTTGACGCATGTGCCCTATCGCGGTGCGGCGCCGGCCATCACGGACCTGCTGGGCGGGCAGGTGGCCGCCTCGATCAATGTGATCGGCGATGTGGTGCCACATCTCGAGGGCGGCCGGCTGCGGGTCATTGCCATCACCAGCGGCCAGCGCCTTCCGCGCTTTCCGCAGTTCCAGACCTTCGCGGAGCAGGGCCACCCCAGCCTGACGGCCGATGAGTGGTTCGGCGCCTTCCTGCCGGCGCGCACGCCGGGCCCGGTCGTCACGGCGCTCAACGCCGCGCTGCGCACGGCCTATGCGGAGCCAAGCTTCCGGGCGGCCCTGGAGCAGCGTGAATTCACGCCAGCGCATGAGGATGTGGCCCGGTTCACCGCCCGCATCGAGGCGGAGACGGCGAAATGGGGCCCGGTGGTCGAAGCCTCGGGCTTCCGGCCGGAAGCCTGAGGGCAAAGCCGCGGCCGGAACCAGACACCGGTCGCGAAGCGGGGACATGCTGCCTCCGCCCTGGGACGGCAGCTTCGCCTCCGGAGCGTGACCGCCAGGGGGGCGGGGCGTCCGGAGACGAGCATCACGCGATCATGAACGGCGCATCACGCAGCGCTGTTCATGCGTCAGCGCCGCGGAGCAGCGGGGGGCTGGAGCGCCCCGGCCTCGCCGGCCGGCAGCCGCGCCAGGCGATCGGCGAGGTTCAGCACCATCTCACGCAGTTCGCCGCGCTCGATCAGGGCGAAGCTCTGCATCAGGGCGCAGCTTTCGGCGTGGCGTTGCGCGCGCTCCAGCGCAGGCTCGGCCGCGCCTTCCTGCTCACCGAGGCCGTCGATCAGGACGGGCAGCGGCGTTTCGAGCAGGGAGGCGAGGCGCACCAGGCGGCCGATGGATAGGCGATCCTGGCCCAGCTCGTACTTCTGCACCTGTTGCGCGGTGACACCGAGCCGCTCGGCAGCCTCGCGGCGGGTCACGCCGCGGTGCAGCCGCAGCTGCCACAGACGCTGGCCCAGCTCGATATCGGTTTCATCGGCACGACGGGCGCCACGCGACGCCTCGGAAGCCGGACGACGAACCCGCTGCACGCGGCCTGCCGCGGCGGGGCCGCGCAAAGGGGAGGCCGGATTGCGCGAGGTAACCGCGGTCGAAGCGCCCGGGGACAAAGGATCGGCCATGGTCGTCTCACTCCTTATCTTGAGGAACCTGACGGTGCATCCGAGGCGCTTGCGCCTGTCGCACGGAAACCCGTGACACACTGCCAAGCAGTATGGGATCAACCTGCCAGATGCCCAAGGGTTGCACAACTAGAACGTGCATAATCACAGAAGAACCGCTCTCAGACATTTGTTTTAAGTGCAAATTTACGAACGCCAGATGAAAATTCTCTGAACCTCTGCAATTCCGGCGGCTCAACCCCCGGGGGATGATGTCCCGAACATCAGAGGTTGCGTCGCCGGCCGGCCGGGCCGGGCAGCGGCGGCCCCTAGGCCCATGTCGACCGGCGCACAGGCCGGTCGACGCGGCGGGTCCACAATCCTGCATCCATGTGCCTGCATCCATAGGTTCGCAGGCCCGCGCCCGGCCGGGCGCCTCGCCGCGGCGATCCGGTCGGCGGGCAAGGGCCGGACGGCGCGGCGCTACAGCGGCGGCATCGGCGCGCCCACGGCGCGGTTGACCTGCATCGGGCCAAGATTGCCCCAGCCGCGCTCATATTGCGGCGGCACGGAAACTGCGGCGGTTTCGCCCAGCGCCACGGCCGCGTTCAGCACCCAATAGGGGTCGCGCAGGAAGGCGCGGGCCAGCAGCACCATGTCGGAGCGCACCTCGGCCAGCACCGCCTCGGCCTGGGCGGGCTCGGTCAGCATTCCCACCGCCATCACGGGAATGCCGGCGCCATGCCGCACCGCCTCGGCGCCCGGCACCTGGTAACCGGGGCCGAGGGGAATCTTCTGCCCGGCATCCAGCCCGCCAGAGCTGACATCCACCACATCCACGCCGAGCGCCTTTAGCTGGCCGGCCAGTTCCACGCTTTCCTCCGTATTCCAGCCGCCCTCCACCCAGTCCGTGTGGGAGATGCGCACGGCCAGCACGAGTTCCTCCGGCATGGCGGCGCGCGTCGCGGCCGCGATCTCGCGCAGCAGCCGGGTGCGCCCCGCGAGGTCGCCGCCCCAGCCATCATTGCGGCGGTTGGACAGCGGGGAGAGGAAATTGTGCAGCAGGTAGCCATGCGCCGCATGGATCTCGATCAACCGGTAGCCCGCCCGCACGGCGCGGCGCGCGGCCACCACGAAGGCATCGCGCGTGGCGAGGATCTCCTCCTCGGTCATGGCACGCGGCGTCGCGTAGTTGCCGAAGGCCGCGGCCGAGGGGCCCAGCGGTTCCCAGCCCGGCACGGCGGGGCCGCTGTCCCAGGCGGGCAGGCGGCTCGCCTTGCGGCCGGCATGGGCCAGCTGGATGGCCGGCACCGAGCCCGCGGCGGCAATGGCCGCGGCCAGCCGCGCATGGGCGGGCAGATGCGCGTCGCTCCAGATGCCGAGGTCGCCGGGGCTGATGCGGCCCTCGGGCGTGACGGCCGCCGCCTCGGTCATCACCATGCCGGGCCCGGCCACGGCGCGCGAGACGAGGTGGGCCAGGTGCCACATCGTCGGCAGGCCATCCTCCGCACAGCAATACTGGCACATGGGGGAGACACCGATTCGATTGCGGAAGGTGACGCCGCGAAGCGTCCAGGGCGAGAAGAGATGGGTCATGCGCCGGATCATCCACCGATCCGCCCGGCTGGCCAGCCCCCCGCGGCCCACCCGCCCAGGGAATCCGCCCCCTGATTGCCACGCCGCGCTTGCGCAATTTTTGCAAAGCCAGACCGCGTTACGCTTATTAAATGAGTTGCCTTGGGCGCGCGCCCCTTGCGTCCAGGCTTCCTGCCTTCGTAGTGTCGCGCGGTTTTCGATAATAAGGGAGTGCTGCGGCGTGAAAGTGGAGCGCGACTACGTCGACATCATAGGTGGCGCCGTCATGGTGGCCGTGGGCCTATGGTTCATGATGCATGCAATGGAGTCCTATTCGATCGGCACGCTGCGGCGGATGGGCCCGGGCTTCTTCCCGGCCGTGCTCGGCGGCCTGATCATGCTGTTCGGCGTGCTGATCATCCTGCCGGCGCTGTTCCGCAAGGGTGAGCCCTTCGCCTTCGAATGGCGGCCCTTCGTAATGGTCTGCGTCTCGATCGGCGTGTTCGCCGCGGTGCTCGAGCGCTTCGGCATGGTGCCCGCCATCTTCGCGCTGGTGTTCGCCGCGGGGCTGGCCAAGCCAGGCATGAAGGTCGTCGAGACCTTCTTCCTCTGCGTGTTCCTGGCATTCTCCGCCGTCGCCGTGTTCATCTGGGGCCTTGGCATCCCCATCCAAGCTTTCAGGTGGAACATCTGATGGAAATCTTCAACGGCCTCATCTTCGGCTTCCAGCAGGCGCTGTCGCTGCAGAACCTGCTCTACTGCTTCATCGGCGTGTTCCTCGGCACCTTCGTCGGCGTGCTGCCCGGCATCGGCGCGCTGGCCACCATCTCGATGCTGCTGCCGCTCACCTTCTATGTGCCGCCGACCACGGCGCTCATCATGCTGGCGGGCATCTATTACGGCACGCAGTATGGCGGCTCGACGGCCTCCATCCTGATGAACCTGCCGGGCACCCCTTCCTCGGCCGTCACCTGCCTCGACGGCTACCCGATGTCCAACCAGGGCCGGGCGGGTGTCGCGCTGTTCGTGACCACCTTCGCCTCCTTCCTGGGCGGCAGCATCGGCATCATCATCCTGACGCTGTTCTCGCCCGCCCTGGCGGAGGTGGCGCTGGCCTTCGGCCCGGCCGAATACTTCGCCATGATGCTGCTCGGCCTCATCGCCGCGTCCACCCTCTCGCAGGGCTCGCCGGTGAAGGGCATCGCGATGGTGCTGGTGGGGCTGTGCCTCGGCATGGTCGGCACCGACGTGCAGACCGGCCAGCAGCGCTACACCTTCGGCATCCCGGAACTGTCGGACGGCTTCAACCTGGTGGCCATCGCCATGGGCCTGTTCGGCGTGGGCGAGGTCATCGCCTCCGTCAACAAGATCCGCGACCAGAAGGCCGACCAGCGGCAGAAGATCACCTTCGCCTCCATGGTGCCGACCAAGGATGACTGGAGCCGCTTCTGGTGGCCGATGTTCCGCGGCACGGGCGTGGGTTCCTTCTTCGGCGCGCTGCCGGGCACGGGCACGACCATCTCCGCCTTCATGGCCTATGCGGTGGAGAAGAAGATCTCCAAGACGCCGGAGCGCTTCGGCAAGGGCGCCGTCGAGGCGTGGTCTCGCCGGAAGCGGCCAACAACGCCGCCTCCCAGACGGCCTTCATCCCGACGCTGACCCTG
>JBHYDO010000268.1:0-6058 GCA_051860645.1 Roseococcus sp.
AAGCCCCCGCCCGACCGAGCGCGTGCCCGCGGGCAGGTTCGTGGCCAGCGGGTTGTCGCGGCAGGCATCGAGGATGAGCACCCTCGCCTGCGCGCCAGACAGGGCGCGCACCACGAGGTCGAGCGGGATCAGTTCGAAGTCCACATCGGTCGGCCGGGCGAGGCGCGCATCGGTGGGCACGATGTGGTTCTCGCCATCCACCTGAAGCCCATGGCCCGCGAAGAAGAACAGGGCGATTTCCGCGCCGTTGGCCTCCGCGGCGAAGCGGCGCAGCGCGACGTCCATGCCCGCGCGATCGGCATCGGCGAGGCGGGTCACGGCGAAGCCATGGCCCGTCAGCACGCGGGCCACGGCATCGGCATCGGCCACGGGGTTCGCGAGGCGCGGCACCGCCTGGTAGGCGCCATTGCCCACCACGAGCGCTACACGCCGCGCCTCCGCGGCGGGGACGGCCAGCACCAGGGCCAGCAGGCCCAGAAGCAAGGGGATGAGGGTTGGGCGTCGCGCCATGGCCGGTTCCTTCCTTCGATCCCCGCACCCTGTCGGCGTGGCCCGGACGTGGCAAGCTTCGCGTGAACGAAGGAGACGGACATGCAAGAAAAACCGACGCAGGCGCCGCACGCGGTCGTGCTGGGGCTGGGGCTGATGGGCTGCGACATCGCGGCCATCTTCCTCGCCGGCGGCTGGCGTGTGACGGCGGTGGAACCCCGCGCCGACGCCCTGCCCGCCGCCTATGGGCGGGTGGCGCTGGCGCTGTCGCAGCTGGAGGCCCCCGTCGCCATGGTGGAGGTGGCCGCGTCGATGGAGGCGGTGGACTTCAGCGCAGCAGGGGTCGTGATCGAGGCCGTGCCGGAAAACCTCGCCATCAAGCGTGAGGTCTTCGCGCGGCTGGACGCGCTGGTGCCGCCGGGCGTGCCCATCGCCACCAACGCCTCGGGGCTGCGCATCACCGACATCGCTGAGGGCTGCGCCACGCGCGCGCGCATGGCCAACCTGCACTTCTTCCTGCCCGCGCACCTCGTGCCCGGCGTCGAGGTGGTGCGGGGCACGCACACCGACCCCGCCATCTGCGATCGCCTCGCCGACATCATGGCGGGGCTCGGCCGCAAGCCCATCCGCGTCGCGCGCGACGTGCCGGGCTTCCTCGCCAACCGCCTGCAGCACGCGCTGATGCGCGAGGCCTTCGCCGCCATGGACGAGGGGCTGGCCACCGCCGACGACGTGGACGCCGCCGTGCGCTACACCTTCGGCCTGCGCTACCTGGCCGGCGGACCGATCCTGCAGAAGGAACTGGCGGGGCTGGAGACGCAGCTGGCGGCGGCGACCTCCATCTATCCCTCGCTCAACACCTCGCCTGCGCCGAGCCCGGGCCTGCGGCGCCTGGTGGAAGAAGGGAAATTCGGCGCCAAGACCGGCCAGGGCTACCGCGCCTGGCCGCCCGAGGCGCTGGCCCGCGAACGCACGCGCTACGAGGCAGCGCTGCTCGCCGCCATGCGCCTGCTGCGCGACGAGGCGGCCGGCTGAAGGTCGCGGGCTTCCCGAAGCCGGTGGGTGGCGACTAGCATGGGACCAACAACAACCAGGAGGACGTCCCATGACCACCCGTCGCCAACTGGCGGGGGCCGGCGCAGCCCTGCTCGCCGCCCCCTTCATCCCCTCCGCGCAGGCGCAGGCCGCCTGGCCCGCCGAGAAGCCCATCCAGGCCATCGTTCCCTACCCGCCCGGCGGCGGCGTGGACGTGATGATGCGGCTGACCCTGCCCTATCTCGAAAAGCACCTCCCGGGTGCGCGCTTCGTGGTGGTGAACCGCGGCGGCGCCGGCGGGCAGGTCGGCTTCGAGGCCATCTTCAATGCCGCACCCGACGGCTACACCATCGGCGCGGTGGCGGTGCCCGCCATCAACACCATCCCGCGCGAGCGGGCCACGCGCTACCGGCCGATGGACTTCACCTTTCTGGCCAATGTGGTGGATGACGCGAACACCATCTTCGTGCCGCCCAGCTCGCCCTTCCAGAACCTGGGCGACCTGGTGCGCGCCGCGCGCGAACGCCCGGGCGCGCTGAACTACGGCACGACGGGCGTGGGCTCGGACGATCACATCCTGATGCTGGCGCTGCAGGCGCAGGCGAACCTGGAGCCGCTGACGCATGTGCCCTTCGCGGGTGCCGCGCCGCTGCTGGCGCAGGTGCTGGGCGGGCATATCGAGGTGGGCGTGGGCAACATCGCCGAGGTGCTGGCCGCGCGGCGGGACGGGCGCGTGCGCGCGCTGGGCCAGGCCTCGGCCGAGCGCTGGGCGCCGGCCGCGGACCTGCCCACCTTCCGCGAGCAGGGCTTCGATCTCGTCGCAGGCTCGGCGCGCGGCATCGTGGCGCCGCCTGGCCTGCCGGAGGCCATGCGCACCCGGCTGGAGGCGGGGCTGCGCGCCGCCCTCGCCGATCCCGACTTCCTGCGCGACGCCGAGCGCGCCTCGCTGCCGCTGCGCATCGCCGTGGGGGCGGACCACCGCGCCATGGTGGCGGCGGTGGACCAGCGCGTGCAGCAATTGTGGGAACTGCGCCCCTGGGGCCAGTGAGACGACACCGCGCGGGACGCGGCTGAACCGCGCGCGCGGGGGCCTGGCCTTCGCGCGCGCCGCGTGACGAAGCGGCGGGAGGCGCCGCATCCCGGCGCCCCCGCCTCCGATTCCGATCGGGGCAGCCGCCGGAGGCGTGATCCGGCGGCGCGGCAAGCGCCGAAGGCGTGAATGGTGCCCCGGCGCGGACGCAGGCCTCAACGACACAGGGGCGCGCACCGGCGCCTCAGGTCTTTCCGACAATCTGTGGTGAATGCCCCGGCGGCTTGCGTCCGGCCATGGCGCCGCGCCACCAGATTTCCGCCGCGCCCGACAACCGGCCCCACCGGCCGTATTGGCGCAATCATGCCCGCGGAAGAAGGAATATAATCCTTCCCAAATGAGTCAAATTTGTGGTTTCACGCTGTATTTGTTGCTGGACTCCCTGATAACGAATCCATTATGCCTGTCAAAAATCGGGCAATCGCCAACTCAGGACTGCATTTCTTGCAATTCTGAGAATTGATCGGGCCACAGAGGCAGTATGATTCATAGCTGCTTATTGGAAAGCTCGGTCTCTAATACATGGGAGGTACATATGAAATCATCTTTCTCGCGCCGTACGGCGTTGCTGGGCGCTGGCGCCGGCCTCAGCGCCTTCGCCTCCGGTTCTCAGGGCTTCAACATCGCGCGCGGCCAGGCGCTCCAGCCCGTCGTCATTCGCCTCGCCGCGGACCATTCGCCGCCGCCGCACCCGGCCGCCCTCGCCCAGGAGTTCTTTCGCCGCCGCCTTCCTGAGGTGATCCCGGGCAGCGAACTGCGCGTCTTCCACGCCGGCGGGCTCTACACCGTGCCCGAGGCGGTGGAGGCGCTGTCCGAGGGCAATCTCGAGATGGCCTGGGGCCAGTTCGGCAAGACCGCGACCGTGGACCGCTGGATGAACATCATCGCCGGCCCCATGCTGCTGACCACGCCTGGCGCCATGGAACAGCTCGACAGCTTCGAGAGCATGGGCCAGCTGCGCCAGCGCTTCGCGGAGATCCATGGCATCCGCATGCTGGGCACCGGGCACCTGTCCATGTTCATGGGTGCAGGCGCCAGCCGCCGCCTCATCAGCCCCGATGATTTCCGTGGCCAGAAGATCCGCAGCATGGGTCCGGCCGAGAACGCCATGCTGGAGGCTTGGCGCGCCTCGCCCGTGGTGATGTCCTTCGGCGACGTGCCGCCCGCGCTGCAGACGGGCGTGATCGACGGACTGCTGACCAGCCTCGGCGGCTGGAACTCGGTGCGCGACCAGGCGCCCTTCTACACGGTGGCCGGCATCAACGGCATCGTGGGCGACTACTACTGGATCGGCGCGAGCGAGCGCTGGTGGAACCGCCTGCCCGAAGCCACGCGCGAGGTGCTGCACCGCCTCATCGTGGATGAGGTGATCCCCATGTCGAAGCGCCTCAACTGGTGCAACGACCAGCGCCTCATCCAGCAATTCCAGACGCAGGACCCGAGCCGCCCCGGCATCTACATCATGACCGCCGAGGAGCAGGGTCGCCTCGCCGAGGCGCTGGGCGACGCGACGCTGCGCTGGGTGCGCGCCAACTCGCCGCGCCCCGCCCACCGCTGGGCCGAGCGCTTCGTGGAGGAGGCACGCGCCGCCTCGCAGGCACATCCGCTGGGCAGTTCCGAGCTGGAGCGGACCGACTGTTCGACCCTGCAGGACTGGTTCCGCCGGAGCTAGGGCGCGTGAACACGCTCTATCGCGGCTGGCGCGTGCTGCAGGACAGGGTGCTGGGCGGGGTTGCGGCGGTGACGCTGTTCCTCGCCACCCTGCTGGCCGTGGTGGAGATCATCCGCCGCTACGTCTTCGGCGTCACCTTCTACTGGGGGCAGGACGCCGTGACCTACAGCCTGGTCGCGGCGGCCTTCCTGTATTTCGGCGTCTCGCAGGCGCAGCGCACGCACCTGTCGGTGACGGTGCTGCCCGAATGGCTGGGCAAGGCGGGGCACAAGCGCCTCGCCTTCGCCATCCGCGCGGTGGCCAGCCTGCTGGGCATGGTGTTCGTGCTGGGCTTCGTGCTCTGGGGCTGGCCGGCCGCCGAGCGCACCATGCGCCTCGACCGCATGACCGAGAGCATGATCATCCCGCTCTGGCCCTTCCAGTTCGTGCTGCTGGTGGGTGTCGCGACGCTCGGCATCACGCTGTTCTTCCAGTTCTGGCGCGAGCTGATGCTCGCCACCACCGGCCGCGACCCCTTCCCCTGGGACACCGGGCACGAGGAGTTCGACCTGTGACGCCGCGCGGGATGGGCTGACGGCCATGGGTCTTCTCGCCGGAACCTTCACCCTGCTGCTGGCGCTCGGCCTGCCGATCGGGATCACGCTGGCGGGCGCAAGCCTCCTCTTCATCCATTTTGACCCGATGCTGACCGAAGCGACGGTGTTCCGCTCCTTCTTCAACTTCGTCAGCAAGTACACGCTGATGGCGGTGCCGTTCTTCATCTACGCGGGCTTCCTGATGGAGCGCACGGGCCTCATCTCCAAGCTGTTCCGCTTCGCGGACGCGCTGGTGGGCTGGGTGCCGGGCGGCTTCGGCTATGCCACGCTGGTGGCGGCCATCATCTTCGGCGCCATCTCGGGCTCCTCCACCGCCATGGCCGCCGCGATGGGCGTCATCGCCTATCCGGAGCTGCGCAGCCGCGGCTACCCGGCCTGGCTGGCGGCGGGGCTGATCGCCTCGGGCGGCGGCATCGCCATCCTCATCCCGCCCTCCATCCTGCTGATCCTTTATGGCGTGATGACGGAGACCTCCATCGTCGCGCTGTTCTTCGCAGGCGTGCTGCCGGGCGTGCTGCTGGCGGTGGGGAATGCGGCGGCCATCCTGTTCTTCGCCTGGTACCTGAAGCTGCCGGCGGGCGAGTTCCGAACCAGCGAGCTCTGGGCCGCGACGAAGAGCGCCTGGCCCGCTTTGCTCATGCCCGTCATCATCCTGGGCGGGCTGTATGGCGGCGTGTTCACGCCGACCGAGGCGGGGGCCGCCTCCTGCGGCTACGCGCTGGTCTATGGCGCCATCGTGCGCCGCACGGCCTTCCTGGGCGACCTGCTTTCGGTGACGCAGCGGGCCATGAACCTCACCGCCGTCATCATCTTCCTGCTGGGCTGCGTGGGCGTGTTCCAGTTCCTGCTGGCCAATCAGGGCTGGGCGCAGCACCTGACGCAATGGGCGGGGGGGATGAGCCTTTCGCCGCTGGGCTTCCTGGCCATCCTGCTGCCCATCCTGCTGTTCCTGTCCATGTTCCTCTCGGGCATCGCGATCGTGGTGCTGACGGTGCCGCTGTTCTTCCCGATCGCGACGCAGCTCGGCATCGACCCGATCCATCTCGCCATCCTGGTGGCGCTGGCGATGGAGATGGGGGTCATCATCCCGCCCGTGGGGCTGAACCTGTTTGCCGTGGCGGGCACCACGCGCGTGCCGCTGCACGAGGTGATCCGCGGCTCCTCGCCCTTCCTGCT
>JBHYDO010000269.1:0-6002 GCA_051860645.1 Roseococcus sp.
CGGCCATGCGGGCATCGGCCGGCGCGGCATCACCCGCCAGCCGCGCGCGCACGGCGGCGGGTGCGTAGAGCGCGCGGTAGGCCTGCTGGAAGCTGGCCCATTCGGGCGTCTGCGCCCGGCCGTTGTTCAGGTGCACGCCCACCAGCTCCTGCCCGCCCAGCGGCGCGTGGTCGAACAGGCCCTCGGGCGTGAACATGGCCCAGCGCGTCGCGTCGGCATGGACGAACAGCGCCGCGCGCTCATTCATCCGCGCCGCACCCAGGTCGATCCAGCGCAGCGTGCCATCGCCCAGCGCCACCACCGCGACCTGCTCCAGCGCCACCACGCCCCAGACGGTGCCGGGCAGCGGCAGTTCGGCGACCAGGCGGCCCTGGCGGTCATAGCGGCGCAGCGCGGTGTCCCAGCCCAGCAGGAAGCTCTCGCCATCGGGGGCGATGGCGAGGCTGCGGCTGAACTCGCCGGGGGCGGCGGGCAGCGGGCGGCCGTTCAGGCGTGGGCGGTCGCGGTTCTGCCAGTCCGTGACCTGCAGACGCGGGGCGGATTGGCGGGCGGTGGCGAGGCCCTCCGGCGGGCCGGCCTCCAGCCGCCCGGCCATGGCGTCGAAGCGCAGCGCTGGCCCGTTGGATGCCAGCGCGAAGCCCAGCACGCGCCCATCGGCGCTGGCGGAGAGCCGCGCGCCCGTGGTGCGGAAATCGGCGCCGGGGGGCGCGGGCGGGCGCGCCAGCGTGCCCTCGGGCGCGAGGCGCCCCCAGCCGGGATCGGCCGCCGCGAAGGCCACGCCGCCCATGGGCAGGGGCAGCAGATGCGCGATGGCGTCGCGCGCGGCGGGGATGTCGCGCGCCGGGCCCAGGCCGAAATCCGCCCAGCGGCGGATCACGAAGGCGGGCTGGCCGGGCACCGGCGCGGCCGCCCGCGCATAGCCGGCGGCCAGGAGCTGCACGCCCCCCTGCCCGTCCGAGGCCCAGGTCACGGCGGGCAGGCCCTCACCCGCGAGGCGCGAGGTGTCGGGCGTCAGCACCGCGGCGAGGTCGGCCCCCGAGAGCACCTCCACCCGCAGCCGGTCCTCGAAGCCCACGGCCAGCAGGGTGCCGTCCGGCGACCATGCCACGCCATAGGGCTGCGCGCCGGCCAGCGGCGCGCGGGCCGCCACGCGCCGCCCCTGCCCGTCATAGAGGCGCACCATGCCATCGGCGGAACTGGCGGCCAGCCGCCCGTCCCGGGCGAAGGCCACCATGCGCGCGGCCCCCTGCCAGCCGGCATTGTCCTCGAACAGCAGGCGGCCCTGGCGCGCGTCGAACACCCGGATCCCCGCGCGCCCGCCCAGCGCCACCGCCAGCCGCGCGCCATCGGCCGAGACGGCCATGTGCAGCACCGGCGCCGGCAGGCCGGGCAGCCGCGCGAGCAGCCGCCCCGTGCCCGTGTCGAACAGGTAAATGGCGAATGCACCGTCCCAGGCATGGCCGGTGAAGCCGGCGGCGAAGGCGCGGCCGCCATCGGGCGTCAGTGCGACCGCATAAAGCTCGCCCTCGCCGCGCGGCCCGATGGGCGGGCGCAGCACACCGAGCGGCGTGCCGTCGGGCAGCGCCCAGAGGCGGAGCGTCTTGTCGTCGCCCACCGAGGCCAGGATGCGCCCCGCCGCATCGGTCGAAAGCCGCGAGACGGGGGCGCTGTGGGCGCCGGCCTCCACCCGCAGCACGGGCGCGCGCGGCGGCTCGGCGCCCGCCGGAGGGGCCGGCTGGGCCAGCGACGGCCCCGCCCACAGCAGCCCGAGCGCGAGGAGGAGGCGCCCCCGCAACTCAGCCGGCCAGTTCGAAGCCGCCCGACTGCGCCAGGCGCTGCGCGTTGCCCAGGCTGTCGTTGAAGCCCTCGCGCCGCACCAGGTTGGTGGCGGCCAGGCTGCGCACGTCGCCACCCGCCGCCTCCGGCGCCTGGCCCAGCGCCGCGGCCTGGCCGCGCGTGGACTGGAAGGCCTCGACCGGCGCATAGCCGCGCACGCCGGTGGAGGTCTCGACCAGCGTGAAGCCGTCGCGGCCCGGCCGCGCCGACACCACCTCGCTCGCGTTGATCTGCGCCACCTGCACGCTGCTGCTGCTGGGCGTGAGGCGCACCGGCACCGATTGCCGCGCGGTCACGCGCACCGATTGCGCGCGGCTGGCCACGGTGCGCTGGACGCTTTCCTTGCCGCCGGGCACGACCGTGTCGATGGCGGTGTCGAACTCCGCCCCGCGCGTGCCGATGCGGCCGCTGATGGTCTGCGCGAGCTGGATGTCGCGCTCGGTGCGGGCGCGGATCTCGGCCATCTGCGCCTGGCCGGCCGGACGGCTGAGCCGGCCGTCGCGCACCGCCATGCGCACCCGCTCGGCCGAGTGGAAGCGGCAATCCATCAGCTGGTTGAACGCGACCTGGGTGCGGTCGAGCTGCGCGTTCTCGCGCGAGAGGTCGTTCATGATCTGTGCGGTGACGGCCTGTTGGTCTTGCGCCTGGCGCTGCACCGCCACGAGGTAGCCGGTGGCGGCCCCCGCCGCGCCGCCCGCGACGGCGCCGGCCAGCGCCCCTTCCCAGCGGCCCGAGACGAGGCCGCCGATGAGCGCGCCGCCGACGGCGCCGATCGCGGCACCCTGGAGGATCGCCTCGCCGAAGAAATTGCCGGTGCTGTCCAGGGCCACCACCTCGGCGCGGCAGGCATCGCGCCCGTCATCCATACCGATGCGGCCAGCCTGCGTGCTGACGCAGGCGGTGAGCATCACCGCCGCGGTGAGGGTGGCGGTGGCGCGGAAAATCGAGCGCGACATGGCGTGTCATCCCCTGATTGTGCGGGGAGCGTAACGCGGGCCGCACGGTTCGCGCCAGGGGTCGTTGCGGATGCCACTGCCGCGGCTCAGGAAATCTCGCGGATGAGCTTGGCGCGCAGCGACCGCGCGAGGTCGGCGCGGCTTTCCGCCGTCATCACGAAGGCGCCCGGGCCGCCGATGACGTCGCGCCGATACAGCGCCTCCAGCGGCTCGCCGCCGCGCGAGAGGCTGCCGGGGCCCGCGATGGCCAGCGCGTTCACCACCATCCCGCGCCGCACCACGATGTCGCGCGCGATCGGGGCGGGGCGCAGGCTGCGTGCGTCATGGGAATCGCCCGAGATGTCCATCACCAGCCTCTCTGCCGTGAAGGGACCCTCGCGCAACATATGGCTTGCATGGTGGATGGCGTCGCCGATGGCGTTCCAGCTCTGCGCACTGCGGGGTGCCGCCAGCAGCGCCTCGGCGAACCCCTGCGCACTGCCGATGCCGCCCACCCGCGTCCATTCCACCACCACCTGCGAGGCACCCGGGCTGCCCCATTCGAGGGCCGCCAGCCCGATGGCGCCGCGCCGGCCCGAGGCGATGGCCGACAGCACGGCGGGGTGGGTCAGCGCCTCGGCATAGCCCTCGCGCTGGAGGCGGAACTCCTCCTCGTCGATGGAGCCGGAGGCGTCCATGGCCAGCACCAGCAGCAGGTCCAGCGCCTCGGTGGCGCCGGCGGGCCTGGGTGCCGCCAGCAGCGCGGGAGAGGCGAGCAGCGCCCGCCGGGCGAAGGGTTTTGCCATGGGGTGCCCTCGGGCACCGGGACAGGCGCCTCTCGCGAGCTTAGCGGGGCGTTGGCTGCCGCCGCAAGGAAATGGCGCTCAAGCCGTTACGCCTTGAGCAGCTTGCGCACCGCGCTGGCCATGGCGCGCTTGCCCTCGCCCACATAGGCCTCGTGATTGTCCTCGATGAAGGCCGGGTCGTAGAGGTAGTTCACCATCAGCCCCGCACTTTCACGCATGCCCTTCTCGGAGGTGTCGGCGCGCCAGTTCACCCGCTCCACGCGCGCGCCGTTCGAGAGGTGGAAATGCGCCACGGGGTCGGCGGCGCGCTTGGGGTCGCGCCCGCCCTCCACCGCCACCCAGCGTGCGCAGAGCCGTGTCAGCACGCCCTCCAGCGCCTTGGCCGCCGCGGCATCGGGCGTGCGGCGGCCCAGCAGCAGTTGCAGCGCGGTGAGTGGCGCCACCTCGGGCGCGGCTCCGCTGGCCGTGCGGATGGCCTGGGCCTCCTCGGGCGTCAGCAGCGTGGTGTCGCCCGCCTCCTCGCGCTTGGTGAGCCAGCGGCAGAAGCCCGGCACCGGCGAGAGGGTGGCGAACTGCTTCAGGTTCGGGAATTCGCGCCCCAGCACCTCCACCACGCGCTTGATCAGGAAGTTGCCGAAGGCGATGCCGTCCAGCCCGCGCTGGCAGTTGTTGATGGAGTAGAAGATGGCGGTGTCGGCGGCCTGCGCGTCCATCACCTCGGCGCGCGGGTCGAGCAGCGCCTGCACGCTCGCCGCCAGCCCCTTCACCAGCGCGATCTCGACGAAGATCAGCGGTTCCTCCGGCATGCGGGGGTGGAAGAAGGCGTAGCAGCGGCGGTCGGAATCCAGGCGGTTCTTGAGGTCTTCCCAGCTTTCGATGCGGTGCACCGCCTCGTAGCGGATCAGCTTTTCCAGCAGCGCGGCGGGCGAATTCCAGTCGATGCGGCGCAGTTCCAGGAAGCCCACGTCGAACCAGGCCGCAAGCAGGGAGCGCAGGTCGGATTCCAGCGCGCGCAGCAGCGGGTCGCTCTCGGCGGCGCGCAGCAGATCCTCGCGCAGGTCCACCAGCAGGCGCACGCCGTCGGGGATGGCGGCAAATTGCTGCAGCAGCCGCACGCGCGGGGCCTCCAGCGCACGGCGCATATGCACCTTGGCGGCGGCGCGCGCGGCGGGGTCGGTGGCGGCGGCCCAGGCGGCGATGGCGCCCTCCACCGCCTTGGGGTCGGCGTCGAAGCCGGCGAGCGTCCGCAGGAAGGCCAGGCGCTCCTCCTGGGGCAGGCTGCGGTAGGAGGTGGCGAGCAGCGCCGCGCGGCCGCGGGCGGAGACTTCGCCGCCGCGCCCGGCCAGGCAGGCGCGCATCTGCTCGGCGATGTCCTGGGCCTCAGCCTCGCGCGGGCCGACGCGATCGGCCATGTCGCGCCAGAGGCCGGTGACGCGGCGGAGCGCGCGGTCCATCAGGGTTTGGCCAGCGGGCAGGACCGTGTCGGGCATCATTGTCTCCGTCTCGGCGCAGGCTAGCGCAGAAACATCCGGAAACAAAGGAGGATCAGGGGTGCAGCACCGGCCGGCACGCGCCCCGCGCGAGCGGGACGATCGATCGGTCCGGCGCGTCAGTCGAACGGCTGGGTCAGTCGAACCCCCGCCTCAGTCGAACCCCTGCCTCAGTCGAACATCGAGCGGTTGTCCGGCCGGACGCGGCGTGGCGGCGGTGGGGGCGGGGGCGGGGGCGGCGCGAGGCGCAGGACCACGTCGGCCCCCGGCGGGGGCATGCCGCCATCCACCAGGCGCGCATAGGACAGCCGGTCGTCGACCCGATAGACCTGGATGATGCCGATCTCGCGCTCGATCCGCCCCAGGCTCTCCCGCGTGTAGGGGTCGCGCATCTCGTCGCCCAACAGCATGGCCCGGAAACGCTGACCCTCGGTGACCGTGACGCCGCCCTGGTTGAGGATCATCTCGTCCGGGCTGTCGGCACGCAGCAGGCGCATCGGGTAGATGCTCTGCGTGATCTCGCGGCCGAGGCGCACCGTCATCCGCTCCAGGATGGTGGTCAGGTTGCCGGCCGTGCCCGCCTCGATGGTGCCCGCCCAGAGCACCTGCCGCGTCGCGATCTCGATGAGCTGAAAGTCGAGGTTGCCACGGGCGAATTGCCGCACGATCGTCTCGCCGGTGATGGTGATGTAGGTCTCCTGGCGCACGGCGCCAACGCTGCGCATCCGCCCCACCACCAGGTAGTCGGTGCCCAGCGCCTGGCCGATGCGCACGCGCTCCGTCACCGGGGCGTCCGCCATCAGAAGCGACATCTCCCGATCGTAGGCGGCGTCCTGCGCGCGGTCGAGCACGGCGAAGCGGCGCGACTGCGTCAGGTGCGCCACCAGCCGGTCGCGCAGCTGCGTGCCAAATTCCGTGGTGCGTCCACGCTGGTC
>JBHYDO010000270.1:0-5989 GCA_051860645.1 Roseococcus sp.
AACCCCACCATGCCGGCGCCGGCGCCGCCGTGCTCGCCAAAGTGGTGAAGGAGCTTTGCGCATGACCGACATGGCCAGCCTGCCCGTGCAGCTTCCGGAGGCGCCCGCCTCAGTGGCCGCATCGCGCGCGCGCTTCTTCAACTCCGGCAACGCCTTCAACGTGAAGCTGGCGCCGGTGCCGGCGGCCGATTTCGGCGCGGTGGCCGCGGCGGCCTTCGCGCCAGGGGCGGCCACCGGCGTGCACCTCTGCGACCAGTCCGCCGCCATGGGCTGCCCCTTCCCCGCCACCACGCCGCTGATGCTGGCGCGCTACGCCGTGATCTGCGCGGGTGAGACACTGGCGCTGGAGATGCGCGCCACCGGCCTGGTCGGCTGCGTGCTGCGCGGCGCCGGCCGCACCGACGCCTTCGCCTGGGGCGTGGGCGACGTGTTCCTGCTGCCGGGCGGCGCGGTGGCGCTGAGCGCGACGGAAGATGCCGTGATCTGGCTGGTCGGCAATGAGCCGCTGCTGGCCTTCGAGGGGCTGCGCCCCGGCGCCGCCGGCATGGCGCCCGTGCACTACCCGGCCGCCGAGATCGAGCGGCAACTCGGCATCATGGGTGCCTGCACCAGCAATGACAGCACGGCGGGGCTGGCGCTGATCTTCTCCTCCGACGGGTTGGAGGAATGGCGCAACGTCACCAACAGCATGACGCTCTCGCTCAACACCCTGCCCCCGCACGAGAAGCAGCGCGCGCACCGCCACAACGCCGCCGCCATCACGCTGGTGCTGCAGGGCCAGCACTGCCACTCGCGCATCGCGGGCGAGGCGCGGCCCTGGAGCCTGCACAATACTCTGGTGACCCCGCCGGGCGAGCCGCACTCGCACCACAATGGCGGCGACGTGCAGGCCCGCTTCCTGATCGTACAGGATGGCGGGCTGCACTATCACGCGCGCACGATGGGGTTTGCCTTCCTGGAATGAGTCTGCTCGGCCCCGGTTCTCACCGGGGCCGCGAACCCGCCTCACAGCGGCGGCTCAAAAGGCGCCGAGGAAGGTCGCCGCCAGGATCGCCACCACCAGCGCCAGCAGCGGGAACACCACCGCCACCATGGCGAGGTCGCCATAGGATTGCCGGTGGCTCAGCCCGCAGATGGCCAGCAGCGTCACCACCGCGCCATTGTGCGGCAGGCTGTCCAGCCCGCCCGTCGCGATGGCGGTGATGCGGTGCAGCGCATCGGGCGCGATGCCCGCGGCACGGCCCAGTTCCACATAGGTCTCGCCCAGGGTGGAGAGCGCGATGCTCATGCCGCCCGAGGCCGAGCCGGTGATGCCCGCCAGCACGTTCACCGCCAGCGCCAAGGAGACCAGCGGGTTGTCCCCGCCCAGCCCCAGCACGCCCTGGCGCACCAGATCGAAGGCCGGCAGGGCCGCGATGACGGCACCGAAGCCCACCAGCGAGGCCGTGTTGAAGATGGGCAGCACCGAGGCATTGGCACCGGCGTCCAGCGAGGTCTTCACAGAAGCCAGCCGCCCCCAGTTCGTCGCCAGCAGCACGAGGATGGCCGCGCTCAGCGCCAGGATGATGGACCACACGCCCAGGACGGAGGAAAGCCCCACCGCGCCGAAGGCCGGTTCGGCCAGGAAGGAGGTGTCCCAGGCGGGGATCACGAAGCTGGAGAAGACCAGGTTCGCCAGGATCACCACCACCACCGGCAACACCGCCAGCAGAAAGGGCGGCGCGCCGGTGTGGGCCGGGCCGATTTCCGCCACGTCGAAGCCCTCGCCCGCCGCGCGCTCGCGCATGTCGGGGTTGGCGGCGGGGGCGTGGTCGGGATGGTCGCCATAGCCCTCGCCGCGCGCGCGGGCGGAGGCAGCACGGCGCATCAGCCACCATTGCCCCGCGCCGAACATCACCAGCGCGGCCAGGATGCCGAGGCCGGGTGCGGCGAAGGGGGTGGTGCCGAAGAAGGGCATGGGGATGGCGTTCTGGATGGCCGGCGTGCCCGGCAGCGCCGTCATGGTGAAGGTGAAGGCGCCGAGCGCGATGGTGGCCGGGATCAGGCGCTTCGGGATGTCCGCCTCGCGGAACAGGCTGGCCGCGATGGGATAGATGGCGAAGGCCACGACGAAGAGCGAAACGCCGCCATAGGTCAGGATGGCGCAGGCCAGCACCACGGCCAGGATGGCCTGCCCACCGCCCAGCCGCGCCACCAGCCCCTGCGCGATGGCGCGCGCCGCCCCGCTGTCATCCATCAGCCGCCCGAAGATGGCGCCGAGCAGGAAGAGCGGGAAAAAGGACACCACGAAGCCACCCGCCGAGGTCATGAACACCTGGGTGTAGAGCCCCAGCAGCGGCGCGCCCGCAAAGACCGCCGCCAGCATGGCCATCGCGGGCGCCAGCAGCAGCACCGACACGCCGCGATAGGCCAGGAAGATCAGCAGCGCGAGGGCCAGGAGAACGCCGGCCAGCCCCGTCATTTTGCGCCACCCTTGGCCGGGTCGGGCTCCGTGGGGTCGCGCAGGGCGGCCTGGAACAGCGTCTCCGGGTCGAAGGTGGAGCGCTGGCCGATGGCGTCGCGATTCGTCCGCAGCCACGCCTCGGCCGCGGCGCGGCCCAGGTCGCGCAGGTGTTCCAGGAAAGCCCATTCGGCGTTGAGCTTGGAGGAGGCGGAGAGATGCTCCAGCCCCTCCCCGCCGATGCGGTGCAGGCGCATGTCGCGGTAGCGCTCCGTCTCGATCCCCTCGGCCTCGATCAGGCGGCGCAGCAGCGTGATGGCGCGCAATTCCTTGATGAGCGCGGAATTGAAGGTGATCTCGTTAAGCCGGTTCTGGATCTCGGCCGCGCTGGTGGGCAGGCTGTCGCTGCGGATCGGGTTGATCTGCACGATCACCAGGTCGCGGCAATCGCTTTCGTCCACCAGCGGGTAGAGGGCGGGGTTGCCCACATAGCCGCCATCCCAGTAGGGCTCGCCGTCGATTTCCACGGCCTTGTAGAGGCTGGGCAGGCAGGCCGAGGCCATCACGGCATCGGCCGTGATCTCGCCCTGGCGGAAGGTGCGCGGCTGGCCGGTGCGGACGTTGGTGGCCGTGACGAACAGCTTGGTGGCATCGCAAGCGTTCACATTGTCGAAATCCACCGCTTCGACCAGCAGGTCGCGCAGCGGGTTCACGTCGAACAGGTTGAGGTCATAGGGCGAGGCGATGCGCGAGAGCATCTCCATCGCGATGTAGCCGGGCGAGGTGTCGAGGCTCCATCGCCCCATCAGCCGGTCCATCGGGCTGCGGCGGATGGGGCTGAAGCGCGCGGCGTCGCTGACCGCGCGCCAGAACCTGGTCAGCGCCTCGCGGGCACCGGCGCGGCCGCCGCGCACCAGGCCATCGGCCAGCACCACGGCGTTCATCGCACCGGCGCTGGTGCCGCTGATGGCGGCGATGTCGATGCCGTCATCCTCGAGGACGCGGTCCAGCACCCCCCAGGTATAGGCACCATGGGCCCCGCCGCCCTGCAAGGCCAGTTCGATGCGCTTGTCGCCGTCCATGCCGCAGCCTCCGAAGAATGTTCGGACGGATATAGCAGGGAATGCTGCGATGCAGCAGAGGGCGGGGCCGAGCCCCATGGAGCGGGACCTGAGGCCGCCCGCGGCGCCCAATGGCGCCACCCCGCAAGTCGGCGCGGGCAGGCACGCGGCCGCGCGCGCCAACAACGGGGGGCGGATCGGTCCCGATCCGCGGGATCCTGCCTCAGTCCACCGTGGCGCCCGATGCCTGCACGATGGGTCGCCAGCGCGCCACCTCGGCCGCCACGAACTGCGTGAACTGCTCGGGCGTCATGTCGCCCGGGTCGCCGCCCAGCTCCGCGAAGCGGGTGCGCATGGCGGGCGCGGTGATGATGGCCATGGTCTCGCGGTGCAGCCGCTCGGTGATGGCGGGCGCCAGGCCGGCCGGGGCGGAGAGCGAGAACCAGGTGGTGCTCACCAGATCCACATTCTGCTCGCGGAAGGTGGGCACGTTCGGGAAGGAGGGGTGGCGCTGCGCGCTGGACATGGCGATGGGCCGCACGCTGCCCGCGCGGATATGGGCCGCCGCCGACGGCAGGCTGTCCGACATCATGGGCACCTGGCCCGCGATGACGGCCGCCATGGCGGGGCCGGCGCCGCGGAACGGCACATGGGTGTATTCGATGCCCATGATCTGGCTGAACTGCACGATCATCAGGTGGTTCGACGAACCGGCGCCGGAACTGGCCATGTTCAATCCGCCCGGCCGGGCCTTCGCCAGGCGCACGATGTCCGCCAGGTTCTGGATCTCGGTGGTGTTGTTCACCACCCAGACCGAGGGGTTGGTGATGACCATGGCGATGTGCGTGAAGGACCGCACCGGATCATAGCGCAGGTTGCGGTAGATGGAGGGGCCGATGCCGTGGCTCGCGATGTTGCTCATCAGCAGCGTCTGGCCGTCCGGTGCCGCGTCGGCCACCATCTGGCTGCCGGTGGTGGCGGTGGCGCCGGCGCGGTTCTCCACCACGATGGGGGTGTTGAGGCGCTGGGAGAGCTGGTCGGCCAGCAGGCGCGCCACCAGGTCGGTCGTGCCGCCGGGGGCGAAGGGCACCACGAGGCGGATCGGGCCGCTCGGCCAGGTCTGGGCGCGCAGCGTGGCAGGGGCCGCCAGCAGGGCGGCCGCACCCGCGAGCATGGCGCGGCGCGGCGGTGTCATTGGAAATGTCATGGAAACCCTCCCGTGGTTCTCGCTATGTTACAGCGAGTTTCAACCCCAGGAGAAGACCACGGAGCCCACGGGGCCCCGGGCCAGGAGACACATGACACCCAACGGACGCCTCGCCGCCTGCATGGTGGCGCCGCTTCTCGTCCTCAGCCTGGGCGCCTGTGTCCCCGTGCAGCAGCAGCGCCCCGGCGTGTGGGCGCCGCCAGCCCAGCCCATCTATGGCCGCACCTGCACGCGGCGCATGGGGCCCTTCGTCACGCAGAGCACTGCCTTCTCGCGCCGCAATTACTCGCGGCGCCAGGGGCTCCGCACCAGTGGCGTGTTCTCCTGCGGCATTCGTCTTTATTGCTACAACGTGTTCGTGCGCTGTTGAGGCTGCGCCCTGACTGATCGGCCTCAGCCGACCGGATCGCCCTTCACGGCCATCCCGTCGGAGCGGCGCTGGGCGCGCTTGCGCTCGTTCGGGTCGAGGTAGCGCTTGCGCAGGCGCACGGCGCTGGGCGTCACCTCCACCAGCTCATCATCCTCGATGTAGGCGATGGCCTGCTCCAGGCTCATGCGCCGGGGCGGGATCAGCAGCAGCGCGTCATCCTTGCCGGCGGCGCGGATGTTGGTCAGCTTCTTTTCCTTGACCGGGTTCACTTCGAGGTCGTCGTCGCGCGAATTCTCGCCGATCATCATGCCGACATAGACCTTGGCGCCGGCACCGACGAAGAGCGCGCCACGCTCCTGCAGGGCGAACAGCGCGTATTGCGTCGTCTCGCCATCCACGTTGGAGATCAGCGAGCCGTTGCGGCGGCCCTCGATGGAACCCACCCATTCCTGATAGCCCAGGAACAGACGGTTCATGATGCCGGTGCCGCGCGTGTCGGTGAGGAACTCGCTGTGGTAGCCGATCAGGCCGCGCGAGGGCATGTGGAAGGTCAGGCGCGTCTTGCCGCCGCCCGAGGGCCGCATGTCCTGCATCTGGCCCTTGCGCATGGAGAGCTTCTCCACGACCACGCCGGAATAGGCCTCGTCCACGTCCACGAGCACTTCCTCGAACGGCTCCTCGCGGGCACCGGTCTCGGGGTTCTCGCGCATCAGCACGCGGGGGCGGCCGATGGTGAGTTCGAAGCCCTCGCGGCGCATCTGCTCGATCAGCACGCCGAGCTGGAGTTCGCCGCGGCCGGCCACCTCGAAGGCGTCCGTCTCCTCGCTGTCCTTGAGCTGGATGGCGACGTTGCTTTCCGTCTCGCGGAACAGGCGGTCGCGGATCTGGCGCGAGGTGACCTTCTTGCCCTC
>JBHYDO010000271.1:0-5978 GCA_051860645.1 Roseococcus sp.
GGCTCGGTTTGCAGTTCGACCTCTACCACTGCCAGATCACCGAGGGCGATGTCAGCCGCCGCGCGGCGGACCTGCTGCCCTACATCGCGCACATGCAGGTGGCCGACACGCCTGGCCGCCACGAACCCGGCACCGGCGAGGTGAACTGGCCCTTCGTCTTCGACGCCATCGACGCCTCGGGCTATCGCGGCTGGATCGGCTGCGAGTATCGGCCGAAGGGCGAGACCTTGGCCGGCCTCGGCTGGTTCGCGCCGTATCGCGCCTGAAATTGGAGGAAACTCACATGAACATCGGTTTCATCGGCCTCGGCATCATGGGCCTGCCCATGGCGCAGAACCTGGCAAAGGCGGGCCATTCCATCTCGGCGCCCGCGCGCGCCTCGCTCACCGCCGAGGCGCGCTCGGCCTTCACCATCCTCCCCGACGCCACCGCCGTGGCCACGGCTGCGGACGTCATCATCCTCATGGTGCCCGACACTCCCGATGTGGAGCGCGTGCTGTTCGGCGAGGGTGGCGTGGCCGCGGGCCTGACACCCGGCAAGCTCGTCATCGACATGTCCTCGATCAGCCCGACGGCCACCAAGGACTTCGCCGCGCGCATCAACGCGCTGGGCTGCGACTACCTGGACGCGCCCGTCTCCGGCGGCGAGGTGGGTGCGAAAAACGCGGCTCTCACCATCATGATCGGCGGGCCCGAGGCTGCCTTCCAGCGCGCCCTGCCGCTCTTCGAGGCGATGGGCAAGAACATCACCCTCGTCGGCCCCAATGGCGCGGGGCAGACCACGAAGGTCGCGAACCAGATCATCGTCGCACTCAACATCGAGGCGGTGGCCGAGGCCCTCGTCTTCGCCAGCAAGGCCGGCGCCGACCCCGCCAAGGTGCGGCAAGCACTCATGGGCGGCTTCGCCAACAGCCGCATCCTGGAAGTCCATGCGGAGCGGATGATCAACCGCAGCTTCACCCCGGGCTTCCGCATCAAGCTGCACCAGAAGGACCTGAACCTCGCCCTTCAGTCTGCGAAGGAACTGGGCGTGGCACTGCCCAACACCGCCTCCACGCAACAGCTTTTCTCGGCCTGCGCGGCCATGGGCGGCGAGGGCTGGGACCATTCGGGGCTGGTGCAGGCCATCGAGGCCATGGCCAAGCACAATCTGGGGTAGCCTTCGCCGGGATATTTTCCCATCTGGAATGTTGCGGGCGGCCTGCGCTAGCCTCCGCCCGCGCCCTCCGGACGAGCCCCCATGTCCTTCACCGTTGTCTCCACCTCCGTCACCGGCCTTACGCTGACGCCTCAGGTCGGCGGCGATGTGCTGCTGCTGCTGCCCGATGTGGAGGTCATCTCCACCGCCAGCTTCGAGACCGCGCTGACACTGACCGACTCGGCCCGGGCGGTGATCATGGGCCTCCTGGTCTCCAACGGCATCGGCATCATCGCGAGCGGCTTCCTGACGCCACTGCCACTGATCGAGGTGACCCAGAGCGGGCGCGTCATCGGCGTCCAGTTCGACAATCCGACCATCCTCCTCGCCGGCGACGGGGGCCAGCTGGTGAATGCGGGCGAGATCATCGCCGTGGGCGGTTCTGCCGTGCAGTCTACGGGCAATATTGCGACGGTGCTGAACACCGGGCGGATCAGCGCCAAGGATGCCGGCGTCCTGGCGCGGTTCGGCGGTGACCTCTCCCTGAACAACAGCGGCATCATCACCGGCGGCGCTTTCGGCGTCTCCAGCGAGCGGCCGGCCGAGCTCATCAACACCGGCACCATCCAGGGCGGCGGGGTCGGCGTGGCGCTGCTCACCCTCGTGGCCGGGGGGCGCGTGCTCAACGCCGGCGAGATCAGCGGCGATGTCGCGGTGCAGGTGCAGCACAATGACGTGCTCATCAGCAACACCGGCACCTTGATCGGGCGGGAGGCGGCGCTCGTGGCCGATGCCGCCGTGGGGGGTGCCGGGAGCATCACCTTCTACAACCAGGGCGAGGTGATGGGGGACGTCCGGATCGGGCGGAACAGCAACACCGTGCTCAACATGGGCGAAATCCTGGGAATGGTGGATTTCTCGGGCGGCACCGTGGTCAGCACCGGGGGCGTCAACACGCTGGTCAACTCCGGCACGGTGGGCCAGGCGGGCAGCCTGGGCCTCAATGCCTTGCGCGCTGTGCGGGGCAGCGAGCTGCGCGACGCCGTGGAGAACACCGGCCTGATCCTGGGCAGCGTGTTCCTCCTCGGTGGGAATGACGTCTATCTCGGCGCGGGCGGCCGCGTGACCGGCATAGTGGCAGGCCAGGCGGGCGATGACCTGCTGATCGGCGGTGCGGCGGACGACGTGCTGGTGGGCGGTCAGGACAACGACACATTGCGCGGCATGGGCGGCGACGACCAGCTGCAGGGCAATGAGGGCCAGGACCTCCTGGTCGGCGGGGCCGGCGATGACACGCTCAACGGCGGCGACGGCAACGACACGCTGGTCGGCGGCGCGGGGGCGGACCTGCTCGATGGCGGCACCGGCGTGGACCTCGCGGACTACAGCGGCTCTTCCGCCGCGGTGACGATCGACCTGGGCCTCGGCCTGGCCAGCGGCGGTCATGCGGCGGGGGACGTGCTGCTTTCCATCGAGAACTTGCGCGGCTCGGCGCTCAATGACGTGCTGGTGGGCGGGGGCGCGGTCAACAGCCTCTTCGGCGGCCAGGGCAATGACACGCTGCGCGGCATGGGCGGCAACGACAACCTGCTGGGCGAGGCGGGCAATGACCTGCTGGAGGGCGGTCTCGGCAATGATACGCTCAACGGCGGCGAGGGCGACGACACCCTGATCGGCGGGCCAGGCACGGATACGCTGCGCGGCGGCAATGGCGCGGACCTGTTCCGCTTCCTTGCCGTCGGCGACAGCACTGTGGCGGCGAGCGACGTCATCGCCGATTTCAGCCAGGCGCAGGGCGACCGCATCGACCTCGGCGCCATCGACGCGGCGGTGGGCGGGGCCGATGACGCCTTCACCTTCGTGGGCGGCGCAGCCTTCGTGAACAACGCCACGGGGCAGGTTCGCTTCACGCAGCAGGCCGGCAACACCATCGTGGAGGTGGAGCTGGGCGGCGACGGCAATGCGGTGGCGGACATGCGCATCGTGCTGACCGGGCTGTTCACCCTGATGGCGGCCGACTTCCTCCTGTAGGGCCGCGTGGGCCTATTCGGGCCCGGCCTTCAGGAAGCGGTGGATTTCGGTGTTGTCCGCGCGCGGCCCGAGCGCCGCCACGGCGGAACCCCAATGCGCGCGGCAAAGATCCAGCAGCGCATGCGCCGTGCCGGTGCCATCGGCGATGCGCCCGGCCGTCTCCAGGTCCTTGCGCATGAGGCCGAGCTGGAAGCCGCCGGCATAGCGCGCGGGGATGATCTCCTGCGCGAGCTTCGTCTCGGTGGCGATGTTGCGGCCAGAGCTGGCGTTCATCACTGCGGCCAGGATGTTCAGGTCCAGCCCCTCCGCCTCTGCCATCAGCGCCGCCTCGCTCACTGCCAGCAGCCCGGCGGCATAGACGTAGTTGTTCAGCGCCTTCATGCCATGCGCGCTGCCCACGGGGCCGGTCGGAATGATGGCCTCGCCCATGCGGCGCAGCAGCGCATCGGCGCGCGCCACGTCGGCGGGCGCGCCGCCCACCATGATGGCGAGCGTGCCGGCCCGCGCCTTGGGCACCGAGCCCGAGACGGGTGCGTCCAGCATCGCGCAGCCACGCGCCGCCAGCGCCGCGGCCCAGCGCCGCGTCTCGGCCGGCACCGAGCTTCCCATGTCGATGACCAGCGTGCCGGGGCGCAGCGCGGGCAGCAGCCCCTCCATCACGGCGGCCACCGCCGGGCTGTCGGGCAGCATGAGGATGATGGTGTCGGTGGCGGCCAGGCCCGCCAGGTCCGGCGCCACGTCGGCGCCCTCGATGGCGACACCCGCGGCGTCGAAGGTGAGCAGCGCCACCCCCTTGGCCAGCAGGTTGCCGGCCATGGGCCGCCCCATCATCCCCAGTCCCACGAAACCCACCTGCGCCATGGCCATCCCTCCCCGTCAACCGTTGCGCGGATGCTCCGCCGGGCGCGGGGGCTTGTCCAGACAGGCGCGGGCGAGGTTCAGGCCGGCCGCACCACCGGCAGCTTTCCACGCAGCGTGCACACCAGTCCGTCGGGGAGGAATTCCAGCGTCACCTGCCCCGCGAATTCCTGCGCCAGCGCCTGCTCGATCATGCGCAGCCCGAAGCCGCGATGGGTGGGGGGCAGCAGTGGCGGGCCGTCCCACTCGCGCCAGATCAGCCACAGCCCGCCAGGGCCGGCTTCGCCCCAGCTCAGTTCCACCCGCCCCGCCTCGACGGAAAGTGCGCCATGCTTCAGCGCGTTGGTGCAGAGTTCGTGCAGCGCCATGCCGAGCGTGATGGCGGCCTTGGGCGTCAGCGCCATCTCGGGCCCTTCCAGCTCCATGCGGTCGGCGCGGTCGGACGCGGTGGCCGTCACCTCCTGCGCCAGCGCGCCCAGGGAGACCTTCTCCCAATGCTCCCGTGTCAGCAGATTGTGCGCGGCGCCCAGCGCGCTCAGCCGCTGCTGGAAGGCGGCGGCGCCCGACGCCAGGTCCGGCTTGGCCCGGAAGGTCTGCACCGCGATGGCCTGGACGATGGCGAGCGTGTTCTTCACCCGGTGGTTCAGCTCATGGATCAGTAACTCGCGGTGCCGCTCGGCCCGCTTGCGCTCGCCCACATCGAGGAAATGCCCGCTGATGCCATCGGCGGTGGGATAGACACGCAGGTCGAACCAGGTGCCGAGCGGGGCGAAATAGGCCTCGGTGCTGCCCGCGACGCCCTCTTCCATGGCGCGGCGATAGACGGCCTCGAAGGGCGTGCCCACCACCTCGGGGAAGGCCTCCCAGAACGAGGCGCCGCGAAAGGCCGCCCCGGATCGGAGCAGCGGCCGCAGGATGCGCTCGCCCTGGTCGTTGAGGAAGATGATGCGCCAATCCCGCGCGACGGCGATGAAGCCGTCGGTGATGCTCTCCAGCAGGCGGCTCGCACGGGCCTCGCTCTGCGCCAGCGCGCGCTGCAGCCGCACCTGCCCGGTGGTCTCGGTGCAGGCGCAGAAGATACCCGCGAAGCCCCCGCCCTCATCCTGGATGGGCGTGTAGGAGAAGGCGAAATAGGTCTCCTCCGGATAGCCGCGGCGCAGCATGTTCAGGCGGATCTGGTCCATGTGGACCGGCCGGCCGGCCCGCGTCTCCGCCACGATGGGCGCCAGGTCCTCGCGGATCTCGGACCAGACGTCCAGCAGCGGCTCGCCCAGGGCGGCAGGGTGCTTGGCGGCCAGGATCTCGGAATAGGCGTCATTGTAGGGCAGGCGGCAATCCTCGCCCCACGCGATGAACATGGGCTGGTTGGCCGAGAGCATCAGCCGCGCGAGCGTGCGCAGTGGCGTGGACCACGAGGAAGGCGCGCCGAGCGGTCCCGCCTGCCAGTCATGGCCACGGATGCGCGCGGCCATGTCGCCGCCAAGATCCAGGAAGGCGTCCTCGGCCCCGGGGGGTGGCTCCGGCTGCTGCATCGGTGGTTCTCCCCGCGGTTGCGGGCATTTCAACGCGCGGTGGGCCCGGCGGTTGAGCGGGGGCGCGGTCAGCGCGCCCCGCGCACCGCCGCCGCAAGCTGCCGCACCTGGTCCAGCATGGCCTGCGCCGTGCCGGGCGTGGCGCGGCCTTCGCCATCCAGCGTCCGGGACATGGTCTCGATCAGCGCCGAGGCCACCACCGCGCCGTCCGAGACGCGCGCCGCATGGCCGGCCTGCTCGGGCGTGCGCACGCCGAAGCCGATGCAGATGGGCAGGTCCGTGTGGGCGCGGATGCGCGGGATGGCCGCGGCGAGATCCTCGGGGGTCGCGCTGCGCGTGCCGGTGATGCCCGTGATCGCCACATAGTAGACGAAGCCCGAGGAGGCGTTCAGCACGATGGGCAGCCGCGCCGCATCGGT
>JBHYDO010000272.1:0-5943 GCA_051860645.1 Roseococcus sp.
CCGGGCGTGGCGGTGGGGATGCTCTATTCCAGCCTGGTGGTCGGCATGGCGGGCTACGCGCTGTTCTTCGTGGTGATCGGCCGGCTGGGGGCATCGAATGCGGTGGCGCTGCAATTGCTGGCGCCGCCCGTGGCCGCCCTGATCGGCTGGGCCGCGATGGATGAGCGCCTCTACAGCACGGACATATTGGGCGGCGCCATCACCCTGCTGGGCCTGCTGCTGCTGTTCCGCGCCAAGACCACCCAGGCCACCTGAACAGAAAAAGGCGCGCCATGACAGCGCGCCCCGGTGCGGAGGCGCCGCGGCTTCGCCGCGGCAACCGACCCACCCTACAAGATCAACACCAAGCCGGGGCCCCGGAAAATCTCTGGCCAAGGGCCAGAGATTTTTTGGGGAACTCAGTACCGGTAGGCTTCGCCCTTGAACGGCCCGGCCGGCGGCACGCCGATGTAGTCCGCCTGGTCCGGCCGCAGCTTGGTCAGCTTGGCACCCACCTTCTCGAGGTGCAGCATCGCCACCTTCTCGTCGAGGTGCTTGGGCAGCACGTAGACCTTCTTCTCGTACTCGCCCGGCTTCGTCCAAAGCTCGATCTGCGCGAGCGTCTGGTTGGTGAAGCTGGCCGACATCACGAAGGAGGGGTGGCCCGTGGCATTGCCCAGGTTCACCAGGCGACCTTCGGACAGCAGGATGATGCGCTTGCCGTCGGGGAACTCGATCTCGTCCACCTGCGGCTTCACATTGTCCCACTTGTAGTTCTTCAGCGCGGCGACCTGGATCTCGCTGTCGAAGTGGCCGATGTTGCAGACGATGGCGCGGTGCTTCATCGCGCGCATGTGGTCGGCGGTGATCACGTCCACATTGCCCGTGGCCGTCACGAAGATGTCGGCCTTGGGCGCCGCGTCTTCCATGGTGACGACCTCATAGCCCTCCATCGCGGCCTGCAGCGCGCAGATGGGGTCGATCTCGGTCACCTGCACGCGGCAACCGGCGTTGCGGAGGCTGGCGGCGGAGCCCTTGCCCACATCGCCATAGCCCGCGACCACGGCGACCTTGCCGGCCATCATCACGTCGGTGCCGCGGCGGATGGCGTCCACCAGCGATTCGCGGCAGCCATAGAGGTTGTCGAACTTCGACTTGGTCACGCTGTCGTTCACGTTGATGGCGGGGAAGAGCAGCTTGCCCTCCTTGGCCATCACGTAGAGGCGGTGCACGCCCGTGGTCGTCTCCTCGGACACGCCCTTGATGGCCTTGGCCAGCTTGGCGAACCAGCCCGGCTTTTCCGTCAGGCACTTCTTGATGAGCGCGAAGAAGACGGTCTCTTCCTCGTTGCCGGCCTTCTCCAGGAAGGCCACGTCGCCCTGCTCGGCGCGCAGGCCGTAATGGACCAGCAGCGTCATGTCGCCGCCATCGTCCAGCAGCATGTTGGGCTCGCCGCCATCGCCCCACTCGAGCGTCTTGCGGACATAGTCCCAGTATTCCTCCAGCGTCTCGCCCTTCTTGGCGAAGACGGGCACGCCCGAGGCCGCGATGGCCGCCGCCGCATGGTCCTGGGTGGAGAAGATGTTGCACGAGGACCAGCGCACCTCGGCGCCCAGCGCCGTCAGCGTCTCGATCAGCACGGCGGTCTGGATGGTCATGTGCAGGCAGCCGGCCACCCGCGCACCCTTGAGCGGCTGGGCGTTGCCGTACTCGGCGCGCGTCGCCATCAGGCCGGGCATCTCGTCCTCGGCCATGTTGATCTCCTTGCGGCCCCAATCGGCCAGGGAGAGATCCTTCACGATGTAGTCAGCGGCGACGGGCATGCAGATACGTCCTCAGCAGGGCTTTGTTCGGTGCGGCAGGCCGTAGCACGGGCCGCCGCCCCCGCAAAGAGGCATAAACATGTCTTTATGTGCAGTGGCTCCCCCCGGGAGGAATTCAGGCGCCCTTCTTCCAGGCCGCCAGCTTCCGGTAGATCGTGCTCGGGTTCACCTCCAGCAGGGCGGCGGCGCGCGGCACGTCCTGGGCGGTGTGTTCGAGCGCGGCGAGGATGGCGCGCTTCTCCACCACGGCCAGCGGCTCCACGACGGCGGCAGACTGGTCCGTGCCATGGCTGGGCGCGGCGGGCGCCTCGCGCGGGGGCGCCTGGATGAGCTGGGCCGGCAGCATGGCGCTCGTCACCGCCGGGCCGTCATGCAGCACCACGATGTTGCGGATCACGTTCTGCAATTGCCGGACATTGCCAGGCCAGGCTGCGTTGAGGATCAGCTTCTCCGCCCCGGGGTCGAAGCCATGGAAGGCCTTGCCCTCCTCGGCGGAAAAGCTTTCCAGGAAATGCCGCGCGATGAGCAGCACGTCCTCGCCGCGGGCGCGCAGCGGCGGTAATTCCACCGGAACGACATAGAGACGATAGAACAGATCCTCGCGGAAGCGCCCGGCCTCCACCTCGGCGCGGATGTCGCGGTTGGTGGCGGCGATGATGCGCGCATCCACCCGCTCCACCCGCGTGCCGCCCACCGGGGTGAAGCTGCCCAGTTGCAGGAAGCGCAGGAGCTTCACCTGCATCTCGGGCGGCATCTCGCCGATCTCGTCCAGGAACAGCGTCCCGCCATCGGCGGACTTGGCGGCACCGGCGCGGTTGTCGGTGGCGCCGGTGAAGGCGCCCTTCACATGGCCGAAGATCTCGCTTTCCAGCAGGTCGCGCGGGATGGCGGCGCAGTTCAGCGCCACGAAGGGTTTTCCCGCACGCGGCGAGGCGCGGTGGATGGCATCCGCCGCCAGCTCCTTGCCGGTGCCGCTCTCGCCCGTGATGAAGACGCTGGCCTTGGAGCCGGCCACGCTCTCGATGGTGCGGTACACCGCCTGCATGGCGGGCGAGGCGCCGACGAAGCCGAAGAAGCTGCCCCGGCCGAGCTGGGCGCGCGCCGCCTCCAGCTCCGAGCGCAGGCGACGGGTTTCCAGCGCGTTGTCGAGCGTCACCTGCAGGCGCGCGCGGCTGTAGGGCTTCACGATGAAGTCCATCGCGCCTTCGCGCATGGCCTCCACCGCCGCCTTCACCGAGGCGTTCACCGTGATGACGATGAAGGCCGCGTCCACGCCGGCCTGGCGCAGCCTTCGCATCAGGTCGAAGCCCGAGCCGTCGGGCAGCAGCAAATCGATCAGCACCGCGTCGGGCGGGTGGGCGGCCGCGATGTCCAGCGCCTGGGCCAGGGTGCCGGCGTGGTGGCATTCATGGCCGAAGGCGGCGAGATGTGCCCGGGCCAGTTCGGCCTCGGTCGGCGTGTCCTCGACCAGGAGGACGCGGGGGCGCATCAGGGCCTCAGCGTGCGCAGGGCCTCGATGGCCGCCTTCGCCTCCATCATCAGGCGCGGCATGACGATGGTTGGCGGCTCGTCATGGCCGGGATTCATCGCAAGCCTGGCCTGGTGCTCGAGCCGGCTGGCCCCCACCGCCGAGGCCGCACCGGCGATGCTGTGCGCGGCGCGGTGATAGCCCGCGGCGTCGCCGGCGCGACCGGCGGCAAGCAATTCCTGCGCAAGCCGCCCGATATCGGCCTCGAAGGTGGTGATGATGGAACGCAGGACGGAGGGCGGAAGTTCTTCCGCCAATTGCCGCGCCACTTCGGAGTTGATCGTTTCCATCGGCCCTAGGGTTCGCACCTTCAGCGAAGCCGCGTCAATCCGCTTGCGCGGGCGGGTTGCGCGCAAAGGGCGGGTCCGGCTTGACGAAGGGCCGGGGCGCAGACTAACCAACCTTGCCCTCGCGATTTGTCCGGCCAGCTTGCGGCGAGGTCCCAACCGGGTCGTCCTGTCCTTCGCATGGGGGAAGGGACGGAAAACAAGCGCGCTAAACGGCCCAGGGACGCCCGGACTCCGGGCCGCCCCTCCACCCGGACCAGGGTGCCGGACGCCTTTCAGGCCTTCGAGGTGTTGACCATGCCCGATCCCCGCAAGCTGCACCCCGCCACGCAACTCGTTCGCGCCGGCCTCAACCGTTCCAACCATGGCGAGACGGCCGAGGCGCTCTTCCTCACCTCGGGCTTCGTCTATGACAGCGCGGAGCAGGCCGAGGCCACCTTCAAGAACGAGGTCCAGCACTACCAGTACAGCCGCTTCGGCAACCCCACGCTGACCATGTTGGAAGACCGCCTGGCCGCGGTCGAGGGGGCCGAGGCCTGCCGCCTGATGGCCACCGGCATGGCGGCCGTGCACGCCGCGCTGCTGTCGCACCTCAAGACCGGCGACCGCCTGGTGGCCAGCCGCGCGCTGTTCGGCTCCTGCCACTGGATCGTCTCCACCCTGCTGCCGCGCTACGGCATCGAGAGCGTCTTCGTGGACGGCGCGGACCTGGAGCAATGGGCGCAGGCGCTGTCGGTGCCGACCACCATGGTGCTGCTGGAGAGCCCGTCGAACCCGATGCTGGAGCTGGTGGACGTGGTCGCCGTCTGCGAGCTGGCGCACAAGGCCGGCGCGCTGGTGGTGGTGGACAATGTCTTCGCCACGCCGTTGCTGCAAAAGCCCTTCGAGCAGGGCGCCGACGTGGTGGTCTATTCCTGCACCAAGCACATGGACGGCCAGGGCCGCGTGCTGGGCGGCGCCGTGCTCGGCCGGCAGAAATGGGTGGACGAGGTGCTGCAGCCCTTCATCCGCAACACCGGCCCCGGCATGTCGCCCTTCAACGCCTGGGTCATCCTCAAGGGGCTGGAAACACTCAAGCTTCGCGTGGACCAGATGTGCCGCAACGCCGCCGCCGTGGCCGATTTCCTGGCCGAGCGGCCCGAGGTGGCGCAGGTCTTCTACCCCTTCCGCGCCGACCACCCCCAGCACGCGCTGGCGGTGCGGCAGATGACGGGGGGCGGCACGCTGGTGACGTTCAACATCCAGGGTGGCCCCGCCGGGGACCGGCAAAGCCTGAAGCAGGAGTGCTTCCGCTTCATGAACGCGCTGACGCTGGTGGACATCTCCAACAATCTGGGCGACAGCAAGTCCCTCGCCACCCACCCCGCCACCACCACCCACATGCGCGTGGGCGAGGAGGAGCGCGCGAAGCTGGGCATCAGCGACGGCACGGTGCGGCTGTCCGTGGGGCTGGAGGATGTGGGCGACCTCATCGAGGATCTGGCCCAGGCGCTGGACCAGCTGTCCATGCCCGCGGCGCGCGCCGCGGAATAGTGGCGCGCGCGGTCATGCCGTGCTGATCTGTGCGGCATGACCCTCGAGACCTGGCTCGCCTTCCTCCTCGCCTCGGCCGCCATGCTGGCCATCCCGGGGCCGACCATCCTGCTCATCATCGGCCAATCGCTCGGTGCGGGGCGGGGGCGTGCGCTGCCGCTGGTGGCCGGCGTCGCATTGGGCGACCTGACGGCCATCACCCTCTCCCTGGCCGGGCTGGGCGCGCTGCTGGCGGCATCGAGCCTCGCCTTCACCGTGCTGAAATGGGCGGGTGCGGCCTATCTCATCTGGCTCGGCCTGCGGATGTGGCGCGCACCGGTGACGGCGGAGGCCGCGCCCGCCCTGACCGCCCGCCGCGCCTTCCGCGACGCCTATGTGGTGACCGCGCTGAACCCCAAGGGCATCGCCTTCTTCGTGGCCTTCGTGCCGCAGTTCATCACCCCCACAGCCCCCTTCCTGCCGCAGGCGGCGCTGCTGGTGGCGAGCTTCGTGACGCTGGCCGCCGCCAACGCCCTGCTCTACGCGCTGCTGGCCGGGCGGCTCTCGGGCACGGTCGCGCGGCCCTCCGTGCGCCGCGCCTTCAACCGGCTGGGCGGGACCATGCTGATGGGCGCGGGCGTCGCCACCGCCGCGATGCGCCGCGCATGACCACCTTCACCGCCACCACCCACGGCGTGCGCGTCTCTGTCCGCGCCTTCTACCTGGACGACCAGTCGGACCCCGCCGAGGCCCGCTTCGTCTGGGCCTACAAGATCGAGATCGCGAACGAAGGCACGGTGCCGGTGCAGCTTCT
>JBHYDO010000273.1:0-5911 GCA_051860645.1 Roseococcus sp.
CTACCGCATCCGCGCCCAGCAGAGCGACGTGGAATCGCTCCAGGCCTATGTGATGGGGCGCGGCTATGCGACGGGAAAGGTCTGAGGCTCAGTTCAGGAAGGGGTTCCGCGCGCCCGCCCGCCCCTGGGCCGGGCCGAAATGCTGCGCGAGATAGGCCACGATCAGCGTCCGCTCCTCGCCTTCCAGCGGGTTCATCCCGTGCACCTCGGTCATCCAGGTCATCAGCTCGTCCCAGCGGTCGCGGCTGAAGCGGCTGCGGCGGATCAGCGCGGTGCTGTGGCAGGCGGTGCAGGCGTAGAACACCTCCTCCTGCCCATCGCCGGCGGGCAGGACGGAGGGGTCCTCGGCCGGCTGGGTCACGGCGTCGAGGCTGGTCTGCCCGAAGGCGGGGCCCTGGGTGAGGACCACGCCCCCACCCAGCAGCATCAGCAAAGCGAACGTCTTCAGCATCAGCCCACCAGGATCGCGGCGCGGCTGACGGCGTTGCCGCCATAGCCCTGCGGGTTCCAGTTGGCCGGCAGGTGCGGCTGCATCCTGCCCTCGCTGTCGGTGGCGCGGTACCACACCTCGTAGTAGCCGTCCGAGGGCAGCGCCACGCGGCCCTGCCAGCGCTGCCAGGCGTGGCGGTTGGCGGGGGCCGCCACCTGCATCTCGGTCCAGGTCGCGCCGAAATCCACGCTGGCATGTACCGCGCGCACGGTCAGGTCGCCGGCCCAGGCCGCGCCGCGCAAATCGAGGCTGCGCGTGCCCGCCGGCAGGCGCGAGCCATGCGCGTGCGAAGAGAGGATGGAGCGCACCGGCATGCTGGTCATGTCGGCAAAGTCGGCGCCGTTGTTGCTGCTGCCCGGCACGATGGGCCGCACCGGCACGCGGTAGCTGGTGCCGCCCATGCCCTGGCCGCGATGCGGCTGCGCCAGCAGCGTGACGCGCGTCAGCCATTTCTGGCTGAGGCTGCCCGGCCAGCCCGGCACCAGCAGGCGCACCGGCGCGCCGTTGATGTGCGGGATGGGGCCGCCATTGACGGCGAAGACGATCAGCGTGTCCTCGTCCATCGCCTTCTCGATCACCATGCCGCGGCTGATGGCCTGGCGGTCGGGCGCGCCCGACAGGTGCGGGTCCGCGCCGAAATGCCCGGTGTGCTTCGCGCTGTCCTTCACGCCGGCGGCGCGCAGCACGTCGCGCAGGCGCACGCCGGTCCAGGCGGCGTTGCAGATGGCGCCGTTGCCCCACTGGTTGCCCCGCGTCTGCGGCACGAAGGAGGCGCGGCCATTGCCGCCGCATTCCATCTGCAGCTGGCGCGTGACGTTCTCGAAACGGCCGCGCAGATCGGCCAGGGTGAGTTCGAGCGGGGTGTTCACCTCGCCGTCGATGGTCACCTTCCAGGCATTCGTGTTCGCGGGCACCTCGGGGATCTGCCCGTTGTTGCGCACGAAAATCTTGTCATTGGGTGTGACGGCGTCATCCAGCGCGGTCTCGGGCGCCTCCAGCACCAGCGGGCGCTCGCCCTGCAGGATCATCTCGACCTTGCCCTCGATGCGCATCATCTGCGGGCCTGCGGCACCCTGGGCGGCGGCCGGGCGGGCGAACATCGCGGGCAAGGTGCCCCCGGGCATCTGCGCCGAGAAGGGGATGGCGCCGCCCACCGCGGCGCCCATGGCGGCCAGCGCCGTGCCCTTCAGCGCACCGCGCCGGTTCCAGACCAGGGCGTCGGCGCGCTCGGGGTCCTCGGCGTAGAGTTCTGCGGCGCTCCGTTCCGTGCGGAATGCTTTTTTCATGACAGCGTTCTCCCTTTGGTCGCCCCTATTGTTAAGGTCGCTCGTACATATGTCCAGGCATACCGACCACGCTTTGCTGACACCCGCCGAGATGGCGGAGGCCGACCGACTGGCCGGCAATGGCCCTGCGCTGATGGAGGCCGCCGGCCGCGCCGTGGCCCGCGCCATCCGTGCCCGCTTCCGTCCCTGCCGCGTGCTGGTGCTGGCCGGGCCGGGCAACAATGGCGGCGATGGCCATGTCGCCGCGCGCCACCTGGAGAATGCGGGCTGGGACGTGGCGGTGGCCGCGCTGGCGCCACCGCGCCCGGGCAGCGACGCGGCGGGGGCGGCGGCGCGCTGGCGCGGCCCGGTGCGCGCGTTGACGGCAGAGCACATTGCCCGGGCCGGCCTGGTGGTGGACGCGTTGTTCGGCGCCGGCCTCGCCCGCCCGCTGGACGCATCGCTGGCCGAGCTGCTGCGCGGCATCCGCGCGCCGCTCGTGGCGGTGGATGTGCCCTCCGGCGTCTGCGGCGCCACCGGCGCGGTGCGCGGCTTCGCCCCCCGGGCCGCGTTGACTGTCACCTTCTTCCGCCGCAAGCCGGGCCACCTGCTCAACCCCGGCCGCGACCTCTGCGGCGAGGTGGTGCTGGCCGGGATCGGCCTGCCGGCGGGCGTGCTGGACGCCATCGCGCCGCGCGCCTTCGCCAATGGCCCGGCGCTGTGGACCCTGCCGCGGCCAGACGCGGCCACCCACAAGCACAGCCGTGGCCATGTGGTGATCCTGTGCGGCACCGAGATGCCCGGTGCGGCGCGCCTCGCCGCCCGCGCGGCGCGCCGCGCCGGGGCGGGGCTGGTGACGCTCGCCTGCGCCGATGCAGAGATGGCGCGCGGCCTGCGCCTGGCCGAACCTGGCCTGCTGGTGAGCGAGGCGCCGCTGGAGCGGCTGATGGAGGCCATCCCGCGCGGCGTCTTCCTGCTGGGGCCCGGCCTGCCGCCCGATGGCGCCACCCGCGCTTCCATCGCCGTGCTGCACGCGGCGGGTCGGGCCGCCGTGCTCGATGCCGGCGCGCTGACCGCCTGCGCCGGCAGGCCCGAAGCCCTGTCCGGCGCCGCGCTGGTCACGCCCCATGCGGGCGAATTCGCGCGCGTGTTCGGCCCGCCCGGCGAGGACCGCCCCGCGGCCCTGCGCGCCGCCGCCGCCCGCACCGGCGCGGTGGTGCTGCTGAAGGGCAGCGACACGCTCATAGCGGCACCCGACGGGCGGCTGGTGATCAACCACGGCGCGCCGCCCTGGCTCGCCACCGGCGGCACCGGGGATGTGCTTGCGGGCCTGGCGGCGGCGCTGGTCGCGCAGGGAATGCCGCCCTTCGAGGCAGCGGCCGCCGCCGCCTGGCTGCAGGGCGCGGCAGCGCGACGCGCCGGCCCCGGCATGCTGGCCGAGGACCTGCCGGACCAACTGGGCATGCCGAAGTGGAGTGCCAGTAACACTTGACGACCGTGCGGTTGGCGCCACAAGTTTGCCAATGAACCGCAAGTCGGAGTGCCGCGGCGTTTGTTGCGCGTTGGAGGGAAGAGTTCATGCAGGGCCTTTTCAGCACTTCATTAGGAAATCCCGTGCCGCGAGGGCTTCGGGCCCTCGCCGTCCTTCTGCCGCTTGTGCTCGCGGCCTGCGTGCCCCAGCCCGACCGCGGGACGGCGGATGGCTTCCGGCAATCCATCGCGCAGGGGAATTTCCAGGCCGCCGCCAACATCGGCGCCCGGCAGGCCGGCGCCGGCGCCAACGGGCGGGGGACCGAGCTGCTGTGGTCCATGAATGCCGGCAGTGCCGCCTTGCACGCACAGGAGCATGCGCGCGCCGTGGCGCTGCTCGATGGCGCCGAGGAAATGATGCGCGCGGCCGATGAGGCCACCTTCAACTGGGGCCGCACCTATCGCTTCGGCACCTATGACGCGGTGATGGTCAACGCCTACAAGGCCTTCGCCATGCTCGGCCGCGGCGATGCCGCGAATGCCCGCGTGGAGCTAAACCGGCTGGAGGAACGCCAGGCGCGCACGGTGCAGCGCTTCCGCAACGAGATTGCGGCGGCGATGTCCGAGGCCGAGCGCCAGCAGGCCCAGGATCCGAACCGAACCCAGGCGCTGCGCAACGCACAGAACAGCCCGGAGGTTCGCGAGCAGCTTCAGGCGCTGGACCGCTGGCGCAGCTACCAGCCCTTCGTCAACCCGGCCGGCACCTACCTGCGGGGGCTGTTCCTTCTCAACAGCGGCGTGGCCGGCGATGCGGAGCAGGCCCGCACCGCCTTCGAGCGCGTCGCCGGCATCGCGGGCAACCCGCGCGTGGTGGCGCAGGATCTCGCGCTGGCACGGCAGGCGGCAGAGGGGCGGCGCACGCAGCCTCAGGTTTGGGTCATCTTCGAGAATGGTCAATCTCCGCTGTTTGAGCAGCTCAACTTTACCGTGCCGATGCCGGTCTTCATGCATGGCGGGGTGACCATCCGGCCCGTCACGGTCTCGATGCCGCGCATGGTCTTCCAGCCTTCCGCCTATTCCGCGATCGAGATGCGCGCGGGTAACCAGCGCGCGACCACCGTGACCGTCGCCAGCATCGAGGGCGTGATGGCGAGCGAGTTCCGCGCCCGCTACGACGCCCTGCTGGCCGCCGCCGTGTTCGAGGCGATCGCGAAGGCGGCGGGCATCAGCCTGGTGGGCGCCGCGACCCAGCAGGCCTCGCCCATGCTGGCCATCCTGGGCGACATCGCGGCAACGGCGGCGGCGAACATCACGCAGTCCGACACGCGCTCCTGGGTGATCCTGCCGCGGGAATTCCAGGCGGCGCGCCTGCCCGTTCCGGCCAATGGCCGCCTGGAGCTTCGCGCGCCGGGCGGCCCGTCGGAGGTGGTGCAACTGCCCAGCGGCCGTTCCGCGGTCGTCCTGGTCAAGGCGCAGACCCCGGGAAGCCCCCTTACCATCCAGGTGCATCCGCTATGATGAAGCCCGCCCTCCTCTGCACGGTGGCCCTGCTGGCGGCCTGCGCCGCTCCGTCGCAGCCGCCGCAGATCGATCCGCGCCTCGTCGTGACCCCCGCGGCCGCGAGCCTCGGCTACGGGACGCCGGTGGTGACCCGCGGCCCGGACGGGCGGATGCGCGTGAACGTGGATGTCGCCAATCCGCACGGGTTCGACTTCCCCCTGCGCCACCAGACCGACTGGCTGGACGAGACGGGGCGGCCGCTGCCGACCATCCTGTCGCGCCCCGCCTTCCGATCGCTCCCACGCGGGGCCGTGACGACCATCGATGCCGACGCGCCCAACCCGAGGGCGCAGAACTTCCGCATGACCTTCGACACCGACAACTGAGCCCGCGAGGAACCGACGCATGAGCATCACCCAAACCACCCGCCGTACCTCCCGTCGTCTGGGCCTGGCCGCCGGTGCCGCGCTGCTGCTGGCCGCCTGCCAGCCCGGCGGCGACATGCCCACCACCCGCATCGACCAGCGCAACGACCGCAGCGCCATCGGGATGGGCCTGGACAACCGTGACTTTGAAGAGGCGGGCCGTGCCCTGGTCCGCTCCATGCTCGACAGCGGCCGGGTGCAGCCGCGTCCGAACGGTGAGCCGCGCGTGATGGCGATCAGCCGCATCACCAACGACACCACGCTGCGCATCAACACCAACGAGCTGACGCAGCTCGTCTCGGTGGAACTGAACAACTCCGGCCGCGCCGTGACCACCACCGCCGTGGGGCTCGACGGCCCGTCGGACCCGCTCGCGATGCAGGCCCGCCAGCTGCGCCGCTCGGGCGAGTTCAACCAGCGCACCGTGGCCGGGCGCGGGCAGATGATCGCGCCGGACCTCAGCCTCTCGGGCAACATCATCCAGCGCACCAACCGCGTGGATGGCGGCGCGGTCCGGGTGGACTACGTGTTCCAGCTGAACCTCACCAACATCCGCACCGGCATCGCGATGTGGCAGGGGCAAGAGGTGATCAGCCGCGTGGGTTCCGGCCGCACGGTGACCTGGTGATGCGCCGGCTGCTTCTCGCGGCGCTTCTCGCGCTCTGTACCCTGCCCGCCGCCGCGCAGGAACGGCCGGGCGGGGCGCGGTTCGTGGACACCATCGCCGAGGGCAGCGGCCCCACCCGCGACCAGGCGCTGAC
>JBHYDO010000274.1:0-5907 GCA_051860645.1 Roseococcus sp.
GATTTTCTGGAAGAGCGGCGAGGGTGCTGGCAGCGCCAGCCCCTCCGGCAAGGGCGTGGCGAGCGCGGGAAGGTCCCTCGCCTCGGCCGGCACGCCAAGCTGGTCCAGCAGGCGCGCCATGGTGTCGGGCATGAAGGGTTGCAGCAAGGTGGCGAAGACACGCAGCGCGTCGTGCAGGTTGCGGAGCACGGCCAGCATCCGCACGGGGTCGGTCTTCTTCAGCGCCCAAGGGGCCTCGCGGGTGATGTAGGCATTGGCCTCGCGCACCGCCTCGAAGACGGCTTCCAGTGCCAGGTGAAATTCCATATTATCAAGACGTTCTGCCACTCGGCTCTCAAGTGGATCGAGGAAAACGCCGAACAACCCGGCGCGGTCCGCCTCCGAGCGCGCGGCGGCGGGAAGCTTCCCTTCGCAGTTGCGCTGGATGAGGCTCAGCACCCGGTTGGCCAGGTTGCCCAGCGCATCGGCCAACTCGCCGTTCAGGCGATTGGTGAGCGCCGCGCGGGAGAAATCGCCATCCTGGCCGAAGGGCACCTCGCGCAGCAGGAAGTAGCGCACAGGGTCGAGGCCGAATTCCTCCACCAGCGCCAGCGGGTCAATGACATTGCCCACGGACTTGCTGATTTTCTGGCCCTCATTGGTCCACCAGCCATGCGCGAAGACGCGCTTCGGCGGCGCGAGGCCGGCCGCCATCAGGAAGGCCGGCCAGTAGATCGTGTGGAAGCGGACGATGTCCTTGCCCACCATATGCACATCGGCCGGCCAGAACCGCCAGAGTTCAGCGTTTTCATCGGGATAGCCAAGGGCTGAGATGTAGTTCGTCAGCGCATCCAGCCAGACATACATGACGTGGGCGGGGTCGCCCGGGACCTTCACGCCCCAGGTGAAGGAGGTGCGGGACACCGAAAGATCAAGTTTCCCAGTCGTTTCAGAAAAATCCTTGAGACCCTGCTGGATGAAGGCCCGCACCTCGTTGCGACGGCTTTCGGGGCGGATGTCGATGCGCTCGGGGTGGCCCTCGGGCAGCTCGTAGCGGCGCAGCAACTCGGGCAGCCAGCGCGAGAGGCGGAAGAAGTAGGACGGCTCCCGCACCCACTCCACCGGGGCGCCGGAGGGGGCGTATTTCATCCCGCCCCGCTCGGTCAGTTCGTCCGGGCCATAAAAGGCCTCGTCGCGAACCGCATACCAGCCCTCATAGTCGCCGAGATAGATTTCATCGCGCGCCGCCAGCGCCTGCCACAGCGCGGTGCATGCGGCCTTGTGCCGCGGCTCGGTGGTGCGGATGAAGTCGTCGTTGGAGAGGTTCATCACCCGCGTCAGGTCGCGGAATGCCTCGCTGACGCGGTCGGTGAAGGCCTGCGGGTCCTGCCCCGCGTCCTGGGCCGCCTTCTCCACCTTCTGGCCATGCTCGTCGGTGCCGGTGAGGAAATGCACCTCGCGCCCGGCCAGCCGGTGCCAGCGCGCCAGCACATCGGTTGCCAGGCTGGTGTAGGCGTGGCCGATATGGGGCTTGTCGTTCACGTAGTAGATGGGCGTGGTGAGATAGACGGGCATGGCCGCCTTCATGGGCCGCCCGCGCCCGCCCGGCAAGGTGGCTCAGCGCCCGCGCAGCGTCTCCATGGCCACCAGCACGGCCTGGCGGCGGTCGAGCGAGAGGCGCTCGGCCTCCTGCGCCTGGCGGGTGATGGCGCCTGCGGCCTCCGCCCAGGCGGCGAGCGGGCGGGTGGCGAGCCAGCCGGGGACGGCGCCGCCCCGCGCCGCTTCGCGCACGGACTGCGACAATTGACGCGCCAGCAGCGCGAAGAAGGCCGGAAAGGCCAGCGCGGAGTCCCGCCCCGCAATGCGGTCGGCCAGCGCATGGGCGCCGGCAGCGTCGGGCAGCGCCTCGAGCACGGCGCTGGCCAGCCGCGCCAGTTCCACCCCCTGCCCCTCGGCCAGTTCCAGCGCGCGGCCGGGCGCACCCTCTGCCAGTTCCATCAGCGCGGCGCGCTCGGTGGGCGGCGTCTCTGGCAGCAGGGCGGCGAGGCAGGCGTCCATGGCGGGTGGCGCCAGCGGAAAAAGGTCCAGCCGGCGGCAGCGGCTGCGGATGGTGGGCAGCAGCCGGCCGGGCGCGTCGGTCACCAGCAGCAGCACCGTGCGCGGCGGCGGCTCCTCCAGCGTCTTCAGGATGGTGTTGGCGGAGGCCGCCTCCATCGCCTCGGCGCCATCCACCAGCACCACGCGCCAGCCGCCCTCGGCGGCGGTCAGGGCCAGGAAGTGGCGGGCGGCGCGCACCTCCTCCACCTTGATGATGCGCCGCTTGCCGGGCTCCGATTGCGGGGCGAGTTCCAGGACATCGGCATGGGCGCCGGCGGCGACGCGCCGCGCCACGGGGTCGCCCTCCGGCAGGGCGAGCGGCGGCATGGCATGCGGGCCACCGGCCAGCACCCAGCGGGCGAAGCGCCAGGCCAGCGTCGCCTTGCCGATCCCGGGCGGGCCGCAGAACAGCCAGGCATGGGCAAGGCGCCCGGAATGGAAGGCGCGGGCGAGGCTCGCTTCCGCCTCGGCATGGCCGAACAGGGCGGTGGTGGTCCGCGGGCTCATGGCTGGCCGAGGCGTTCGCGGCAGGCGGCGAGCATCGCGGCCAGCACCTCCGGCGCGGGGCGCGTTGCGTCCAGCACGGCGAAGCGGGCGGGCTCGGCCGCGGCCTGGGTCAGGAAGGTCTCGCGCACCCGCTCGTGAAAGCCCCGGCCAAGCCGGTCATAGCGGTTCACCTCGCCGCGCGCGGTGGCGCGGGCGAGGCCCGCCTCGACCGGCAGGTCCAGCAGCAGGGTAAGGTCAGGCGCCGCATCGCCCAGCGTGGCCATCCGCAGCGCCTGCCACACCGCGCGCGGCGCCCCCTGCCCGCCCACCTGGTAGGCCAGCGTGCTGTCGAAGAAGCGGTCGCACACCACCCAGGCGCCGGCCGCCATCGCGGGGGCGATGCTGGCCGCCCAGTGCTCGCGCCGGGCGGCGAAGTGCAGCGTCATCTCCGCGACCGGGTCCCAGCCGCCACGGCCGAGCAGCAGCGCGCGGATGGCCTCCGCGCCGGCGCTGCCGCCCGGCTCACGCGTGCGCAGCACGGGCAGCCCGGCCCGGGCCAGGGCGGCGGCCAGCGCGCGCCCTTGCGTGGACTTGCCCGCCCCCTCCCCGCCCTCCAGCGAGATGAAGCGGCCGCGCATGGCTTGCTCAGCGCCCCAGCAGGCCGCGGGCCAGGGCCGGGATGCGGGCGAACAGGCCCAGCGCCTCGACATCGGCGCCGGCATAGAGGGGCAGGCTCAGCGGGGTGATACCGGGGCCCGAGACGTCCACCCGGCCCAGCTCCTGCCCGCGCAGCACGGGCGCGGTCACCGGCGCCTCGTAGCGCAGCCGCACCTGCAGCTGCTCGCGCCAGCCGCGCGGCAGGGTGGCGATGACGTCGCGCCCGCCCACCAGCGGCACGCTTTCCCGCTCGCCAAGATGGACGGGAATCTGCTCGATGGTGTCGGCGGCGCGGAACAGCACCACATTATCGAAGGCCTGGAAGCCCCATTCCAGCAGCCGCTGGCTTTCCTCGGCGCGCGCCCGCTCGGAGGCGAGGCCGGCCACCACCAGGATAAGCCGCCGGTTCTCGCGCACCACCGATGCGGTGAGGCAATAGCCCGCCTCGTCAGTGCGCCCGGTCTTCAGGCCGTCGGCGCCGGGCATTCGCTCCAGCAGCGGGTTGCGGTTGGCCTGGGTGATGTTGTTCCAGCGGAAGCTGCGCTCGGAATAGAAGCGGTAGAAATCCGGGAACTCGGTGATCAGCCGGCGCGCCAGCGTGGCGAGGTCGCGCGCCGTCATGCGGTGCTCGGGGTCGGGCCAGCCGGTGGCGTTGCGGAACACGCTGTCGCGCAGGCCGATGGTGGGCGCCATGGTGTTCATCATGTCCGCAAAGGCACGCTCGCTGCCGGCGATGGCCTCGGCCAGCACCACGCAGGCGTCGTTGCCCGACTGGATGATGACGCCGCGCGCCAGATCCTCGACCGAGACGCGGCTGTTGGGCTCCAGGAACATGCGGCTGCCGCCCATGCGCCAGGCGGCCTCGCTGACCGGCAGGGTCTGGTCCAGCTGCAGACGCCCCTGCCGGATCTGGTCGAAGACCACATACATGGTCATCAGCTTGGACATCGAGGCCGGCGGCATGGACTGGTCGGCGCCCTTGTCGAGCAGCACGGTGCCCGTGTCGAAATCCATCAGCAGCGCGTTGCGCGCAATGGTCTCGACCGGCCCGACCGGCGACTGGCCGGGCGTGGAAGGGGGGGCCGGCGCGCGCGCCCCGGTCCGGCCCGCCGGGCGCGGCGCCTGGGCCAGCGCGTCGCGGGGCGAAAGGAGGGCCGTGCCGGGTGCCAGAAGGGTCGCTCCCGCCAGCAGGTCACGGCGGCGCAGGGCGAGGGATGCGCGCGGGATCCGGGTCATGCGTCTACTCCACCACAAGCCGCACTTCGGTCAGGCCGGTCTGGATGGCCCGGGCCAGCGCGGAATCGGCCTCGGCCAGGTTGCGGAACGGGCCGGCCCGGACGCGGAACTGCTGTTGCCGGCCGCGCGGCCCGCCCGCAACCCCCAGCGGCTCGACCCGGCCAAGGCTGATCCGCCCGGCCTCGCGCTGGGCGAAGTCGCGGCGAAAATAGGTGCCGGCCTCGATCCAGAGCTGCCCGGGGCGGGCGGGCCCCTGCGCCACCTGCTCCGGCAGGCGTTCGGGCGGACGGGCGACGCTGGCAGGGGCCACGGCGAGGGTGCGGGCAGCGGGGCGGACGGCTTGCGGCGGGGCCGCACCGACGCCGCGCGCACCCGGCGGCGGGGCCAGCGCCTCGCGCCCCACCTCGCCCACCGGGGCGCTGGCGATGGGCAGGGCCGCCCCCTGCCCCGCCAGCCCCTCGATGGCGGCGCGCGAGGCCGCGGCGTCGATCACCACCCTTGCCTGAAAGGGCCCCGTGGCCCCCAGCAGCGCGGCGGCGCGCGGCGCCACGGCGATGATGCGCCCGGCTTGCTGCGGCCCCCGGTCATTCACCCGCAATCGCAGGAAGCGGCCATTTTCCAGGTTCGTGACGATGACGATGGCAGGCAGTTGCAGCGTGGGATGGGCTGCGAACATGCCGTCCTCGCGCCGTTCGCCATTGGCGGTGAGCGGCACGGTTGTGCCGGTGCGGCGGGGCAGCAGCGCGGCGATGCCGGACTGGTCGAGGACAAACTCCTCGCGCGGATAGGCCCAGAGCGGCCCGGCGCGATACGGCTCGCCCAGGTGGTAGCGCGGCTGGGGGGGCGGCGCGGCGCGCCCGCAACCCGCCAGCACCGCCAGCGCCAGAAGCCCCGCCAAGGGGCGCCCCAGCGCAAGGGGCCCCAGCAAAGCGGGCATGGTCAGGCCACGCGGTCCGACAGCAGCCCCACCACCGTCGCGTAGAAGTTGGACGGGTTGTAGCGCCGGACCGCCATGAAGTTCGCGCCCACCATGAAGGCCTGGCTGTCCCCGCGCGATAGGCCCGGCATGACGATGGCCCATTCGCCGGCGAGACCCGGCAGCGCCCCGCCGGCCACCGGCACCACGCGCATCCGCGCCCATTCGGCGATGGGCCGCATGCGGCGATGGTCGGCGAGCGCGGTGTCGAAGCCGGGCGGCAGCGCCACCTCGAAGCCCCAGGGGGCCGGCTCGCGCCAGCCATGATGCGCCAGGTAGTTGGCGATGGAGCCCAGCGCGTCGGCCCGGCTGTCCCAGATGTCGCGCCGCCCGTCGCCGTCGAAATCCACTGCCAGGCGCTCGAAGCTGGTCGGCATGAATTGCGGATTGCCCATGGCGCCGGCATGGCTGCCGCGCATCCGGCTGATGTCCACGTGCCCGGCATCGAGGATGCGCAGCGCGGCCAACAGCTCGGC
>JBHYDO010000275.1:0-5901 GCA_051860645.1 Roseococcus sp.
TCCCCATAGACGGGAATGCCCCGCGCCTCCGCCACCTGCGGTGCGAGCTGGCCCAGCAGCAGTTCAAACACCAGCGCGGCCTCGCTGGTCGCCGCGTAGTCGCCATCCCACCCGCGGAGCCGCGCGAGCATCGCCGGCTCCGGCGCGCCGCCGGGCAATGCGTCGAGCCGGGCCAGCAGGCCCGCGGCCAGCACCGCGGCCTTGGGCGCACGGGTGTCGGCCTGCAGCGCGACCAGGTCTTCCACGCTGAGGCGCGGGCGGGCCTGCAGCAGGGCGCGCAGCCGCTGCAGCCGGTCATCGTCGCTGAAGCTGTAGCCGATGGGCGGGCTGCCCGGCGCCCAACTCTCCGGGTTCTCGTTGGCGGAGGCGATGATGCCCTCGGGCGGGTCGGTCAGTTGAGGCAGGTCGCGCACGTCGCGCAGCCGCCGCCAGGGATCGGTCGCCGAGGGGTCGGTCGCGTCCAGCACCGGGTCGGCCTCGGGGAACCCCGCCCGGGAGGGCAGCACCATCGCCATTGCGCGGCCGATGCCCCCCGTGCGCTCAGCGTAGACGAGGTTGAGCGGCGAGACGCCGAAGCCCACGAGGCTTTCGCGGAACTCCTGGCCGTTGCGCGCCCGCGCCGCCCGCAGCAGCGCGGTGATCTCGTCCGTCGGCTCATGGCCTGCCCAGCGCAGTGCCAGGCGCTGATCGGGGCGGGCGCCGAGCAGGGACGCATCCGACATCACCGGGCCATGCGGGCTGTCGCGCAGCGTGCGGCGCGCGGCAGGGAAGAGGCGGCGCGCGATGACCGTTTCGCGCGACGTGATCTCGGCGTCGGGGATGGCGCTGATGTCGAAGATGTCGCTCGACGCGGCGCGCGCGTTCGTGCCACCCCAGGCAAGGTCGGGGCTGCGTCCAAAGCCCACCACGGGCAGTCCGGGCACCATCATCCCGACCATGTGGAAGCTGGGCGAGCGCATGCCAACCAGCATCCAGACATTGGGCAGGACGAGGCCCAGATGCGGGTCGTTGGCGATCATGGCGCCGCCGCTGGCGCTACGGGCTGCCGCGACGGCCACGGTGTTGCTGCCGCTGCGGGAGACGTCGCGCAGCAGGGCGCCGAGCGCGGCCTGACCGAGCGTGAGGCCATCCGGCATGCCGCTCCCCGCACCGCCCTCGCGCAGGCGCTGCCAGCGCGCGGCATAGGCCGGCGTGCCGCGCTCCCGCAGCAGGGCGATGAGGCCGAACCAATTCACGTCGCTGCCGGCGAGGCGCCCGATGGCCAGCATGTCCGCGACCGTGATCGGCTCACGCCGCAGGGCGAGCAGCCCGGCTTCTGGCGGGCGGGGCCCGTGCAGGATGGCGTGGTTCAGCCCGGTCAGGAAGCGCGTGACGAAGGCGCGGGTCTCGGGCGGCCAATTGCGCTCGATCTCGGGGGCCGCGCGGGCGAAGTCGAGGAGGCGCAGCGCGTGGTCGTATTCGGTGGCAGGCGGGCCAAGCATCTCCGACAGCCGGCCGCGTGCGATGTTGCGCAGGATCAGGATCTGCCCGCCGCGCAGATGGCCGTGCACGAGGCCCAGCGCATGGGCCAGATCGCCATCCGTTTCCGCCTCGATCCAGGGCACCATGTGGTCGTTCCACCGGATGGTGACGGGCTCGGCGAGATCGAGCCCCGCGCGCGGCAGGGCGTCGAGGCGCTGCTCCACGCTGACGGCGCGCGGCTGCAGGGCCGCGCATCCCGGCAGGAGGCCCAGCAGGCCCACGCCGAGCAGGGCGGCCCGGATAAGGGAGGGGCGGTGCATCAGGGTGTCTCCTTCCATTGCGAGGCGGTGGCCAGCACAAGGCCCGCACCCGCGAGCGCGACCGCGGCACCCCCGAGCCCGAGCGCCGCGGGCCCGAATAGCGAGAGGCCGGCACCTCCCATGGCCGCACCGAGCCCCTGCCCCGCGAAGACCATGGAGCCATTGAGCGCGACCAGCACCGGCCGGTGCGCGGGTGCGGCCGCGACCAACCGCGCCTGCACAACCGGCGTGCGCAGGAACAGCGCCGCGGCCCCCAGCAACGTGGCCGCAAACACCAGCGCCAGCGTCCAGCCGTGCGCCATGTCCAGCAGCATGGGCAGTGCGAAGCAGGACAGCATGGCGGCAGATAGAAGAAAGCTCGCCAGCAGCGGGGCTAAGCTGTTCGCGCGGTCCGCCCAGCGGCCGCCCAGCACCACGCCCAGGATGGCGCCGACGCCGACCAGGGCCTGCATGGCGCCCACGCCAGCGCCCGAAAAGCCGAGCAGGGTGCCCAGCAGGGGGCCGAAATAGGCCGTCACGCAGAAGGTCGCGGCAAAGCCCATCAGGGTCAGCAGCAAGGCGGGCAGGACGCCCGGCGCGCCCAGGACCGCACGCGGCCGGAAGGGGGTGTGCGGGCTGGGCTGGATGCGGGGAAGCCGCCACCGGACCGCCGCCGCCGCAAGCAGCGCGACCATACCAGCCCAGGCGAAGGTGCCGCGCCAACCGAACGCCTCGCCCGCCAGGCTGCCCAGCGGGACGCCCAGCACGAAGGCCAGCGTGATGCCGGCCAGCACGACGGCCATGGCCCGTCCCCGCGCCTCGGGCGGGGCGAGCTCCGCGGCCGCCACGGTCGCGATCGGCCCCACCAGGCCCGTCGCCAGCCCGCACAGGATCCGGACGGCGATCAGGCCGCCCAGGCTGGAGAGGGTGGCCGCCACAAGGTTCAGCGCGCCGATGAGCAGCAGGCCGGCAAACAGGACCGCACGCCTTTCGCGGGCTGCCACCGCGCCGGCCACGAGCGGACCGGTCAGCGCGCTGGTCAGGGCGAAGGCGGTGCCAAGCTGGCCCACTGCAGCGACGGGTACACCCAGCGTGAGCGCCATGGCATCGAGATGGCCCACGAAGACGAAGGCCTCGGTGCCCAGGGCGAAACCTGCGAGGGCCAGCACGCCGAGATGCGGATTCATAGGAGGTGGGACGCGCTGGAGGGCGGCATGCTCATGTCCTGGCGAATATGGTTGACGACGTCAACTTGCATCACATAATAGGTTGATACCGTCAACCTGAAAGGCTCGCCATGCTGTCCCGCTTGCTGCCCGCCACCCTCCTCCTGGTCGCCGCCCAGGCGCATGCGGCAGAACTGCGCGTCACCGTCACCGGCGCACGCGGCACCGAGGGTCAAGTGGGCTGCGCGCTGCATCCCTCTGCCGAGGGCTTCCCGATGGACGCCGCACGCGCCACCCAGCTCTGGCTGCCCGCCAGCCCCGCCGGCGTGGAGTGCCGCTTCACGAACCTCGCCCCAGGGCGCTACGCCGTCGCCGTCTCGCACGACTTGAACGGCAACCGCCGCACGGACACCAACTTCCTCGGCATCCCGACCGAGGATTGGGGCGTGTCCAACAACGTCCGCCCCACGCTGCGCGCGCCCCGCTTCGAGGAGGCCGCCGTGCAGGTAGCAGAAGGCGCGCCCACCACCATCGAGATCAGGCTCGGCCGATGAACCGCCTGCAGGAACGCTACGGCCCCTGGGCGCTGGTCACCGGCGCCTCGGACGGCATCGGCGCCGCCACGGCGCGCCGCCTCGCGGCGCAGGGCTTCTCGCTGGTGCTGGTGGCGCGGGGCCGCGCGCGGCTGGAGGCGCTGGCTGCCGAGCTTCGCAGGGCGCACCCCATCGAGGTGGATGCCCTGGCGATGGACCTCGCCACGCCGGACGGCGTCACGGCCCTGCTGCACGCGAGCGAGGTGCACGACATCGGCCTTCTGGTCGCGGCCGCCGGCTTCGGCAGCTCCGGCCCCTTCCTGTCCAACCCCGTCGAGGAGGAGATGGCGATGCTGGATGTGAACTGCCGCGCCGTGCTCGCGATGACGCATCACTTCGCGCAGCGCTTCGCCGAGCGCGGTCGCGGCGGCATCGTGCTGTTCAGCTCGCTCGTTGCCTTCCAGGGCGTGCCCAACTCCGCCAACTACGCCGCCACCAAGGCCTATGTGCAGAGCTTGGCCGAGGGCATCGGCCCCGAGCTGCGCGCGCGCGGGGTGGACGTTCTGGCGGTCGCTCCCGGCCCCGTGCGCAGCGGTTTCGCCGCGCGCGCTGGCCTCACCATGGGGGCCACCGACAGCCCGGAGGTGGTGGCAAAGGGACTGCTGCGCGCGCTCGGCCGGCAGTCCGTCGTGCGGCCGGGGCTGCTGTCCAAGCTGCTCGAATTTGCGCTGACCTTCCTGCCGCGCCGCGGCCGCGTCTGGATGATGGGCAAGGTGATGTCCGGCATGGCGAGGACCACCCATGCCGCATGACGCCCTGCCCATGCCCTGGCTGATGGGCCTCGCCTCGCGGTGGCTGGCCCCTGCCGGGGATAGCGCTACACTGGGCTCCGACATGGCCCGCAAATCCCACCCAACCCTGGACGTCCGCGAGGCCTGCATCGACGAGGCGCTCGTCATCATCGAGGCTGAGGGCATCGAGGCGCTCAGCCTGCGCGAGGTGGCCCGCCGCCTCGGCGTTTCGCACCAGGCGCCCTACAAGCATTACCCCTCGCGCGACCATCTGCTGGCAGAGGTGGTGCGCCGCGCCTTCGCCGCCTTCGCCGACCACCTGGACGCGCGGCCCCGCAAAGCCGACCCCTTCGCCGACCTGCACGCGATGGGCCAGGCCTATCTCGACTACGCGCTGCGCCACCCGCTGCAATACCGCCTGATCTTCGGCACGCCCCTGAGATGATGACGCGCGGCAAGCACGCCTTCGCCATGCTGGAGGGGGCGGTGGCGGCGCTCGACGCGGCGCGCCCCGAGGCGGCGCGTGCCGCCGATCCGCGGCTCGATGCGCTGCATGTCTGGTCGCTGCTGCACGGGCTGGCCAGCATCGGCCAGTGCAGCGCGCTGCGCAGCCTCAACCTGCCCAAGCCCGTCATGACGGCGATGCACGCGCACGCGATGGCGCGAATGGAGGAAGGGCTGCGCGCGGCGCTGACCGTACCCGCGCGACGCCGGCGGTGAATTGGCGCGAGCCGGGCGCGGCCGTCACGCTGACATGGCTCGCCGTCGGCGGGTTTCTGCTGCTGTGGGCGCTCACCGCCGGCATCGAGCGGCTGGACGGGCGGCAGATCGGCGGGGTCAGCGTCTGGTCCAAGCCGCTGAAGTTCCAGATCGCCACCGTGGTGCACCTGGCCACCATGGCTTGGGTGGCAAGCCGCCTCGGCGACGGTTGGCGCGAGGGGGCGGTGGTGCAGGGGATCCTGCTGCTAGCCATCGCCAGCGCCGTCTTCGAGGTGGCATACATCACCCTCCAGGGCGCCTTGCAGCAGCCCTCGCACTTCAACGTCTCCACGCGCTTCCACGCCACGATGTATTCGCTGATGGCCGTGGGTGCCGTGGTGCTGACCGTCGCGGCCGGGGCGCTGGGCCTCGTGGTGGCGCTGGACGGGCAGGTGCGGATGAGCGCCGGGCTGCGGCACGCCGTCGCGCTGGGGCTGGTGGGCGGCACGGTGCTCACTCTCCTCATCGCCTTCGAGATGGGCGGGCGCATGTCGCACCATGTCGGCACGCCGCCGGCACAGGAATCGCGCTGGCCGCTGCTGGGCTGGTCGCGCGATGTGGGCGACCTGCGCCCGCCGCACTTCTTCGCGACGCACATGATGCAGGCGGTGCCGGCGCTGGGCTGGCTCGCCGACCGCGCGCTGCCGCCGGCGGCGGCGGTGCCGGCGGCATGGATCGCGGCCCTGCTGTGGGCGGCATTGACCTGGTGGCTGTTCCGCGGGGCGCTGGCCGGGCGGCCGGTGCTGTAACCTCACACGTCGTGCATGAAGCGGCGCGTGGCGTCCTCCAGCATGGCGGGCAGGTCCAGCGGGATCTCCATCGCGCCCACCTTGTCGTCGATCAGCAGGAAAGACAGGCCGTGGACGAAGGTCCACAGCCTGAGCCCCCGCGT
>JBHYDO010000276.1:0-5876 GCA_051860645.1 Roseococcus sp.
GACGGCGCGTGGCGGGCTGACCGTCTTCGCCGACGTGCCAGAGGGGGCGGAGCTGCAACTCATGGCCGGCACCAAGGCCGGCCTGCTCTCACGCATCGGCCGGGTGGCGGAGGAGGCGGCCGATGCGGCCGGGCTGGCGCCGCACGCCGTGGCCGGCGCGCTGGCCATCTATTGCGGCGGCTGCATGCTGGCCGTGCAGCCCCGCATGGACGAGGTCGCGCAGGCCCTGCGCGGCGCCCTGCCGGGCGTGCCCTTCCTGGGCGGCTTCACCTTCGGCGAGCAGGGGCGCTCGGTCACCGGGGCCAACCTGCACGGCAACCTGATGATTTCCGTGATCGTCTTCGGTGGCTAGCCTACCCGCCAACCCGACGGCTGAGGAATTGCGGGAGCTGGTTCTCGCGCTGCGTCGCGCCCGCGACGACGCGGACCGCCGGGCCGCCGAAACCAGTGCGCTCCTGGCAGCGCTGGAGACGCTGATCCTGCCGTTGCCGCCCGGCCGTATGGCGTTGCGCGTGCTGTCCATCATCCGCCGCGTGGTGCCCTTCCGCAATGCGCGGGTGCTGGCCGCGCTGCCCGACGGCACGCTGGAGGTGCTGTTCTCCAACGGGCGGGCGGGCCTGGGCGCGCGCTGGACACCCATGCCGGCGCTGCAGCGCGTGGTGGCCGGCGAGGTGCTCAACCTCATCGACCTGGCGCGGGCCACTGGGCTTGCCACCGGCGAGGATCCCATCCTGGCTCAGGGCGGCGGTGCGCTGGTGCTACCCCTGCCGATGGACGACGCGCCGCACATCCTGGTGCTGCACGCCCCGCGGCGGGGCGCCTTCCACGAGGATGCGGCCCGCACCGTGCGGCGCCTGTCGGTGCTGGCGCGACAGGCCCGGCTGAACCTGGAGGCCCGGCGGCTCCGCGCCGGGGCGGAGTTGTTGCAGCGCGCCAAGGCGGCATCCGACAATGCGGCGGCCGAAAGCGCGCGGCGCGAGCACATGGTGCGCGGCGTGCTCGACGCCATCCCGGTGGGCGTCGTGCTCAAGGGCGAGGACCTGCGCTACCGCTTCGCCAACCGCGCGGCGGCCGAAATGCTGGGCCTGCCCGCCGGGGCGCTCGACGGGCGCCGTACCCATGACCTGTTCGACGGCGATTTCGCCCGCCGCTCCATGGCGGAGGACCAGGCCCTGCTCGCCTCCGGCCAGCCACGTGTCGTCACCCTGCCGGTGACACATCCGGACGGCCGGCTGCTGCACCTGGAGTTGACCAAGGGCGTGGTCGTGCTGGAGCAGGACCGACTGCTGGTCACCACCGCCGTTGACATGACGGTGCGCCACCAGGCGGAAGCCGCCATCCTCGCCGGGAAGGAGGCGGCAGAGGCCGCGAACCGCGCAAAATCCGACTTCATCGCGACGATGAGCCACGAGATCCGCACGCCGCTCAATGGCATCCTCGGCATGGCGCAGGCCCTGCTGGCTGATGCCCGCACCCAGGCCGACCGGCGCGCCCTGCGCGTCATCCGCGGTTCCGGCGACCTGCTGCTGGGCCTGATCGACAACATCCTGGACATGGCAAAGCTGGAGGCCGGCAAGCTCACCATCCATCCCACCGAGACCGATGCGGCGGCCGTGGTGCACCAGGCGACGGCGCTGTGGGCCGATTGCGCGCGCGAGAAGGGGCTGCACCTCGCGCGGATCATCCCCGGCGATCTGCCTTCGGGGCTGCGGCTGGACAAGCTGCGCCTCGCGCAGGTGCTGAACAATCTGATCGGCAATGCGGTGAAGTTCACCGAGCGCGGGCAGGTCGTGGTCCGGGTGGGCTGGCGCCGCGGTCCGCCCGCCCGCCTGTGGGTCTCGGTGGAGGACAGTGGGCCCGGCATTGCGGAGGAGGCCCAGGCCCGGCTGTTCCGCCGCTTCTCGCAGCTGGGCGAGGATGCACGAAGGCGCTTCGAGGGCGCGGGCCTCGGCCTGTCCATCTGCCAGGACCTGGTGCGGATGATGGGCGGGCGGATCGAGCTGCAGAGCACGCCCGGCGCGGGCAGCCTGTTCCGCTTCGAATTGCCGGCGGAGGTGCTGGACGCCCGGCCGCGCTTCGGCCTGCCCCTGGCCGGGCGCATCGCCTGGCTGCCCGATGACGGCTCGGCGAAGCCCGGCCTGGCCGCGCTGGTGGGCGAGCACCTGGCGTCCATGGGGGCCAGCGTGATGCGGGCCCCGCCGGTGGTGCCGCCCTTCCTCGTGCTGTCCGATGCCCGGCGCGCCGGCCGTTTCGACGCCGCGGCGCCCGGCGCGCGCCGCCTGCTGCTGGAGGATGGTGGCCCGGTCAGCCCCGGCCCGCGCGACCTGCTGCTGCGCCAGCCGCAGGACCCGCTGGACATCTACGCGCCGCTGGCGCGCTGGCTGGGGGATGCGGCAGGGCCCCCGGCGGCGCCGCTGCTCGGCGAGGAGGCGGTGGCCGACTACGTCCCGCCACCCGGCACGCGCATCCTGGTGGCCGAGGACAATCCGGTGAACCAGGCGGTCCTGGCTGCGCTTCTGGGCGGGCTGGGCCTGGAACTGCGCTTCGCTCAGGACGGCGCCGAGGCGGTCGAGCAGGCCCGGCACCACCCACCCGACCTCGTGCTGATGGATGTGCAGATGCCCGGCATGGACGGCATCGACGCCACCCGCCTGCTGCGGGCGGAGGGCTATGCCGGCCCGATCATCATGTGCACCGCGAACATCCTCCCCGAGGCCTGGGCCGCCAGCCAGGCCGCCGGGGCCGACCACCACCTGCGCAAGCCGGTGAACCGTGCCGAACTGCTCGGGCTGCTGGCAAAGCTGCTGGCGGCGCCGCGGGCCGACGCCCCGCCGGTCTTCGACCCGACCCCCCTGCGGGAGCTGGAGCAGATGGTCGGCGGCCCCGCGGCGGCCGAAATCGCCGCGCTGTTCCGCGCCGATGCGGAGGGTCGCGTGGCTCGGGGTGCGGCGGCGCTCACCCAAGGCGACCTGGGTGGGGCGGCGCGGGAGTTCCACGCGCTGAAGTCCTCGGCGGCGTCGCTCGGCGCGGTGCGGCTGTCGCAGATCGCCGCGCGGCTGGAGGCGGCCGGAACGGCGGGCGATGCCGCGGCCTCCGCTTCCGCCGGCGCGATGCTGGAGACCGCGCTCAAGGCTACGCTGGCTGCGCTGGACGGCGCGGCGTGCGCCGCAGCCTGAACGACGTGGTCAGACCAGCCGTGCCTGCGCCACCGCCGCGCCCACGAAGCCCGCGAAGAGCGGGTGCGGGGCGAAGGGTTTGGACTTCAGCTCCGGGTGGAACTGCACGCCGATGAACCAGGGGTGGTCGGCATACTCCACGATCTCGGGCAGCACGCCGTCGGGCGACATGCCGGAGAAGCGAAGCCCCGCCGCCTCCAGCCGCTCGCGATAGCCGACATTCACCTCGAAGCGGTGGCGATGGCGTTCCTCGACGCGGGTCTCGGCATAGACGCGGCGCACCAGCGAATCCTCGGCCAGCACGGCCGGGTAGGCGCCCAGCCGCATGGTGCCGCCGAGGTCGCCCCCGGCCTCGCGGGTCTCGCGCTGGTTGCCACGCACCCATTCGGTCAGCAGGCCAACCACGGGCTCGGCGCAGGGGCCGAATTCGCTGGAGGAGGCGGCGGGCAGGTCCAGCAGGTTGCGGGCGGCCTCGATGACGGCCATCTGCATGCCGAAGCAGATGCCCAGGAAGGGAATCTTCCGCTCGCGCGCGAAGCGCACGGCCGCGATCTTGCCGCCGGTGCCGCGTTCGCCGAAGCCGCCAGGCACCAGGATGCCATGCACGCCCTGCAGGCGGCTGACGACCTTGTCCTCCTCGCGCTCGAAGATTTCGCTGTCGACCCAGTCCAGCTTCACGCGCATGTTGTGCGCGATGCCGCCATGGGCCAGCGCCTCGTTCAGCGATTTGTAGGCGTCCAGCAAGCCGGTGTACTTGCCCACGACCGCGATGGTGACCTCGCCCTCGGGGGCGGTGATGCGCTCGGCGATGCGCTGCCAGCCGGTGAGATCGGGTTCGCCATAGATGGAAAGGTTGAAGTGGCGCAGCACTTCGCGGTCCAGCCCCTCGGCGTGGTAGCTGAGCGGCACCGCATAGATGCTGGCGGCGTCATAGGCGGGGATGACGCTCTCGGGCCGCACATTGCAGAACAGCGCGATCTTGCGGCGCTCATTCTCGGGAATCTTGCGGTCGCAGCGGCACAGCAGGATTTGCGGCTGGATGCCAACGCCCAGCAACTCCTTCACGGAATGCTGGGTGGGCTTGGTCTTCAGCTCGCCGGCCGAGGGGATGTAGGGCACCAGCGTCAGGTGCACGAAGAGGCTGCGCGTGGGGCCGAGTTCGTTGGCCAGCTGGCGGATGGCCTCCAGGAAGGGCAGGCTCTCGATGTCGCCCACCGTGCCGCCGACCTCGACCAGCACGAAGTCGTAGCTGTCGGTGTCGGCCACCACGGCGGCCTTGATGGCGTCGGTGATGTGCGGGATCACCTGGACGGTGGCGCCCAGGTAGTCGCCCCGCCGTTCCTTGGCGATGACCTCGGAATAGAGGCGGCCCGTGGTCCAGTTGTCCGCCTTGCAGGCATGAACGCCGGTGAAGCGTTCGTAATGGCCGAGGTCGAGGTCGGTTTCCGCCCCGTCATCGGTCACGAAGACTTCGCCATGCTGGTAGGGGCTCATCGTCCCCGGGTCCACGTTGAGGTAGGGGTCCAGCTTGCGCAGCCGCACGCGGTAGCCGCGCGCCTGCAACAGGGCCCCGAGGGAAGCCGCCGCGATGCCCTTGCCAAGCGAGGAGACCACGCCGCCGGTGATGAATACGAACCGCGCCATGGGGGTCCCTGATAACCACAACCGCGCCGGTGTCACAGCCCCCCGGTTGCGCCGGGCACCTATGCCCGGGCGGCGGGGTTCAGTTGGTGGGGACGGTGGGCACGGCCGGCACCGCGGGCAGCGTGCTGGCGGGTGGCGCGTCGAGGATGGAGCGGTTCAGCGCCGTGCCGCGGTCCAGCAGCGCCAGGGTCAGGGCCAGCACGAAAAACAGCGTACCCAGGACGGCGGTGGTGCGCGTCAGCAGGTTTGCCGTTCCCCGGCCGCCCATGAGCGAGCCCATGCCGCCGCCGGAGGAACCGATGCCAAGCCCACCGCCCTCGCTGCGTTGCACAAGGATCACCCCGATCAACGCCAGGGTGACCAACAGGAACAGGATGAGCAGGACGGTTGTCATGGTTCGCGCCTCCTACAGCTTCGGGGCCCGAAACGCCAGAGGCATGGGCCAGGGCGCCACGAAGCTTGCAAGGAGGGGTTCCCTTGGCCGGCCGGTCCGGTTCACGATGCAAACTGCTTGCCCGCGCGCGCCGGGCTGGGGAAACAGGCATTGATGACCCAAGGGCAGGACGCACCCCCGGCCGCGGCCGATCTTCTGCTGGAGATGGAGCTTGCTCCGGGCGGCGCCGCGGCCGTGGCCCTGACCGACGCGCTGGCCGCGGCGGCCGCGCGCGACCGCTTCAGCCTGGACCTCGACGCCCTGCAGGCCGCGCTGGACACGCCCGGGCCCGCACAGTTCGTGCTGGCCCACGCGAATGAGCGGCTGCTGCTGCTCACGTTGCAGCCCGGGCCGGCGGGGCGACTGGCGCTGGCCACCTGGCTGCCGGCCGGCGGGCGGCGCGTCAGCCTCGACATCCATCTGCTGCAGGCGGTGATGGATGAGCTTCCCGCCGCGGTCTCCATCAAGGATGCGGATCGCCGCTACCGCTTCGTCAACCGCTGCTGGGAGCGCTGCCTGTCCATCCAGCGCAAGGATGTGCTGGGCCGCCGCTTCGAGGACATCGAGAGCAATTGCCTCTCGCCCGAGGCCTTCGCCGCGATCGCGGCGGAGGCGCGGCGTAG
>JBHYDO010000277.1:0-5789 GCA_051860645.1 Roseococcus sp.
CGTCACGACCTTGGCGAAGTTGTCCAGCACGTATTGCGGCCACTTGCCGACACGCCGTGTACGCATATCCATGCACAGGTACAAAAGCTCGTTCTCCGACGAGACCCAGCCCTCGGTGAAATGGAACATGCGGTGCTTCATGAGGAGACGTTTCTCGTCATAGGCCACCACCATGCTGTCGCAGCCGATGGGCATGCCTTCCGTCATCTCGCGCTGGTAGTCGAGCCAGGCCTCGCCGGCAAAGGTGCCCATCTCAATCTGCCGCAGCGCGTTGCCGAGGCCGAGCGGCGTCCACACCCGGTCGGTCTGCAAATCGAAGGCCACCATGTAGTAGCCCATGTTCAGGTGGGCGTTGCCGTCCACCCAGTCGGGCCTCACGCTGGCCAGAGGCTGGTCCCAGCGGAACCAGCCCCCCTCCATGCGCGGCTTGGGCGCGTTGTCGTCAAACGGCATCAGTGGATGTCTTCGGACCGTGCCAGGGCGTCGCGCAGCATGCCGATGTCGAAGTCGGGGCGCTTGGCCATCTCCAGGATCACGGCCTCCTTGCGCGTCAGCAGATCAATGGCGGCGGGGATGCCGCGCACGGCCTCGGCGGGGATCACCACCGCGCCGTGGCGGTCGGCATGGACCACCTCGTCATGGTTCACGTTCATGCCGGCCACGCTGACCGGGCGGCCCCAATCCACCACATGCACATAGGCGTGCGAGGGGTTCACCACGCCCAGCAGCTGGAAGCCCGGGGCCACCATGTCGAGGTCGCGGATCGAGCCGTTGGTGACGCAGCCCAGCGCCTTCAGCCCCTTGTGGACGTTCGTATTCACTTCTCCCCAGAAGGCGCCGGTGCCGGGCACGTCGTCGAGGTCCTGCAGCACCACCACCGTCGGCATGTCGGTGTTCGCCACATACTCATACCAGCCGATGCGGGCGGCCTTGTCGGCTTCCTTGGTACGGCCCGAGGGGTGCGCGGCGCGGATGGTCCCCACGCGCGCCGGCCCGCAGATGGGCGGCATCGAGGGGTGGGCCGCGGTCAGCGGCCGCACGGTGAAGCCATGGCCGCGGCGGGCCGGCACCACCAGCTCCAGCGCGTTGCAGATGGTGGGCGTGTCCCAGGCGCAGAGCGCGTCGAGGTCGGCCTGGGTGTAGGGGCGTTGCATGGCGATCTTCCTCCGTGTGGCGCGCAGCTTGTTGCGGGGCGCGGCTTGCGTCAAACCTGCGGGGTGGAGTCCCTTCGCGCCGCCCTCTTCGCCGCCGAGCCGCGCTTCGCGCGCGTCGAGGAACGCGCGGGCCCGGTGCCCTGGCGCACCCGCCCGCGCGGCTTCGCGGGGCTGCTGCGGACCATCTGCGGGCAGCAGATCAGCAACCAGGCGGCCGGCGCCATCTGGCGGCGCTTGTCCGCGCTGCCCGGCGCGCTGGAACCGGCCGGCTTCCTGTTGCTGGACGACGCCGCGTTGTGCGGCGTGGCGGGCCTCTCGCGCCCCAAGGCCGCACATGCGCGCGCGCTGGCGCTCGCCTGCACCGATGGCACGCTGGACTTCGACGCGCTGCCCGCGCTGGACGATGCCTCCGCCATCGCCACGCTCTGCCGCGTGCGCGGCCTCGGCCCCTGGACGGCGGAGGTGCACCTGCTCTTCGCCGAGAACCGGCCGGACATTTTTCCGAGTGGCGACATCGCGCTGGCCAATTCCGTGCGGCACCTCTTCGCGCTCGACGCACGCCCCGCGCCGCGCGCCCTGGCCACGATGGCGCAGGCATGGTCGCCCGCGCGGGGCCTGGCCGCGCGCCTGCTCTGGCATCACTGGCGGCACGAGACCGGCCGCCCGCTCATCGAGGATCCCTAGACCGTGCCCAGCTTCTCCCCCGCCATCCTCGCCACTGCCGAACCGCCCATCCCCGCCGCGCGCGAATGGGCGGCGCGCTACGAGGGCCGGCACGGCCCGGCGCTGGACCTGACGCAGGCCGTGCCCGGCTACCCGCCCCACCCCGAATTGCTGTCGCGGCTTGGCGACGCCGCCGCCTCGCGCAACGCCGCCGCCTATGGCCCCATCGCGGGCGATGCGGCGCTGCGCGAGGCGCTGGCGGCCGATGCCTCCGCCTTCTACCGCAGCCGCATCGGCGCGGCCGAAGTGGCCATCACCGCCGGCTGCAACCTCGCCTTCGCCATGGCGATGACCGTCATCGCCTCGCCCGGCGACAACGTGCTGCTGCCCACGCCCTGGTACTTCAACCACGAGATGACGCTGCGCATGCAGGGCGTCGAGGCCCGCCCCCTGCCCTGCCGCGCCGAGGACGGCTTCGTGCCCGACCCGGCGCGCGCCGCCGCGCTGATCGATGCGAACACCCGCGCCATCCTGCTGGTCAGCCCCAACAACCCGACCGGCGCGATCTATCCGGCCGAGACCATCGCCGCTTTCGCCGCCCTGGCGCAGCGACATGGCCTCTGGCTGGTGTTGGACGAGACCTACCGGGACTTCCTGGCCGCGGCGCCACACAGCCTCTTCGACGGCGCGCGGGAAAACCTCGTGCACCTCTACAGCTTCTCCAAGGCCTATTGCATCCCGGGCCATCGCCTGGGCGCCGTCATCGCCGGCGAGCGCTTCCAGGCGCAATTGGCCAAGGCGCTCGACAGTTTCCAGATCTGCCCCGCCCGCCCCGCGCAGCGCGTCGTCGCCTGGGCGGTGGAGGCGCTGCGCGACTGGCGCGAGGCCAACCGCGCCCTGATGGAGCAACGCGCGCGCGCCTGCCGCGCCGCGCTGAACCACGCGCGCATCGACGCCCTGGGCGCCTATTTCGCCTATGTCCGCCTGCCCGATGACGCGCCCGACGCCATGGACGCGGCCGCGCAACTGGCCGAGCATCGCGGCGTGATGACGCTGCCCGGCCCCTTCTTCGGCCCCGGCCAGGAGCGCCATCTGCGCCTGGCCTTCGCCAATGCCGAGGCCGCGCAGCTGGCCGAACTCGGCGCCCGCTTTGCCTTCACGGAGAGCCCCACATGAGCGAGACCTACACCATCACCCGCGGCAGCAACTGGCAGCGCGCGGCCGTCGAGGAATGGCTGGTGGGGCTGGACCGCGTCTCGCCCAAGGTTCGCGAGGACATCGTCACCGCCTGGGTCACGAGCTGGGCTTCCTCCAGCCACGCGAAGCTGGAGGACATGATCTTCCAGCCCGCGACGCCCAGCTATCCGTTGGGCTCGCATGTGAACGAGGTGACGCGCGCGGGCATCGACCTCGCGCACCGCGCCGCCGCCGATTGGGGCGTCGAGATCGACTGGGACGTGATGATGTCCATCCTCATCCTGCACGACGTGGACAAGCCGCTGCTCTACGTCGTCGAGGATGGCACGCCCGGCTATTCCAGGCTTTACCGCGAACTGCCGCACGGCGTGGTGGGTGCCATGCTGCTGAAGGAGCTGGGCTTCCCCCACGCTGTCGTCAGCACGGTGGCGACGCACGCCACCAACGCGCCCTTCCACGGGGCCAACATCGAGGCGCATGTGCTGCACTACGCCGACCTCTTCGCCGCCGACCACGCGCTGCGCAGCACGGGCAAGGTGCCTTTCTACCTGCGCAAATGAACTACTCGATCTTGATGTTCCCCTCCCGGATCACCCGCTCCCACTTCGCCATCTCGGCTTCCAGGAAGGCGCGGAACTCCGGCGGCGTGTTGCGCCGCGTGCCGACGTTCAGGCTGGCCAGCCGCTGCGCGATGGGCGCGTGCGCGCTAGCCTCGTTCAGCGCGGCGTTGAGGCGCTGCGTGATCTCGGCCGGCGTGCCGCGCGGCACGAAGGCGCCATTCCACTCATAGGCCTCGAAGCCCGGCAGAGTGTCCGCCACCGGCGGCACATCGGGCATGGGCGGCAGCCGCCCCGCGCCGCTGTGCGCGATGGCCCGCACCGACCCCGACGTCACATGGCTCGTCGAGGCGCTCGCATTGCTGAAGTAGAAGTTGATCTGCCCGCCGATCACATCGGTCAGCGCCGGGCCCCCGCCGCGATAGGGCACATGCGTGATGGGCGCGTTCGTCATCTGCCGGAACAGTTCCAGCGCCATGTGCTGCACCGAGCCATTGCCCGACGATGCCCAGCTCAACCCGCCCGGCGTGGACCGCGCCAGCGCGATCACGTCCTGCACGGTGCGCACCTCGACGGAGGGGGTCACCACCAGCAGGTTCGGCACCACGGCGGCGAGGAAGACCGTGTCGAAATCCCGCCTCACATCATAGGGGATGGCCGGCATCAGGAACGGGTTGATGGACTCTCCCGTGGCGGCATAGAGCACCGTATAGCCATCAGGCGTCGCGCGCGCGGCGGCATTGGCGCCGATGGTCCCGGTCGCTCCCGCACGGTTCTCGATGACGAATTGCTGGCCCAAGGTCTCCGACAGGCGGGCGAAGAGGATGCGCCCCACCGTGTCCGCGCCGCCGCCCGGCGGCCAAGGGATGATGACGCGCACCGGCCGCTGCGGCCAGGCGCCCTGCGCGGACGCGACGGCGGGTGCGGCGAGCACCCCCAGCATCAGCCCACGGCGCGCGAGTTCGAGCTTGGACATGTCCGTCCCTCCCATCCTTGATTGTTGGGAGGGAGTATGCGGAAGACGGCGGCGGGAGCGCAACGATGCGTTCCCGCCGCCGGAGACTCACTCGGGCCGGAAGTTCGCGATGCGCAGCAGCTCCGCGGTGCGGTCGAAGTCGCGCTGGATGAAGTCCACCAGCTCCTGCCCGCCCTGGAACAGCGGCTCGATGCCCAGCGTCACGGTGCGCGCCGCCACGTCCGGCTCCAGCATCGCCGTCGAGAGCTCGCGCTGGATGCGCGCCGAGATCTCTGCGGGCACGCCGCGCGGGCCCCAGATCGCCCACCAGGATTGCAGGTCCACGCTCGGCATGCCGCCCTCGGCCGTGGTCGGCACCTCGGGCGCGGCCGGGCTGCGGCGCGGCGAGGTGATGGCCACGGGCTTGGCGCGGTTGCTGCGCACCGGCGGCAGCGTCGCCAGCATCGGGTCGAACATCAGCTGCACGCGGTCGGCGAACAGATCAGGCAGCGCGGGCCCGGTGCCGCGATAGGTCGCGATGGTCATGTCCACGCCGATCTGGCGGATGAACTCCACCGTGGCGAGATGCCCCGCGGCACCGAGCGACGACGTGGCAAAGGTCCACTCGCGCGGGTTGGCGCGGATGGCGGCCACCACCTCCTGCAAGGTCGTCTGCGGGCGCTGCGGCGACATGATCAGCAGCAGCGGCCCCTGCCCCACGCGGGCCACCGGCACCAGGTCCACCATCGGGTCATAGCCCGGGTCGCGCAGCACGAGCCGCGCCAGAGGCTGCACGCTGGCCGAGAAGCAGAAGGTGTAGCCATCCGGTGCGGCCTGCGCAACATAGCGCCCGCCCACCGTGCCGCTGGCACCCGAGCGGTTCTCCACCACCACCGTCTGGCCCAGCCGCTCCTGCAGCTTCTGCGCGGTGATGCGCGCCATCGCGTCCACCGAACCGCCCGGCGCATAGGGCGCCACCAGGCGAATGGGGCGGTTGGGCCACGCATCCTGCGCACGCACCGCCGGCGCCGCCAACACACCCGCCGCAGCCGTCAAAATCCCACGCCGATTCATTCCAGTGGCCTCCATGCCCTTTGATTGTCCAAACCGTAACCAACCCCCCATGCAGCCGCAACCGGAAGGTTGATGCCAACGGGGTGAGTGGCGCTGCCGGGGGCGCTGCCCCCGGGCCCCCGTCGGGGGAACAAGTCCCCCCGAGCCCCCCGATCAATTGGGTTTCACGGAGGGGGCAAAGCCCCCTCC
>JBHYDO010000278.1:0-5697 GCA_051860645.1 Roseococcus sp.
GCCCCGGCGTGCGCGTCCCGCCGCCGGTCATCGTGCTGGCCGGCTTGCTGGGCGCCTGGGCGCTGAACTGGCTGGTGCCGGTGGTGATCGGCCCGCCCGCGCCGGAGTTGGGCGTGCCGGTGATCCTGTTCGCCTTCCTCGTCATCGGCTGGGCGCTGCTGGTGCTGGTGCGCGCGGGCAACGACCCCCGGCCCGACAAGCCCGACACGGAATTCGTGGCCCGCGGCCCGTTCCGCTTCGGCCGCAACCCGATCTATTCGGGCTTCCTGCTCTTCATCTCCGGCATGGCGCTGATCTGGGGCACGCTCTGGGGCTGGATCGCGGTGGGCGCGGTGTTCCTGGCGCTGGAATTCCTCGTGGTCCGGCGGGAGGAGGCCTATCTGGAGCGCCGCTTCGGCCAGCGCTACCTCGACTACAAGGCAAAGGTGCGGCGCTGGTTCTGAGCTACTCCCGCCAGTGCTCCGCCACCCAATCGGGCCGCCGCAGCGATTTGTAGAGCTTCTTGTACCAGGGGGCCGGCCAGCGCCCCGCCAGCACGTCATGGATGTCGGGCTTGCCGGTGAAGGCCACCAGCCGCACGTCCCCGGGCAGCGCCGCGGGCCGCCACAGCCGCGCGGGCCAGGGCGGCAGCAGGGAGTGCTTGAAGCTGACGCACCAGCCCTCCGGCCAGAAGGCGATGCTGCGGGCATGGCGGGAGAGGAACACCTGCTCGATGCGGTGGGCCGCGAAGACCCCCTCGAAATCCGCCTCCACCGCCGCCAGGAGATGCGCGTTGGACCCCACCCGCAGCCGGAAGCAGGAGGTGTTGCCGATGGCCTGCCCCCGGGTGGTCCAGTTGCGGATCACCACGAAATCCTGATCGGGCAAGTGGTCGAAGAACCCGTCCACCGAACCCGTCACCAGCAGGTCCAGGTCGAGGAACAGCACCTGGCCCGCGAGGTCGCCCAGCGTCTCCCCCCAGAGCGACATCTTGCGCCAGGGAAAACGCTGGTGGTGGGCGGGGATGCGGATGGGCGGCAGGGGCTGCACCTCGATGTCGGGGTGCAGCCCCGTCGCGTCCTCGGTGAAGCAGACGAAGCGCAACGGCCGCGCGGTGTGGCGGCGCACCATGGCGTGCAGCCGGTTGGCGTATTCGGGCCCGTAGAGGGTGCCCCACTTCATGCAGATGACCGTCTGCGGGCTCATGTCCGTCGCGCCGGAGGCGCGCCATCGTGCTGCGCCGCAGGCGCGCCATCGTGCTGCGCCGCGACCGCGCTGTCCTGCCGCGCCGCCAGTGCGAGCCCCAGCCCCATCAGCAGCACCCGCAGCGCCGCCTGGTCGATGCCCGCATAGGCGCCCGCCGTCGCCACCGGCCACAGCGCGATGCCGGCCGAGAGCAGGAGGCCGAGCCGCAGCGGGTCCGGCGCCGCCCGCAACCCCCGCGCGATGGCCCAAAGCAGCGCGAGGCAGGAGGCGGTGAACAGCACCAGCCCCGGGATGCCCGCGTCCACCAGCGCCTCCAGGTAGAAATGGTGCACATGGGGCACGCAGATGGCGGCCCCGCCGCCATCGCCCACGCCGCCCCAGCCGATGTGGAAGCGGGGGTCTCGGCAGGCGGCCTCGAAGCCCTCGGCGCCCAGGCCAAGCCAGGGGTGCGCCTCGGCCATCGCCAGCGCGCGCGCCAGGATCTGCCCGTAATGCGTCTCCGGAAAGGCGCCCAGCAGTTGCGGCAGGTGCACGGCGTAGCGATGGAAGGTGATGGGCGCCAGGATCGAGGCCAGCGCCAGCATCAGCGCCGCCGCCAGCACGGCGAGCAGCGCCGGCATGCGCAGCGGCCGCAGCAGCAGGGCGGCGGCACCCAGCCCCAGCAGCGTCATGGCCAGCGGGCTGCGCTGGCCGGCCAGGATCACGGCGCCCACCGCCAGCGCCACCAGCGCCACGCCGACCCCGCCGCCCCACCAGCGCCAGGCGGCCAGCGCCACCACCGCCGGCAACAGCACCGGCCAGAGCGCAACCGAGAGATACCCCCCCGCCCGCGGCCGCAGGAAGGGCCCGGAGAGGTAGCCCGGCAGCGCATCGCCCGCCCGCGTCAGCCCATGGCCGAGCGTGAATTGCAGCCAGACCTCCAGCACCACGAAGCCGACCGCGCCGGCCAGCACCCAGACCGCGAGCCGCTGCCCGCGCGGGGTGGCGAGCGCCCAGCACGCGATGGCCAGCGTGGCGAGCGGAAAGCGGCCCCAGGCCAGGGCCGCCACCAGCCGCCCCGGCTCGGCCCCGGCCAGCGCCGTGCCGAGCACCAGCCACGCCCAGTAGCCGCAGGCCAGCACGAACCAAGGCGCCCGCAGCGGGGCGAGGTTCCGCGTCGCGGCCAGGTGCAGCACGAACCCCGCCGCCAGCCCCGCCACCACCGCCTCCGTCGCCGAGCGCGAGGCGATGACGATGAGCGGGATGAGCGCGCCCAGCACCATGGCGAGCACGGTCCCGGGACCATCCAGCCGGCGCAGGACCCCGCCCTGTGCGGGCGGGGAGGTGGGCGATGCAGTCTCTGGCCCGAGCACGCGGCCTCCCGTGGTCATGGACGCGCCCCGAGACGCCTGGGCGGCCGTTATAGCGGCTGGGCGGGGCCGGCCAAGGGCGGGGCCGAGAGGGGCGCTGGCCGGCGAAGGGGCGATTGGCTAAGCGTGGCCGAATGTCCTCCCGCGCGCCCGAGGCGCCCCAACCCGCGCCCACCGCGCCGCGCCGCGTGGCGATGCTGCTGCCGGCGAAGGAGCGGTTCGCGGCCCAGGGCGCGGGCGGCGTGGCCCTGGTGGTGCGGGACCTGGCCCGCCACCCCGCGCCCGGCTGGGAGGCCACGGTGCTCGGCACGCTGCCGCCCACCCCGCCCTTCGAGGGCTGCCGCTTCGCCGCGCTGCGCCCCGGCCCGCTGGAAGCCCTGCTCGGCCGCAACCGCGCCCAGGCCCGCGCCGCCGCGCGCTGGCTGCGCGACCACCCGCAGGACATCCTGGAGGTGCACAACCGCGCGCCGATGGCCCTGCATCTGGCCCGCGCCCTGGCGCCGCTGCCGGTCGTGCTCGTGCTGCACAACGCGGCGGCATCCAGCGGCGGGCTGCGCTCGCCCGCCGAGCGCACCGCGCTGCTGCGCCGGGTGCGCGCCGTGGTCTGCGTCTCCGACTTCCTCCGCCGCGGCTTCCTGGAGGGGCTGGCGCCCCATCTCGCCCCGCGCGTGCATGTCTTGCCCAACCCGCACGACATGTCGGTCTTCCCGGCCCCGGCGGCCGAGCGCGCGCGGCTCATCCTGTTCGTGGGCCGGCTCAATGCCGAGAAGGGGGCCGACAGCTTCGTCCAGGCCTGCGCGCTGGCGCTGCCGCGCCTGCCCGGGTGGCGCGCGGCCATGGTGGGCGACGCCTGGTTCGGCGGCCGCGCCGACACGCCCTTCGTCACCCGGTTGCGCGCCGAGGCCGCAGCGGCCGGCGTGGAGATGCTGGGCTATCTCGACCACGCGGCCACCCTCGCGCTGATGGCCGGGGCCGCCATGGTCGTCATGCCCAACCGCTGGGAGGAACCCTTCGGCCGCGTGGCGCAGGAAGCCCTGGCCTCGGGTGCGGCCCTCATCGCCAGCCGCCGCGGCGGGCTTCCCGAAGCCGCCGGCGCGGCCGCCCTCTATGTGGACCCGGACCGCCCGGAGGCCATCGCCGCGGCCATCGCCCAGCTGGCCGGAGACCCGCAAGAGCGCGCGGCCCGTGCCGCCCGGGGCCATGCCCACCTCGCCGCCTTCCACCTGCCCGACCTCGCCCGGCGCTGGGCGGCCATGCGGGTGGCGGTACTGGGGGAGTAAGCGCCAGCCGCCGCGCCCCCCGTCACCCCGGCTTCGCAGGGCCCTCGCGCCGGTTCGCCGCATTGCGGGCGATCAGCGCGCGCTGGGCCTCCGTCGCGCTGGACCAGGCAGCGATCTCGTCGAGGGTCCGGCCGCAGCCCTGACAGATGCCCGTCGCGCCGACGCTGCAATGACCGGTGCAGGGCGAGGGGGTTTGCATGGCGGCTGCATGGCATTCGTCACGGGCGCTGTCCACCGGGGGCAACCCTGCCCTTGCATCCGCAAGGGATGCACAGGATAGCTGCGCGGCTTGATCCTCCCGGAGACCGAGATGCCCCATTTCGACATGATCCTGCGCGGCGGCCAGGCCGTCCTGCCCTGGGGCATCGAGCCGCTGGACATCGGCGTGCGCGACGGCCGCATCGCCGCCATGGGCGACCTGCGGAAGGCCGGGGCCGACCAGGTGCTGGACTGCGCGCGCCTGCACGTGCTGCCCGGCCTGATCGACGCGCATGTCCACCTGCGCGAACCCGGCGACCCGGCGGTGGAGACCATCGCCACCGGCACCAAGGCGGCCGTGCTGGGCGGCCTCGCCGCCGTGTTCGACATGCCCAACACCGCGCCCTCCATCACCGACAGCGCGCAACTGGCCTGGAAGCGCGGCTACGTGGCCGAGCAGGCCTGGTGCGACGTCGGCCTCTACGTGGGTGCGTCCAAGAAGAACATCGCCGAACTCGCCGCGCTGGAAGCCGAGGAAAATGTCTGTGCGGTGAAGGTCTTCGCCGGTTCCTCCACCGGCGACCTGCTGATCGAGGACGACGCGACGCTGGAGGCGGTCATGCGCTCCGGCCGCCGGCGCATCTGCTACCATTCCGAGGACGAGTACCGCCTGCAGGACCGCAAGAAGCTGTTCACGCCGGGCATGCCGCACCGCAACCACATGGTCTGGCGCGACGTCGAGACGGCCATGCTGGGCACGAAGCGCCTGATGGCCTTGGCCCGCAAGACCGGCCGCCCCGCGCATATCCTGCATGTGAGCACGGCGGAGGAACTCGAATACCTGGGCGCCTTCCGCGACCTCTGCACCGTCGAGGTGCTGATGAACCACCTCACCCAGACCGACGAGGTCTATGACCGGCTGGGCGGCTTCGGCGTGATGAACCCCCCCATCCGTGACCGCCGCCACCTCGAGGCCGCCTGGGAGGCGGTGCGCAACGGCACGGTGGACGTGGTGGGCAGCGACCACGCCCCGCACAGCCGCGCCGCGAAGGAACGCCCCTGGCCCGACACCGCGGCGGGGCTGACCGGCGTGCAGACCATCGTGCCCATGATGCTCGACCATGTCAGCGGCGGGCGGCTCAGCCTGATGCGGCTGGTGGACCTCATGTGCGCCGGCCCCGCGCGGGTCTATGGCGCGGTGGGCAAGGGGCGGCTCGCGGTCGGCTACGACGCCGACTTCACCCTGGTGGACATGGCCGCCAGCCGCGAGATCACGGAAGACTGGATCGCGAGCCCCTGCGGCTGGACGCCCTTCGCCGGCCATCGCTGCCAGGGCTGGCCGGTGGGGACCATCGTGCGCGGCAACGTGGTGATGCGCGACGACGAGGTGCTGGGCGCGCCGGTCGGCAAGCCTGTGGGGTTCAGATAGGTCTTTGCCCTCAGGCGCCGGGCGCGACCTCCGGCCGCTTGGCTTGCGCGCCGCGGCGGATGCGCTGGCCGCAAGCAGGCCCTGGGCGCGCCGGCCGCCCTGCGGCCGGATCCTGTGGGCGAGGCTCCCGGCGCCCTAGAGCAGATCCCTATCAGGTCGGATCACCTGATAGGGTGAAGATGCTCGTGAAAACAAGCCGCTAGAGGCGTTTCCGTGAGCCAAGACGAACGGAAACGACTCTAGAGCAGCGTCCGGG
>JBHYDO010000279.1:0-5691 GCA_051860645.1 Roseococcus sp.
GACCCAGGACCAGGCGACGCTGGAGGAGGTGGTGGCGCTGCGCCAGGACCTCGCCGCGCTGCGGCGCGAGATGGAGGCACGCTTCGCCGCCGTCGAGGCGCTGCTGGCCGGCGAATTGCCGGCCGCACCCAGCCTCTCGCCGGCGATGTCGGTGGGCTATGTGAACGAACTGCTGGAAATTTTGCGGGCCGAGCTGCTGCAAAGGTTACGAGCTTTGGAAGCCAGGCAGCTGGGCGGCTGAAAAAGAAGCGGGCCGACCGAAATGAATTCGGTCGGCCCGTGGCGCATATGGCCAGTATGGCTTCGGCTTGCCGGGAAATAGCCTCCACCGTCGCCATTCGGGCCGGTTCTCGCGAACCGGGGAACGACAGGGCGAATATTGCGCCTCGATTTCCATCCCAGGGATGGGACGGCGCTTAAATCGCGGCAATGGCGAGTGGCGGGGTCGGGCTCTACACCACGATCCCGCCATTCACATGCACCACCTGCCCGGTGACATAGCCCGCGCCCTGCCCGGCGAGCCACGCAACGGCATGCGCCACATCCTCGGGCGTGCCGAGGCGCGCCATGGGGATGCGCGCGATGGTGGCCTGCCACTGCTCGGGCGTCATGGCCGCGTGGGCGCCCGGGTCCTTGCGGGTGTAGCCGGGGGCCACCGCGTTCACCGTGATGCGTGGCGCCCATTCCATGGCCAGCGCCCGCACCAGCGCCTCCACGCCACCCTTGGCCGCCGCCGTGGCGGGGAAGGTCGCGGCGTCGTTGCGGAACATGTGGGCGACGAAGGAGGAAATGGCGATAAGCCGCGGCGCCTGGCCTGCCTCCAGATGCGGCTGGGCGGCGCGGGCCAGGCGCAGGAAGGCCCAGAGCACGGCGTCCATGGAACGCCCGAAGCCCTCGTCGGTCAGCGACGCGACCGGCGTGCGGTCGGCGAAGCCGGCGTTGGAGACCAGCACGTCCAGCCCGCCCAATTGCGCCACCGCGCCTTCCACCAGCCGAGCGGGGGCGTCGGGCTCGGCGAGGTCGGCCAGCAGGGTGTTCGCCTCGCCGCCCTTGGCCCGCACCGCCTCGGCCACGCGCGCCAGGCCGTCCGCGTTGTGGCGGGCGTGCAGCAGCAAGGCGACACCCGGCCCCGCCAACTCCCGCGCCACCGCCGCCCCGATGCCGGAGGAAGCGCCGGTGACCAGCACGCGCCTCACGGCGCGCTTCCCGTGGCGCGCCTCACGGCGCGCTTCCCGTGGCGCGCCTCACGGCGCGCTTCCCGTGGCGCGCCTCACGGCGCGACACCCCGCGTGATGGCGGAGAGTTCCGCGTTGATGTCCCAGATGCGCGCCTGGATGTCGGTGGCGCCGCGCGCCGTCACGCGGGCGGTGTGCATGGCCTGGTAGGCCTCGGCCGCCGCGCGGATGGTGAAGGCGTAGAGCCCGCCGGCGCGGCCGGCCGCCTCGTCCTCGGTCCAGATCTTCCAGGCAAGGCCGGGCGTGTCCGCCGCGATGGAATGGGCCAGCGCCCGCAGGGCCTCGCGCCGCTTCTCGCCCCATGGCGGGGGCGAGGCGAAGTCCATCTGGAGGATGACCGTGGGGGTATCAGGCGCCATGGGGGCCGGCATAGGCGACCGTGCGGCTGCGCTGCTCGCCCAGCCCCTCGATGCCCACGCGCACCTCCTGCCCGGGCTTCAGGAACCAGGGCGCGGGCTTCTTGCCCAGGCCCACGCCCGGCGGCGTGCCGGTGAAGATGACGTCGCCCGGGTGCAGGGTGATGCACTGGCTGACATAGCTGACCAGGGTGCGCACGCCGAAGATCATGGTGGCGGTGCTGCCATCCTGCTCGCGCTTGCCGTCGATGTCGGTCCACATGCGCAGGCGCTGCGGGTCCGGCACCTCGTCCTTCGTGACGAGGTATGGGCCAAGCGGGCCGAAGCTGTCGAAGCCCTTGCCCTTGTCCCAGGTGCCGCCGCGCTCGGCCTGCCATTCACGCTCGCTCACGTCGTTGCCGACGGCATAGCCGGCCACGTGATTCATGGCATCCGCCTCGGAGACGTAGCGCGCCGTGGTCCCGATGACGACGCAGAGCTCGCACTCCCAGTCGGTCTTGCGGCTGCCGGGCGGGATGGTGATGTCGTCGCAGGGGCCATTCAGCGCGCCCAGCGACTTGAGGAAAACGATGGGCTCCTTCGGCGGCTCGGCGCCCGTCTCGGCCGCGTGGTCGGCGTAGTTCAGCCCGATGCAGATGAGGTTGGTCATCCCCGTGACGGGCGCGCCGAGCCGCGTGCCGGCCGGCATGGCGGGCAGTTCGGCAGGGTTGATGCCGGCGAGCTTGGCCAGCACGCCCGGTGCCAGCGTGTCCCCGTTGATGTCGGCCAGCACGCCGGACAGGTCGCGGATCACGCCCTCGGCGTCGAGCATCCCGGGCTTTTCCTGCCCCTTGGGGCCGTGGCGCAGCAGCTTCATGGTGGTTTCCTCACAGGACCGGTGTGGGCGCATTCCGCGGCCTGGCCCGGCCGGCGTCAACCGGGGCGGGGAGGGGCGTCGTCAGACGGGGTCCAGGTGGCGCGCCAGCCGCACCGCGGTCTGGCCCGGCTGGGGCAGCAGGCTCGGCAGCACCAGCAGGCAGTCGGCGTGCGGCGTCAGGATTTCCTCGGCGCCGTCGGTGCCGATCAGCGTGCCCAGGCGCGGCACGACCTCGCCGCCACGCCAGGGGCGGGCGAAGGTGAAGTCCGGCGTGCGGGCGGTGATGGTGTGGGTCACGCGGGCCTGGCGGGGCGGCGCCTGCTCCAGCGCAGGCGGCGCGCCGGGCAGCACGCCCGTCTCGTGCAGCAGGCGGCGGGTGGCGTGCGTCATGCGGGTCACCGTCGCTTCCTCCCAGTGCCAGCCGCCTTCCAGCAGCAGGCCGCGCCGGCCGCTGCCGGGCTGGCCGAACGGGCCGTAGTCGATCAGCCGGCAGCCGGCGGCGTGGCCACGGTCGGCCACCACCAAAGGCAGCGTGCCGATGCGCGTGGCGAGTTCGACCGCCGGCCAGGGCCCGCCCACGAGAAACAGCGGGTCCGACGGCCAGAGCATGGAGTGCAGGTCCAGGATCACGTCCGCCTGGTCCAGGATGGGTCGCAGCACGCGGGCACGGCGCAGTTCCGCGCTGCGGCGCGGGCTCTCCAGCACGTCGATGTCCCAGAGGCGGTTCATGTCCTCCTCCAGGAAGCGCGACGCGGTGGGGTCGTCCGGGTCGAAGCGGGAGAAGGCGTCGAGGTTGTTGAACACCAGCGTCAGCCGCCCGGCCACGGGCCGCAAGCCCGCGCGCAGCATGCGGTCCAGCACGATGGCGCCGGCGATCTCGTTGCCATGGGTCAGCGCCACCACGCAGACATGCGGGCCGGGCCGCCCGCTGTCGAAGCTCCAGACACCCGGTGCCGCGTTGCCCGCGCGCCAGGGCCCGATCTCCGGCGCGCGCAGGCCCAGCAGGCGCGGCGGCGCGCCGGCTTCGTCCAGCAGGGCCGCCAGGGGCGGGGGGAGCGGGGCGGGCAGGACGAGGCTCATGGCAGGGGATGGTCGAAACCCATGCCGTGCAGATTATCCACTCGGGGCCGCGCGTCCACAGGGGGGCCGGCGAGGGTGCCCGGCGCAGGGTTCAACCGCGCAGCTCCGCGGTCAGGCGTTGCAGCGTCACGAGGTCCACCGCGCCGGGCAGCAGGGTGGTGCCGCCGATGATGGCGGGCGTGCCCTGGATGTTGAGCGCGGCGGCAAGCCCCATGTTGCGCTCGATTCGACCCAGGGTCGCGCTGTCGTCCATTTCCCGGCGCAGCCGCGGCCAGTCCAGTCCCGCACGCTCGGCCTCGCGGCGCAGCACCGGCTCGGTCGGCTCCTCGCGCAGCCGCATCAAAGCGTCATAGAGGACCAGGTATCGACCCTGACGGTGCGCGGCCAGCAGGGCCCGCGCGCCCAGCACCGAGTTGGGGCCGAGGATGGGCAGGTCCAGCAGCACCACCCGCACGTCATTCTCGCGGCGCAACAGCTGGTCCATCACCGGGTGCAGCTGCTTGCAGAAGCCACAGCGGATGTCGAAGAATTCCACCAGCGTCACACGGCCCTGCGGGTTGCCCTTCGAGGGCGCGGCGGCGTCCTGGAACAGCGCCCGGGCGTTGGTGGCGATGGCGCGGGCCTGGGCCTCGGCACGGGCCGCCTCCTCGGCGCGCTCCAGGCTCTGGAAGGCGTCGCGCAGGATGCTCGGGTCCTCACGCAGGGCGCGGCGGAGGATGTCCAGCACCTCCGCCCGCTGCGCCTCGGTCAGCCCCTGCGCCAGCACGGGGCCGGGCAGCAGCGCGGCGCCGGCCAGCGCCATCAAGCCACGTCGCTTCATCACCACGTCCCATGCTCGGGCCAGGCCGAAGCGGGCCGGGCCGGTTGTCCTTCGCGACGCATGATCCCCCGGCTTGCGGGGCGGCGCAAAGGGGGGAGCCAAACGCGCCGCGGTTGCCGCTGCGGCGGAAGGCGTCTAAGCCGCGTCACGGTATTCATTCGGGCCGGGCGCCGCGCTCGCCGCCAACACGGCCCGCCGCTCCGCGACGCAGGGGACGAACAACGCCAGCATGACCCGCACGGCAAGCCTCCCGGACACCTCCCCGCGCCACGCGCGGGCCCTCCCTCCGCTGCTGCTGGGCGCGGCGATGCTGGCGCTGGCTGGCTGCGGCACCGCCCGCAACCTGGTGGGCGGGACGCCCGCCGTGCCCGCCGGCACACCCGGCTTCGTGCAGGGATTCCTGGGTGGCGTGGCGGCGGAGGAGCCGCAAGCGGCCAGCATCGCGCGCACCGTGCTCTCGGGCGGCGGCAACGCGGCCGATGCGGCGGTAGCGGCGGCCTTTGCCATGTCGGCCACCCTGCCCTCCCGCGTGGGGATCGGCGGCGGCGGGGCTTGCCTCGTGTTCGACGCGCGCCGCAACGCCACCGAGGCGGTACTGTTCCTGCCCGGCGCCCGCGACAACCGCGCCGGCGACCGCCCGGCGGCCATCCCCATGCTGCCGCGCGGCCTGTTTGCCCTGCACACCCGAATCTCCGGCGGCCGGCCCTTCGAGGAGTTGATCGCTCCCGCCGAACAGCTGGCCCGCTTCGGCACGCCCATGTCGCGCGCCTTGCACGCCGACCTCTCGGCCGTGCGAGGCCCCCTCTTCGCCGATGCCGAGGCGCGCGCGACCTACGGCACCGCCGATGGCGGCGTGGTGCCGGTGGGCGGCAGCTTCCGCAACCCGACGCTCTCCGCCACGCTCGCGCAGTTGCGCACCTCGGGCGTAGGTGACCTTTACCAGGGCAACCTCGCCCGCCGCCTCGCGGACCTCTCCGGCCAGGCCGGCGGCGGGGCCTTCACCGTGGACGAGTTGCGCCCCGCCCTTCCCGTGCTGGTGGACCCGGTGTTCATCGATGGCCGCGGCGGCGACCGCATCGCCTTCCTGCCGGCCGAGGCCGATGGCGGCCAGGCGGCAGCGGCGCAGGCCTTCCGCGCGCTGCAATCAGGCCAGGCGCCGGCCCCTTCGGCGGCGCTGCTGCCGGCCAGCGCGGGCCTCATGGTCTATGACCGCAACGGCAATGCGGTGAGCTGCGCCTTCACCCTCAACAACCTGTTCGGCACAGGGCGCACCATGCCGGGCGCGGGCTTCCTGCTGGCCGCGGCGCCGCAGCCCGGGCGCGCGCCACTGCTCTCCGCCGCCAT
>JBHYDO010000280.1:0-5688 GCA_051860645.1 Roseococcus sp.
CAACCCCCTGGTGCAGCGGAGCGTGCCGGCCGAGGCCACGGCGGCCGATGCGGTGGCCGCGCGCGAGTTGGCACACGCCTCCGCCGCGCGCATCGCCTTCCAACGCATGGCCGAGGCACTGGGCGAGGCGCGCGCCGCGCCCCCGGCCTCGCAGCTGGACGGCATGGTGGCCGCCATCATCATCGAGGAGGAGCGCACCACCGCCACCCGCTACATCGGCCGGGTGACGGTGCAGTTCTCGCCCGGCGCGGTCAGCGCCGCACTGGGCCGCACGGTGGGGGGTGGGTTCGCCGGAGGGGCGGCGCCGGCGCAGGGCGCGGGCGGCCTTGCGCTGAACATCCCGCTGGCCGCCACCTCCACCATCGAGGCCGAGGCGATCCTGGGCTCCCTGCCCGCCTGGCTCGAACTGCGCCGGCGCCTGCTGCAGTCGGGCAGCGTGGTCAGCGTCGAGGTGCTGGCCATGAACATGGACATGGCCCGGGTGCGCCTGGGCCTGCGCGGCCTGCCGGCCGAGGCGGCGGCAAGCCTCGCAGCCATGGGACTCTTCGTCGAGACCGGCGGGCCGGTCTGGCAGGTGGGCCTTGGCGGAGCACGATGAACGGCGGCCCGACCAAGGCCCCGGCGCCGCCACGCCGGCGCAGGACCTGCTGACCGTCCCCAACGTCATCACGCTGGCACGGCTGCTCGCGGTGCCGGCCACCGTGTGGCTGATCCTGCAGAACCGGCTGGACCTCGCCTTCCTGGTGTTCGCGGCGGCGGGCCTGTCCGATGCCCTGGATGGCTGGCTGGCACGGGTGCTGGACCAGCGCTCGCAGATCGGCGCGCTGCTCGACCCCGTGGTGGACAAGGCTCTGCTGGTCTGTGTCTATGTCACGCTGGCCGGGATCCAGGTGCTGCCCGACTGGCTGGCCATCCTGGTCGTGTTCCGTGACGCGCTGATCGTGGGCGGGCTGCTGCTGCTGTGGATGGTCGGGCAGCGCCCGGTCATCCGCCCGCTGATGGTCTCGAAGGTCAACACCGTGCTGCAGATCGGGCTGGCGGCGCTGGCCCTGTTCACCGCGGGCTTCGGCCCGCCGATGGAGCCGGCGCTGTGGGCGCTGGCCTGGCTGGTGGCGGCCAGTACGGTCGCCTCCGGGGTAGCCTATCTGGCCGCCGCGGCACGCCGCCTGCGCGGGGTGGAGTGATGCCGCCCGACACCATCTCCGGCCGCGGCATGGCGGCGGCACCACCCCCCGGGCGCGGCCGCGCCCCGCCCACGGGCCCGAGCCGGCGGCAGCGCGCCATGCTGCTGGCCGGGTTGGGCCTCGCGCTGTTGCTCGGCCTGTGGATGTTCTCGGCCATTCTGACGCCCTTCGTGCTGGCCGCCTGCATCGCCTATTTCCTCGACCCGGTGGCGAGCCAGATGGCGCGGCTGGGCATGCCGCGCTGGCTCTCTGCAATCCTGCTGGTGACGGTGCTGCTGCTGCTCGGCCTGCTGGCGGTGCTGCTGCTCTACCCGCTCATCATCGCACAGATCGGCGTGCTGCTGACGCGACTGCCGGGCTACATCGCCACCATCAACGCCGCCCTGCGCGACTTCCTGGTCTCGCTCGAGGAGGCGGCCGGCCCGGAGCGGCTGGATGCGCGACTGCGCGAGCTCATCATCGGGCAGGCGGGGTCCATGATCTCGTGGCTCGGCAACACCGCGACACGGCTGGTGGGCCAGGGCATGGCGCTGTTCCACGTCTTCACGCTGGCGGTGGTGACGCCCGTGGTCAGCTTCTACCTGCTGCGCGACTGGCCGGGCATCATGGGGCGGCTGGAACGCTGGCTGCCCCGCCGCTCCGCGCCCACGGTGGTGCAGCTGTCGCGCGACGTGGACCGCGTGCTGTCCGCCTGGCTGCGCGGGCAGCTGCTGTGCTGCCTGGCGCTGGGGGCCTTCTATGCCACCACCCTGACCGCCGTGGGGCTGGAGCTGGGGTTGATGGTCGGGCTGGTCTCGGGCCTACTGTCCTTCATCCCCTATGTGGGTTCGCTCACCGGCTTCGCGCTGGCGGTGCTGCTGGCCATCGGCCAATGGGGCGACTGGAACGGCGTGATCCTGGTGGTGGGCATCTTCGTGCTGGGCCAGGTGCTGGAAGGCTACGTGATCTATCCGCGACTGCTGGGCGACCGGGTGGAGCTGCACGCCGTCTGGGTCATCTTCGCCCTGTTCGCGGGCGGCGTGGCCTTCGGGTTCCTGGGCGTGCTGCTGGCCGTGCCCATCGCGGCGGCGGTGGGGGTGCTGGCGCGCTACTGGCTGCGCCGCTACCTGGACAGCCCGCTCTATCTCGAACCGCCGCGGCCGGGGGCCGAACCGTGACCCAGCTTGCCCTGCCCCTGCCGCTGCGTCCCTCCTTCGCCGCCGCGGACTTCGTCCCTGATGCGAGCAACGAGGAGGCGCTGCGCTGGCTGTCCGCCCCCGCGCGCTGGCCGCATGGACGGCTTGTGCTCGCCGGCCCGCCAGGCACCGGGAAAACCCACTTGCTGCACATCATGGCCGCCTCCCAGGGCTGGGAGCGGCGGGAGGGACCGGCCCTGCGCGACCTGCCGGAGCCGCCGACGCGGGGCGTCGCCCTCGACATCGCCGACGCGCCGGGCGAGGAGGCGGCGCTGTTCCACCTGCTGAACGCCTGCGCCGAGGCCGGGCTTCCGCTGCTGATGGCCGCGCGCGCCGCCCCCTCGCGCTGGGCCGTGGCGCTGCCGGATCTGCGCTCGCGCCTGGCCGCGACCGCCGTGGCGATGACGGGCGAGCCCTCGGACGCGCTGCTAGACGCCTTGTTCTCCAAGCACCTGGCCGATCGCCAGATTTCGCTCGACGCCGGGCTCGCGGCGCGGCTGCGGCTGCGGCTGCCGCGCAGCGCGGCCGCGATGGAGGAGGCCGTGGCGCGGCTCGACCGGGCCATGCTCGGCCGCCACATGCGGCTGACGCTGCGCGCCGCTTTGGCGACCCTGGCACCGCTACTGGATGATGGTTTGGAGACATCTCCAGGGGAGGGCCTGCGCGATGACGAGAGGTTGCTGTAGCTTGACCGAATGTCGAACGCTCCCTCCCCGCCGTCCCCTGCCGCCCCAGCCAAGGGAGCGGCCACGCCGGCAAGCCCCGGCAAACCCGGCGCCGAGAAGGCGCAAGTTGCCAGCGCCGACACCGGGCAGCCGGCGCGCAGCACGCCGGAAAGCGACGGGCCAGCGAAACTCGATGCGTCCAGACCCGATGGTTCCAAGCCCAGCACCGCAAAGGCGGATGGCCCCAGGATGACTCAGGAGCGGTCCATCCTCCCCTCGGCCGAGGCAGCGCAGGAACCCGGGCGCTTCTTCAATCGCGAGCTGTCCTGGCTCGACTTCAACACCCGCGTGCTGGAGGAGGCGGCCAACCCCCAGCACCCGCTGCTGGAGCGGCTGCGCTTCGTGGCCATCTCGGGCTCCAACCTCGATGAGTTCTATTCGGTGCGCGTCGCCGGCCTCGTGGGCCAGGAACGTGAGAACGTCACGACCCTCTCGCCCGACGGGCAATCACCCACGCAGCAATTGCAGGCCATCCACCAGCGCGCACTGAAGCTGATCGACGGCCAGCAGGCTGCCTGGACCACGCTGCACAAGCAGCTGCGGGCGGCCGGCGTTACGCTGCTGGATTCCGACGCCCTGCAGGAGCCCGACATCGCCTGGCTGGAGGCCTTCTTCCAGGACCGCGTCTTCCCCGTGCTGACCCCGCTGGCGGTGGACCCTGCACACCCTTTCCCCTTCATCTCGAACCTGGCGCTCTGCATGGTGCTGAAGCTGGTGCGCGAGGAGGACGGCGGGACCATGCGCGCCCTCATCCCGCTGCCACCGCAGATAGACCGCTTCATCCGCCTGCCCAATGGCGAGGAGGGCATCCGCTTCGCGTTGCTGGAGGATGTGGTGACGCTGAACCTGCACCACCTCTTCCCCGGCTTCATCGTGGCCGAGCGCGGCCTGTTCCGTCTGATCCGCGACACCGACGTGGAGTTCGAGGAAGAGGCCGAGGACCTCGTGCGCTCCTACGAGCGGGCGCTGAAGCGCCGCCGCCGCGGCCGCGCCATCCGCCTCGCGGTAGATGCGCGCATGCCCACCGACATGATCGAGTTCGTGGCGGAGGAACTGGACGCCTCACCGGACGGCATCTTCACCGTGAACGGCCTGCTGGGTGTGGCCGACCTCTCGCAGATGATCGTGGATGACCGGCCGGACCTGCTGTTCACGCCCTACACGCCGCGCTTCCCCGAGCGCATCCTGGATTTCGGCGGCGACTGCTTCGCGGCCATCCGGGCCAAGGACATCGTGGTCCACCACCCCTATGAGAGCTTCGACGTGGTGGTGCAGTTCCTCCGCCAGGCGGCACGCGACCCGTCCGTCGTCTCCATCAAGCAGACCCTCTACCGCACCAGCCGCGACAGCCCCATCGCGCGAGCCCTGATCGAGGCGGCCGAGGCCGGTAAATCCGTCACCGCCATGGTGGAACTGAAGGCGCGCTTCGACGAGGAGCGCAACATCTCCATCGCGCGCGAGTTGGAGGCCGCCGGCGTGCAGGTCGTCTTCGGCTTCGTGGAACTGAAGACCCACGCGAAGGTTTCGCTGGTGGTGCGGCGCGAGGGCGGGTCCTTGCGCAGCTACGCGCATTTTGGCACCGGCAACTACCATCCGATCACGGCGCGCATCTACACTGACCTCAGCTACTTCACGACCGACCCGGCCCTGACGCGCGATGCCGCCAAGCTGTTCAACTACATGACCGGCTATGCCCGGCCTGCCGCCATGGAGAAGCTGGCCTTCGCGCCGCTGACCATCCGCCCCAGCATGATGGGGCTGATCGAGCAGGAGATCGCCTTTGCGCGGGAGGGCAAGCCCGCCACCATCTGGCTGAAGATGAACAGCCTGGTGGACCGTGACCTGATCGACGCGCTCTACAGCGCCAGCATGGCCGGCGTGCAGGTGGAATGCGTCGTGCGCGGCATCTGTTGCCTGCGCCCAGGCGTTCCTGGCCTGTCGGACAACATCCGGGTGAAGTCGATCGTGGGCCGTTTCCTCGAACACAGCCGCGTCTATGCCTTCGGCAACGGCCACCGCATGCCCTCGCGCCGGGCGCGCGTCTACATCTCCAGCGCCGACTGGATGGCGCGCAACATGGACTGGCGCGTGGAGACGATGGTGCCGGTCGAGAACGCAACGGTGCACGCCCAGGTGCTAGACCAGATCATGGTGGTGAACCTGCGGGACGCCGCCCAGAGTTGGGACCTGGAACCGGACGGCACCTGGCGGCGCCGCGCACCCGATCCGCGTCAGTTTTCCGCCCACGAATACTTCATGACCAACCCCTCTCTTTCCGGGCGCGGCAGCGCGCTCTCGCGGCCGGTGCGGCCGGCCACCTCCCGCCGCGCCCGCGCCGACCGGCTGCACCAGGACTGATTGCATGGATGCGAACATCGCCACCCACACGCGAATCGGGGTGGTGGACCTGGGCTCCAACTCGGTCCGGCTGGTGATTTATGAGGGCAGCAGCCGCAATCCCCACGTCATCTTCAACGAGAAGGCCGTGCTAGGCCTCGGCCGCGGGCTCCATGCCAGCGGTGAGTTGAACGAAGCCGCCGCTGCCCAGGCTTTGACCGTGCTGGGCCGCTACCACGCCCTGGCGCGGGGCATGGGCGCCGAGCC
>JBHYDO010000281.1:0-5581 GCA_051860645.1 Roseococcus sp.
CTCTCTTTCGAATTGGGCAAATGATAACAGTATGTTGAGGGTCAGTCGTCCCATGCTGGTCGTTGTGTTGAAGCTCTGCGTCACGGACACGAAGGTCACGCTGTTGGCGTCGAACACCTCCACCAGCTTGGCGAAGTCCATCAGGGCCCGCGACAGGCGATCGATCTTGTAGACCACCACAACATCAATCAGCCCGCGCTCGATGCCGGCCAGGAGGCGCCGAAGCGCCGGCCGTTCCAGCGTGCCGCCGGACACGCCGCCATCGTCATACCGGTCCGGAACCAGCACCCAGCCCTCCGACCGCTGGCTCGTGATGTAGGCCTCACATGCCTCGCGCTGCGCGTCGAGCGAGTTAAACTCCATGTCGAGCCCTTCCTCGCTCGACTTGCGTGTGTACACGGCGGCGCGGACCTTCCGCACCGTGGCCGGCATGGCGGCGTCGGCGGCTGGCTTGCGCTTCATGCCGTGCCCCTCCGGTTCTTCAGGCCAAAGAACAGCCAGCCATTCCAGCGCGTGCCGGTGATGGCGCGGGCGATGGATGAGAGCGACTGGTAGGGGCGGCCCTGATATTCGTAGCCGTCGTGCAGCACGGTCACGCTGTGCTCGACGCCCTGGTACTCGCGGATCAGCCGCGTGCCCGCGATCGGCTTGTCGTCGCCGCGGATGCGCCGCAGGACGGGGTTCCCGCCGTCTAGCTGCTCACCCAGGGCCTCGAGGCGCTGGACGGTCTCGGGCTTCAGGCCGCCATAGGCCAATTCCTGGATTCGGTACGCCAGGCGGCTCTCCAGGAAGCGTCGGTTGTAGGGCGGCGGCTCGGCCGCGAAGAGTTCCCGCCATTGTTGCTTCAGGTCAGGCGTGCCGGCGGTCTTCAATGCCGCGAGGCGGCCCAGCACGTCGGCCGGCGGGATGGCGGGGATGTTGGGCGCCGGCGAGGTGCCGGGTTTGGGTTTGGTGGCGCGTGTCATGCGGGTCTCCGGTTGGTCCGGTTCGCATGACGGCGCTGGGGGGCCAGGAAGTGTAGGCCACGCTCTCCGCGGTCAGCAGCCTCGCGCGCAGCTTCCTCGGCAGCGCGGCTGCGCAGCCGCACAAGCCCCGCGGCCAGAATGCTGCAGACCTCGCGGAGGTGCGGAGGGAGGTGGGCATTGACGTTGTTCGGCAGGGGCATGGGGGTCCAGCACGCATTGTCCTACCCCTCATGTACGGATTTCGGCGCCGCCATTCTCACGACCGCGACGCGAGGCAGATGCAGCCGACAGCCTCAGACGGATTTCCGCTCCGCCTCCGGCGCGAACACCTTCCACGCCGCCGTAAAGCGCCGCTGCAGCGTGCTCTCATCCGGCACCTTCATCCCCTGCGCGGCAAACCAGCCCTGCAGGTGACGGATCAGCGCGCCCTTCGAGGGGGGCACGCCGTCAAAAAATACCGTGCGCGCGAACTCCAGCCAGCACGCGTCCCAATCATGCGTGGGCTGCACGCCCCGCCGCGCCTTGGCCGGCGCCTCCACCACGGGCCCCGCCTCCTGCTCCTCCAGCCGCTGCCATTCCTCGAGACAGACCCCCAGCTCGTCGCGCGTCACCTCCAGGCCAGCATAATCCGGATCCCCGGTCTCGATGTGGATGTAGTGGCCGGGCTCCGCCCGCAGCGACGTCAGCACGCCGGAGCCGCTGCGCAGGATCGTCCAGCCATCGAGCGCGTGAACAGCCACCAAGCCGTTCAGCATGCGGTAGCCTGTGGGGAGCCGGTAACTCTGGCCTTCACCATCATCCTCCCACTCCCCGATCTCGACCCGCAGACCCGCGACCGGAACGCTGAGGCGCAATTGCCCCTCTGCCGCCATGACCCCCATGTCGACCAGGGACAGGCCAAACCGCGCCGCCACATCGTCGACGCCAAAGAAACGCTTGTGCTTGAGGCACGTGGCCATGCTGCCCTCCTCAACCGGTCGCAAAGGGGCGCATGCGCCGATAGGCGAGGACCACCTTACCGATGTCGCGCCGCATGTCCGGCGGCAGGCGCTGCGCCTCGACGAACAGCGCGTCGAGCTGAATGCCGAGGATGGCCGCCGCCCGCTCCACGAGCTCGTCGCTCGGGGGCTTTTCCATGTCTCGCTCGATCCGAGACCAGTAGCCCGGCGAGATGCCCAGGCGCTCCGCCATGTCGTTGAGCCCGATGCGCAGCTCCGTGCGCCGCGCGCGAACCGTTGCCCCAAAGGCCATCACACCTCTCCCTGAATGAGTCCGTAGCGCGCGAGGCGCACGGCAATGAATCGCTCCGACACTCCAAAATCGCCGGCCAGGGCCGCCACGACGCCGCCCACCGCCTCCGGATCATTGCCGGCCGCCAGGATGGGGCAGCCTGGCCGACCCTGGTGCGGGCCCCGGCCGAGCCGCAGCCCCTCGCCGCGGGCATAGGCCAGCAGCCGCGTGTGCAGCGGAACCGGCGGCACGAGCAGCGCCCCCATGAACTCGTTGGCGCGCCCCTCGGCGCCGCGGCCCACACGATCAAGAGCCTGGGGGGAGGCCGCGACGGCGCGATAACGCCGCGCCCCCTCCTCCAGCGCCGCGGGGACGTCGAACACCAGATGCCCCAGCTCATGCGCGGCGGTGCTCAGCGCGAGATCGGGGCGATGCGCGGTCATCGGGCCGTTCACCGCGAGGAAAGCCCAGTTCGGTTCGTCGGGGTCGGTGTCGCACAGGCCCAGCACCGGGCGGCCTGTCTCGTCCTGCAGGGCGCCGGCCGTGTCCCATGACACCGACAGCCGGCGCTCGTTCACCGCCACCTCCCGGCTGGCCTGCAGGAGGGCTGCCAGCGTCACCCCAAGGTCGCTGGCCTCGCGCGGGATCTGCCGGCGCACCTGGGCGGCGACGGTCCGGATGGCGGCGAGGGAGAGGCCGCGCGGCACGGCCCTCCCCGATCCGCAGGCGTAGTCGATGGTCAAGATCATAGGATGTTCGTCCTTGCGCGACAGCGTTTAGGCAACGTGTCAGCGCAATCTATGTGCCCTATCCGGGCCAAGTCCAGCGCCATGCGCGGGGAGTGGTGCGGAAATCCGATTTCCGCACTACGGGGCCAGGGAAGGCCGAAAATCCCACTTAACCCATTGTTCTAGCTTCGCTTCAGAAATCACGGCCCCGCATTTCCGCACCTTTCCGCACCTTTGCGCCCTCGCCGCACCACCGAGCGATGTGCTGGCTTGAAGTCATCGCAGCCGCCAAAGCCGAGGAACGCCGCCATGCCCGAACAACAGTCGCAACAGGCACATAATCCGCGTTTGTGGGACAACGATCGTATCCGAGTGGCCTGCAATGCCGCCCGTCACCACGCCCGGCGCTTTGCGCGGCAGCGCCGTCTGGGGCGCGCCGACCGGGAGGACCTCACCCAGGACATCCTCGTTGCCATCGTCGAGGGGGCCGATCGCTACGACGCCTCCCGCGCCGCTTGGTCCACCTACGTGGCCCTGCTCGCGCAGCATGTGGTCATCGAGCGTGCGCGATCCATGGCTTTGCGCGAGACGGTTTGGCTCGATGCGTCCGGGGTTGACGGCATCGCCCACAGCCTCGCGGCGGAGCAGCCCGATCCGGACATGCCCCTCGCCCTGCGCTCCGCGGCCAGTGACCTCCCGCCCGCCCCGCGGGCGCTGCTCGGGCTGATCTTCGCGCATCGCGACATGGTGGACGCGCGCGCGGCGAGCGGTGTCTCAGCCGCGGGCTTCTACCGCGCGCTCGGTGATCTCCGCTGCTGGCTCCGCGCATCAGGTCTGCACCACACCCCCTCGGGGTCGTGAGAACGGATCCGCGCAGATCCGTATGAACCAGATGAACCCAACGCGTGAGAAGGAGACCGGCACCGTGCATGTTGCGCGCCACACCCATCCGCTGAGCCCCACGATGTCAAGCGCGAATGCGCCGCTGGATGTCGTCCTGACCGAGAATGGCCTGTGCGACCGCCTGGCGGACGCCGTCGCCGGCGACATCATCACCTACCACATCGGCATGCTGGCCCGTGATCGCGACAAGGCGGCGTCCCAGCTGTTGCCCGACGAGCGGCTCGAGCTGATCGCCGTGGCCGATCGCGCCCGGCGCTTCTCGGAAGCCGGCCTCGTGCACCTGGTACAGCGCTGCGTCGCGGATGAGCGCTTTGCGTATCTGCTCATCGTCCGTCCGCGGTCGCGCAGCGCGCGCAGCCCGCTCGCCCTGGCCATGGTGGGTTTGCTTCAGGGGGAGGCGGCGTGATGGACGCGCATCTCTCGAACCGCCCCACCCTTGATGCGCTGCGCCGCATGCCGGTGAGCGACGTGATCGCGCTCCCGCCTGAGCATCTGGCACTGCTGCAGACCGATGCGCGCGAGGCGCTGGATGCTGCCAAGCGCATGCAGGACTGGATAGAGGCCGCGATCGCACTCCGCTACGAGCAGCGCGCCATCGGCGCCCGTGCCGCGGCTGGCAAGGACAAGGGCACGGTCCGCTTCCAGGACGGCGCCGTGGAGATCACGGTCGACCTGCCTAAGCGGGTGGAATGGGACCAGGTCCGGCTCGCCACACTCGCCGAGCAGATCCGCGCTGGCGGCGAGGACCCCGGCCAGTACGTCGAGGTCAGCTTCAAGGTCTCCGAGCGGGCCTACACCGCCTGGCCGGAGCGCATTCGCGCGGCCTTCGAGCCGGCCCGCACCGTGCGCGCGGGGCGTGCCACCTATCGCTTGGCCATCATGTCGGAGACGGCGCGGCGGGACAGTCCCCACGCCGGCACCCTCCATCCTCTGCGGGGAGCTCTCTGATGGCGCTGCGCATCGTCACAGCCGATGAGCGCCTGTCGCGCGCGGCCAACAAGACCACCATGGCGCTGTTCGGCCCAAGCGGCGTCGGGAAGACCACGCAGCTCAAGACGCTGCCGGCGGCCGAGACCATCTGCATCGACCTCGAGGCCGGCATGAAGTCGGTGCAGGACTGGCGCGGCGACAGCATTCCGGTGCGCTGCTTCGATGACGCCATCGACCTTGCCTGCCTGGTCGGCGGCGTGAACCCGGCAGCCGATCGGACCGGGTTCTTCTCGGAAGGCCACTATCAGCATCTCGCCGCGGCGCATCCCGACCTGGTGCGGCTGATCGCCAGCAAATCCATCGTGTTCCTGGACAGCATCACCGATCTCACGCGGCAGGCGATGGCCTGGGCCAAGACACGGCCCGAGGCTTTCTCGGAGAAGACCGGCAAGCCGGACACCCGTGGCGCCTACGGCTTGCTCGCCCGCGAGGTCATCGGCCTCCTGAAGCATCTGCAGCATGCGCCGGGCAAGACCACGATCATGGTCGGCATCCTGGAGAAGGTGACCGACGAGTTCGGCAAGGTCACCTGGCAGCCGCAGATGGAAGGCGGCAAGGCCGCGCGCGAGCTGCCCGGCATCGTCGATCAGGTCGTCTCCATGGGGCTGTTCAGCCGCGAGGGCGAGGCCTGGCGCTACGACCCAGAGCGCGGGACCGAGCGCCGCCTCGTCTGCCGCGCCGGCAACAGCTTTGCCCTTCCCGCAAAGGATCGCTCCGGCCGTCTCGATGAGACCGAGCCCGCGGACCTCGCCGCCCTTCTCCGCA
>JBHYDO010000282.1:0-5576 GCA_051860645.1 Roseococcus sp.
AACTGGACGACGCCCTCGACGACGAGATCACCGAGGAGATGCTGACCGACTACCTGGACGAACTGAACGAAGAACAGCAGGTGGTGCTGATCGCGCTCGCCTGGGTGGGCCGTGGCGACCACGAGCCGGAGGAATGGGCCGAGGCGCTGAAGCTCGCCACCGAGCGCAACGCGGCCGGCCCCGCCAGCGCCTATCTTGCCGGCATGGACGGGCTGGGCGACCTGCTGGCCGAAGGCCTGGCCGCGTTCGGGCTCAGCGTCGAGGAAGTGGACCGGTAGGGTCCTGCGGGCCAGGGGTCATTCGCCGGGCGGCGGTCACTCCGCCGCCGCGGCGGGCCCCAGCACTTCGCGCAGCCGCGCCCGCACGCGCGGCAATTCGGAACGCAGCGTTGGGCGCAGGGTGGCCAGCACCACCGGCGCCCCCTCCCGCGCGCGCAGCCGCTGCTGCGCGGTATCGAGCGCGGAGGTCAGGGCACCGGCGCCCAGGCTGCCCGCAGCCCCAAGCGCCCGGTGCAGCAGGCTGCGCAACGCCTCATCGTCCAGCCCGCTCGCCTCGAGGGCCGCGCTGACCGTTTCCAGTTCGTCCAGGAAGCCGAACAGCAAGGGGAGCGCGGCTTCGCCCAGTTCGGCGCGCAGCATGGCGACCGGGTCTGGCGGGGCGGGCTCCGGCTCGGCATCGGCCGGGGCCGAGGTGATCCGCGCCAGCAGGTCGAGCAGCGCGGCGCGGTCCACCGGCTTGGCGACATGGGTGTCCATGCCCGCTGCACGGCATTCCGCGATCTCCTCCGGCAGGGCCGAGGCGGTGACCGCGATCACGGGCAGCCGCGCCTCGGGCCCCGGAAGGGCGCGCAGGCGGCGCGTGGCTTCCAGCCCGTCCATCCCCGGCATGCGGACATCCATCAGCACCGCGTCGAAGCGCTGCGATTGCACGGCGGCCAGCGCCTCGGCGCCGTCGGTCACCACGGTCACATCATGGCCAGCGGCCCCCAGCAGGGCGCGCATCAGCAGGCGGTTGGGTGCGATATCGTCGGCCACGAGCAGCCGCAACGGCCGCACCGCGCCGCCCGCCATGCCCGGGCGGGCGGGCTCGCGCGGGGGGGTGGCCTCGGCCAGGGGCACCTCCACCCAGAACATCGCGCCCTGGCCCGGTTCGCTCTCCACGCCGATCCTCCCCTGCATGAGTGCCACCAGCCGGGCGGTGATGGCGAGGCCGAGGCCCGTACCCGGGCTCTCGGGGTCGCCCAGCTCGCCCAGCTGGGTGAAGTCCTGGAACAGCATGTGCCGCTTCTCGCGCGGGACGCCCGGCCCGCTGTCCTGCACTTCGAGCCGGATGCCGCCCGAGATGGGCCGCACGCGCAGTTCCACCCAGCCGCCCACGGGGGTGAACTTCACCGCGTTGGACAGCAGGTTGAGGATCATCTGGCGCAGCCGCGTCGCGTCGCCGCGCACACCTGCCGGCAGGTCCGGGTCGGCCAGGACGCGCAGCGTGATCTGCTTGCGCCGCGTGTCGGGGCTGAGGAAACCCGCACAACCCTCGAGCAGCGGGGCCAGCGCCAGCGGTTCCTGCTCCAGCTCCAGCTTGCCGGCGTTGATCTTGGCGAGGTCCAACAGCCCGTTCACCAGCTCCCGCACATGCGAGCCCGCCTCGTGCAGCAGCCGCAACTGCTCATACTGCGTGGGCGTCATCGTGCGGTCGGACAGCAGCAGGCCGGCGAAGCCCAGGATGGCGTTCAGCGGCGTGCGCAGTTCGTGCGACATGCGGGCCAGGAACATGCTCTTGGCCTCGGCCGCGGCCTCCACCTCTCGCATTGCCTCCTTCAGCGCGGTGATGTCGGTGCGAATGCCCACCGTGCCGCCATCGGGGGTGGGGCGCTCCGTGATGAGGATCCAGCGCCCATCGGGAAGCAGGCGCTCGATCGGCGCCCCGCCCGCGCGCCGCCAAGCCTTCAGCTCGGCGATGAACGCGTCGGCATCGCCGTCGAATTGAGGATACTGCCCGTTGGCAATGCCGCCGCGCATGATGTCGTCGAAGAAGGCTCCCTCCTCGATGAAGGGGGCGCTCTCGGAGTAGATCTCCCGGTAGCGCTGGTTGCAGATGACGAGGCGGTCCTCGCCGTCATACATGACGAAGCCGTCGGTCATGCTCGCCAGCGCGTTTTCGAGGGTGCGGCGCCAGCGCAGGCGCTCCTCATCCACGCGGGCGCGCTGGCGCAGCGCCACGAGCATGGCGGCCACCACCGCCAGCACCAGCACGGATAGGGCGACGGACACCATGATGGCGCGGTTGCGTTCGGTCCGCCAGGCGCGCAGCGCCACCTCGCGGTCCAGCGTCACGCCAATGGCCAGCGAAGGGTAGAGGGTCGGGCGCTCGGTGCCGATCACGGAGCGGTTGTCGAAGCGGGAGACGTCGGCAGGACCTTGCCCGATCGGACGCTCGAGCTGCCGCCCCATCCGCGGCTCGTCATGCGGCAACGCCGCCAGCAAAGTGCCGTCGCGCAGTTCCAGGCTGGCGTGCAGCCCCTCCGGCTCACCGCCGGCGCCAAGCAGCACCGCCAGCACCGCGACCGTGACCTCCGCCACGGCGGTCACCCGGCCGATCCCCGGGATTTCGAGCTGACGGGCGAAGAACAGGGACCATTCGCCGGTGGAGGGGTTGCGCACCGGCCCACCCACCTGCAGCCCCGCCCCGGGCAGCCCCGCCGCGCGCAGGTCGGTGGCCAAACTTAACGGCAGCGGGCGACGCCGCGAAATCGTCAGACCCGACACCACCGGCAACCCCTGCGGCCCGACCAGCAGGATGTCGCGGATGGTGAGGTTCTGGTTGTTCAACTCACGCAGCAGCCGCCCGGCCGCGATGTGGTCGAAAGTGCCGCCCGGCCCCCAGCCGTCGAAGGGTGCGAGCAGCGTGGGCAGGCCCAGCAGCATGCTGTCCACCTGGAGGAAGGTGCGGTTCATCGTCGCCTCGACCGAGCGTGCGATGCGCGAGACCGTGTCCTCGGCGGCCTCGAGCGCGGTCAGTTGGTTGCGCTGCGTCAGCAGCACATTGGCCATGATCTGCGCCAGCAGTATCATCGCCGCGGCCGCAACCACGGCCATGCGCAGGAGGCGGCCGTTCTGCATTCACTCGGCCCGGGCTTCGAAGCCCGTGACGGGCGCGAGGTAGCGGTTCCAGACGCTGACGCATTCATCCCCGCAGCGGCTTATCCAGCGCGGCACCACGGTCTCGCGCAGCAACCGCTCCCGCAGGGCGGCATCCGATGCGGAGGCGGGGACGATCTGCATGCGGCCCGGTGTGCCGCGCTCGCAGCCCGGACGGCCGGCATTGCAGGCCAGGCCCTCGCCGGTCTCGCGGTCCGCACCCTCCCAGATCTCCCGCTCCAGCCCTGCCACGGCTTCGCGCAGCATCGCCTGCACTTCGGGCTTCAGGGCGGCCCAGGCGCCGCGCGACGCGCCGAAGGCCGACAGCCCCCAGGAGACGGCCATGGCATGGACATGCCCCGTCACCTCGTGCAGGCCGATGGCGTTGCCCGACAGCGTGCCCGTGATGGCGCATTCCACCGTACCGGCGCGAATGGCGGGCACGATCTCGGCGAAGGGTGTCACGACGGCGGTGGCGCCGAGCGCCTCCACCATCTCGGATTGCGCGACGCCCGAGGTGCGGATGCGTCGCCCCGCCAGGTCAGCCAGGCCGGTGAAGGGGCGACGACAGAACAAGACCTGCGCGGGATAGGTGTAGATGCCAAGCACCTCCACGTTGTGGCGCTCACGCAGCAGGGTTTCGATGAAGGGGCGCACCAGTCCGACATTGCGCCGCAACGAGGCGAAGTCCGGGCTGAGCGCGGGCAGGTCCACGATGTTGAACTCCGGCTCGTCGGCGGAAGCCGCGCCGAGCAGCACCGTGCCGAAGGGCACGACGCCCAGGCGCATCATGGCCAGGACCTCCGGGGCGCGCAGGCCGCTCCGGTCGAAGGGCACGATCTCGGCGGTGATGCGTCCCCCCGTCAGCGCCTGGATTCGCTGCTCCCAGAAGGGTTTCTCGAACCGCACATACTGGCTGATCGCGGCGAGACCCCCCACCACCCGCAGGTGGGTCGCGCCATTGGGGCCGGGCAACTGGGCCCGCGCCGCACCAAGGAGAGCCGCCAGGAGCCCGATGCCGGCAAGCATGCCGGCCACCCTCATCCATATCCGCATCGGACCCAGTCTCCCGCTCAGCCCCGCCTGCAACCAAGAGTGACATTTTGCCACCACGGCGTGCAGGGCCACAACCAGTTGAGGATGCCCCATCTGGGGCATCCTGGCCAAGGGGCTTCGTTCAACTTGCCGTGGAAGCTCTTCCTACCGCCCCCCGGGCGCCGCGGGGTCAGACCGAGAAGTACTTGGCGCGGGGGTGATGCAGGACGATGGCGCTGGTGCTCTGTTCGGGGTGGAGTTGCCACTCGTCGCTGATTTCCACGCCGATGCGCTCAGCCTGGAGCAGCTTCAGCAGCGGCACCTGGTCCTCAAGCTTTGGGCAGGCCGGGTAACCAAAGGAGTAACGCCCGCCGCGATAACCTTGCGAGAGCATTTTCTCGATGTCGCGCTCATCCTCGCCGGCGAATCCAAGCTCGGCACGGATGCGCTTGTGGACGTACTCCGCCAGCGCCTCGGCCATCTCGACTGAAAGACCATGCAGATACAGGTAGTCCTGGTAGCGGTTGTCCTCGAACCATTCCCTGGCCATGTCCGACGCCTTCTGGCCCACGGTCACGACCTGCAGGCCGATCACGTCGCGCTCCGCGTCGTCCACGTCGCGCACGAAGTCCGCGATGCAGTCGCCGTCATCCTTGGGCTGGCGCGGCAGGTTGAAGCGCGCGACCTCGGTGGTGCCGTCCTGCTCGAACAGGATCAGGTCGTTGCCCTGGCCCGCGCATTTCCAGTAGCCATAGATGGCCTGTGGCTTGAGGATGTTCTGTTCCTGCGTCAGCGCCAGCATGCGCTTGAGCACGGGTCGCAGTTCCTGCTTCGCCCAGCCGATGAAGTCCTCCAGGCTGCGGCCCGCCTTCCGGAAGCCCCACTGGAACTGGTACAGGCTGCGCTCGTTGATGAAGGGCACCAGCGCCTTGGGGTCCGCCTCCATGATGCGCGCCCCCCAGAAGGGCGGCGTGGGCGTGATCAGGCCCTGGGTCTCGCGCCGGCGGCGTCCCTGGGCGTAGGCCAGGTCCACGGGGGCGAAGCCGCGCGGGTCGGCGGTGCCGAGGGTGCGCTTCTCGTTGCGCGACTTCTTGCCGGAGCGCTTGGACTGGATGGCGCCGAGGTAGCCCTCGAAGTCATTGCCCATCACCTTGTCCATCAGGTGCAGGCCGTCGAAGGCGTCGCGCGCGTAGACCACGCGGCCGCAGGCATAGGCCTGCACGCAGTCCTCCTCGACATAGTTGCGCGTCAGCGCGGCACCGCCCAGCAGCACCGGCAGGTCGATGCCCTGGCGCGACATCTCCTCCAGGTTCTCGCGCATCACGACGGTGGACTTCACCAGCAGGCCGGACATGCCGATGGCATGCGCCTTGTGGTCGCGCGCCGCGTCCACGATCTGCTGCA